>NZ_JASJOU010000001.1:975913-1301218 GCF_030068605.1 Xanthocytophaga agilis
AAACCGATCTGTATACTTTTGAAGTTCAGTAGCTTCTGCTTGGCAATGTTCACAATCAGGGTGGAAAAAAAATACGATAGTAGGTCTGTTTTGTGGTAACTGTGATATTGAGATCAGCTTTTTTTCCAAGTCCATTACCTGGAAGTTCGGTAATTTGGGTTTTGTTTCAACTGAAGTTTGTTGGGCTGGTGAGTCCTCGTTTTTCTCTTGTGTTGAAGTACAGGCGCTGAAATAAGTCATTATAAACAAGAAGCAGAGAAGGCGAATGATGTGTTGCATGTGAGTTATAAATTTTTCAAAGATACTATTCTTAGATTGCTGTCTATATTGATAAATTTCAATTCTATTCAGTATAGATTAGATATTAAGTAAAATTCGGAATGTTGTACCTTTATTAGGTTCAGATGATTTTACAAAGATTTTGCCTTGATGGTAATTTTCGATTATTCGTTTTGCCAGTGTAAGTCCTAATCCCCAGCCTCTTTTTTTAGTGCTAAATCCTGCATCAAACACTTTTTTCAGATTTGCCTTAGATATCCCTTTTCCCGTGTCAGATATATCAATAACCCATTTATTTGACTGATTTCGTAAAGTAATGATAATTTCGCCACTTCCTCCGCTCATGGCATCCACTGCATTTTTACAAAGGTTCTCAATAACCCATTCAAATAAATGACGATTGATTTTGGCTGGAGCAGGATTAGGTGAATCAGAATCCAAATATAGTTTGACCTTACTAGAAATTCTGCTCTGCAGATAACTGATGATGTTATCTAAAATATCATGCAGGTTTTCTTCTGTTAAGGTTGGGACAGAACCAATATTTGAAAAACGAGCTGTAATCATTTCCAATTTATGAACGTCTTTTTCAAGTTCCGGAATTGCTTCATTATGACTGAATTGAGGGTCAGATTTAAAATATTCAATCCATGCCATCAGCGATGAAATGGGTGTACCTAACTGATGTGCTGTTTCTTTAGCTAGGCCAACCCACACCCGGTTTTGTTCGGCCCTACGAGAAGAACTGAAAGCAAGATAGGTCAGCCAGACAAATACACCAATTACACTAAGCTGAACATAAGGATAATATTGTAATTGGAACAATACATCTGAATTGCGATAAAAAATGCGTTGCTGAAGTCCTGCCAGATTAATCTCAATAGGAGGGTGCTGAGATTTCATTACCTCAAGTTCTTCATACATAATTTCCTTTTTTTCATCTTCTGTAGCTTTGGATGGAAAATTAATGTTGATAGATGATGCACTAGCTGTTGAAATAGGATTGTCATGATCATCTGTCACAATAGCTGGAATCATGTCATTCTTTTTGATAATTTGTTCTGTAATAAAATTGATTGCTACACCTTCATCATTATCACTATCTGTACTAGTTATAATCTCTAATGCCTTAGCGTAAAGTTCTATCTCCTGGCGTTCATGTTCTGCTAGTTTTTTTACAATATAATTAGTATAAAAGACAGAGGCACCTCCAATAAGTAAAGCAATCAGAATAGCAACTATCTTGGTTTGTGATTTGTCGTTGTAAAGATTGATCAGAAAGTTTTGTTTCATATCGCTTTAGCGTGAATTTATGGCAATTGAACCCTTTTGTCACACAATTGGTATATAGATATATATATTTGCCGATGACAAGATACTATTTTTAATACATCCAATGCTTCAAACAGGATTTTCTAAAGAAGCGAAGAATACAATCATTTTATTGTATTAATTATGCGGATTTAAGTATAAGAATTGCTTTTTTAGTAATTGTTTGTTATTTATAATAATTCTAAATTATACTAAAGAGTGATAAAGATCATGGTTTCTACTGACAAATCGTTTTCACATTGGACATTTTCATAGTAATTTTGCACAAGAATATTTAGAATTAGTACCTCTGCCATGCACCAACAATTTAAAGCCATCAGTATTTCACATCACACGGCTCCTATTGATGTTAGAGAACGAGTAGCGCTTGAAGAACAAGGATGCAAAAATCTACTTTTGCAAGCTCGTGAGGTGTTAGATATCGCCGAAATGCTGGTTTTATCCACCTGTAATCGTACAGAAATATATTACACATCAGCTGAAGACCGAAGCGAAGATATTATAAAACTTATTGGTATTCAGAAAGGTCTCGATGCTAATATGTATAAGCAATACTTTCAATCTTTTACTGATCACCAGGTAGCTGTTCGTCGTTTATTTGAAGTTTCTTTGGGAATTCATTCTCAGGTGGTAGGTGATCTGCAAATTACAAGTCAGGCCAAACACGCTTACCAATGGGCTGCTGATGTTAATATGGCAGGTCCTTTTGTACATCGTTTAATGCATGCCATTTTCTTTGCAAATAAACGTGTGGTACAGGAAACTGCGTTTCGTGATGGAGCAGCTTCTGTATCCTATGCAACAGTTGAATTGCTTGAAGATTTGACAACTGCATTGATTCAACCCAAAGTGTTGGTTGTGGGATTAGGTGAGATTGGAACAGATGTGTGCAAAAACCTGGCTGAAAATAAGCACTTTGAAGTTACTTTGTGTAACCGTACCCATATCAAGGCTGAAGAATTGGCTACTGAATTGAATTTCAAAGTTCTGCCGTTTTCCCAGGTTGAAGAAAAGATGCGTCAATATGATGTGATTATTAGTTCTGTAGCAAAGCAAGACCCTTTTATTACTCAGGCAATGATTAAGTCTTGGGATATTCTTTCCTATAAATTTTTTGTTGACTTGGCTGTTCCCCGTAGTATTGAATCAACCATAGAAGAAATACCGGGAGTTGTTCTCTATAATATAGATGAAATTCAAAGCCGTGCGAATGAAGCATTACAAAAAAGGATTATAGCAATAGCACATGTACAGGAAATTATTACAGAGGCGTTAAAAGATTTTTCAGATTGGTCAAGAGAGATGGCTGTTTCCCCAACCATCAATAAACTGAAAAATGCATTGGAACAGATCCGCCAAGAAGAGCTGGCACGTCATCTGAAAGGATTAACACCTGCAGAGACAGAAAGGATCGAACAGATTACCAAAGGTATAATGCAAAAGATTATCAAACTTCCGGTGTTGCAGTTAAAAGCTGCTTGTAAACGTGGAGAAGCTGAAACACTTATCGATGTGTTGAATGATTTGTTTAACTTGGAAGCTCAATCAGAAAGAGAATTATATAAATAAGGATAACGCCTATAAAAGCAAAAGGTCAACTAGTAGAGTTGACCTTTTGCTTTTATAGGAAAAACTTAAATATTTTCGTATTTGATTTCTTTTTTTGCTTCAGCTTCTTCTCTCTTTGCCATACGAAGTTCAAATGCATAAGATGTCAGTAAGCCTGCCCCTCCAAAAATCAGAATCATAGAGAAATAGGCTGCTTGAGATACAAGTGGTGTGATCTCATCCAGAAAATTGCCTAGCAAAATTCCTACTCCAGTCCCTATCAACAATAAAGCGATCCTAAGTGTAACAGAAGGATTTAACTGACCTTTAGGTTTATTAGTAAAAGGATCAATTCCTTTTTGAATCAAGGCCATTCGTTCTACATTCATGTAGTAGCGAATAAAGATAATCATTGTTATAATGCCAATAACACTGACAATTGGAACCATAAAGACGGCTACATCGGGACCCATAGTTGTAAATTGTGTTTAGATGAATGAATGTTTTCCTGTTTTCTGAACATAGGATGCAACAACATTCTGACAGGTTACAGAGAAAGCGAAAATTTTCTCATTTTTCTCGGAAGAACAAAAAAACTGCAATCTAAGCATAATGAAGCTATATTTAATAATGATATTTTTTTGAAAATGAGTGTTATATCTATTATTTTATTTTTTCAACCAAATAATGTAACCTTTCAGTTTATGTGTGCATCCAATCAGGTGTGAAAAGCAAATCGGACGATATAACCTTAATTGACAAGATCCTATTAGGTGATCAGACTGCATGTCGTGACCTGGTAGAACGCCACAAGGAGTATGCATTTACTATTGCATATCGAATTTTGCGAAATCGTGAGAATGCCGAAGAAGCTGCACAAGATGCGTTTATTCAGGCATTCAGAAATCTTGAATCTTTTAATAAGGAATCAAAATTTACTACATGGTTTTATCGTATTATTTTTAATGCAGCGTTAATGCTTAAGCGCAAGCAAAAAGATCAGATTGAAGATATTGAAACAGTTCATACATTAGCTGCAGAACAAACAGACAACGACTTTACAAAACGTAGAGAACAACAATATTATATTGAAAAGGCATTGGCACACCTGTCTTCGGAAGATGCTGGAATAATTATCCTTTTTTATTTGAAAGAACAATCTTTGGAAGAAATCGCTGAAATTACAGGAATGACATCCAGCAATGCAAAAGTAAGATTGCACAGAGCTCGTCAACGCCTGGCTTTGGAATTGGATAGTTTATTAAAGCGGGAAGCAAAAAATTTATTATGATGAAAAAGAACATACAACATCTGACGGATGATCAGTTAATGGATCTGGCTGATGCATTTTTGACCGAGGATGAAAAACAACAATATTTTGATCATCTATCTGTGTGTGAAGATTGTCAGGCACGATACCAGACATTTATTTCGATAAATGAACAATTGGCTTCAATGCCATTGTTACAACCATCTGTTGTATTTACAGAACGTGTTTTGGATCAATGGGATGAGATACGTTTGGCAGTACCAGATGTGAAGAAACGAGTGCGATTAACGCCATTTGTCTTTCTGGGCTTTATGAGTTTTCTGGTAATTGTGAGTATAATTTTGCTTTCAATATTCTCTGCATCCTCAGCAAATACAGTTCCTGTGGTTACAACTACTCATATGGTAAGAAATGTTATAGGAATAGGTATTCTTTGGGAAATTTTATTAGTTGTCAATGCCGTGCTTCTGCTTTGGTTATTTAATCAACGGGTTTTAGCACCTTTTTTTAGACATAGGGTGGCTGCATGAAGATAGCATAGTGGTTCTTCCAATAAAAACGGACTGTTCTAAAACAGTCCGTTTTTATTGGAAGAACTGATGAAAACTTTTGAATGTTAATGTTTTGCAGTTTCTTTGAGTGCAAAAGAAAAGGTATGCTTCATCTGAAGTTTTTAATCCATACAAAATCATAAATGACATATTTAAAACTTGTACTTGTTTCATTGTTTTGGGCAGGGGGATTTATTGCCGGAAAAATACTTGTGAATGGTGAGGTAGGACCTTATACTGCAGCAACCAATCGTTTTTTGATTGCATCCATTTGTCTGATGACAATTCTATATCAGGTTGAAAAGAGGTTTCCTAAACTTACCTTGAGGCAATGGTTGCTGGTTTTGGTTTTGGGACTTAGTGGTGTTTTCTTATATAATATCTTCTTCTTTAATGGGTTACGATACATACCCGCTAGCCGTGCTTCTTTAATTGTAGCTATTACACCTGCTGTAACTGCCTCATTAAGTGCTATTTTTTTTAAAGAGAGAATTACCCCGTTACGTTGGATTGGTATTCTAATTTCTATTGTAGGAGCAATGATTGTTATTTCACATGGAGAGTTGGTTTCTCTGTTGAATGGTGGAATTACTTTGGGGGATGTATTAATTTTTGGTTGTGTAATTACCTGGGCTATTTATACTTTAGTAGGCAAATTAGCTCTCGTGGATCTGTCTCCTTTGGTTGTTGCTGCTTATTCTTCTTGTATTGGCTTATTTACATTAGGTATTCTGGGAATTTCAGAAGGCGCATTACATTCTTTTACACAACTGAGCTGGCAATTATGGGCAGCTATTCTATTTATGGCAATTTTTAGTACTGCTTTGGGATATATATGGTTTTATGAAGGTGTACGATCTATTGGTCCATCACAGGCTGCTGTTTTTGGAAATCTGGTTCCTGTTTTTGCTGTATTGCTGGCTGTAATGATATTAAATGAAAATGTAGATGTTTATATGATAGGAGGGGGGCTACTTGTATTGGCAGGTGTATCACTTACTAATCGAAGGAATACTCAGGATAATGTTAAATAATAGAAACATTATTTAACATTATCCTGGTTGTAATTTTTACATTATATCATTTCATGTTCAACAAAATCATGCTGGTGGTAATTTGTTGAACATGAAAATTATTCTTTAGTATTCTTTTTTGCTAAAACTGATATCATAAAACTTAGAAATACAACAAGCAAAAGAGCCCATCGTAAGCCTATAGCTTCTGAGATCCAACCTATTAGTGGAGGACCGAACAAAAAGCCAAAGTAGCTTACTGTTGAAACGGCAGCAATTGCCATTCCTGCATTCATCGTTTTAGACTGACCGGCTGCACTATATACCAGTGGTACTACAGTAGCAAACCCCAAACCTGCACAAGCAAAGCCAATAATTACAAATGTAGGTTGTTGAACCAAAATAGCTAGCAATAGACCAAATCCAGACAGAATACCACTGATAATTAATGTTTTCTGGATACCCTGGCGATTGGTAAACCAATCGCCTCCAAAACGTCCTAGTGCCATAGCAAAAGAGAATGCTGTATATCCAGCCGTAGTCCAACCTGAATTAGCTGGCAGTAGATTCGTTAAATAAATAGATGACCAGTCAGCCATAGCTCCTTCGCCCAGCATCACACAAAGACCAATAATACCCAAACCAATTATTGTATTATCTGGCCTGACAAACACTGGGGTTGTTGGATCATAGTTCGTATGTGTTGTCAATAAAAAACGAGAGAAAATAATTGAAATGAGAATCGTGAAACTGCCTACAATACAAAAGTGTGTAAACAGATCAATATCCCACTGACGCATCAAGCCTCCTAAGCCTGCACCCACCATTCCCCCTACACTAAATAATGCATGAAAAGAGGACATAATGGATTTTGCATACATTTTTTCCAGATGTATAGCTTGATCATTTGCTGCAATATTTATCAGATCTCCACTTGCACCTGCAAATAATAAGGCAACCGCTAACATCCATGCTTCTGGAATTAAGGCTAGGCAAGGTATGACACAACTATAGATAACACTGGCTGTTACTACCACTGATCGACTTCCAAATCGGGAAGTAAGCCAACCTGCCAGAGGCATCACCAATATAGATCCGATAGGCATCCCCAGCAAAACTGTTCCCAATTCACCATCAGAAAGATGTAGTTGAACTTTAATAGCTGGTAAACGTGATGCCCAGGTAGCAAACATACTTCCTAAAACAAAGAAGTATACTGAGATAGACGTTCGGATTAAAGGAAGTGAAAACAGTCGGGAGGGAGTTGCTGTTATATTCATATATAAAGCTGACTTAGAACAGATACACAAATGTAAGGAGCTTTTATGGATAATCAGTTGGTAATCTCAATTCTATTATTTTCAGGATCAAGAACTATACTTTCGTAGTAGCCATCCCCTGTATATCGTGGTTCTCCAACTATTGGGTAGCCATCTTTTCGTAATAATTCTGTGTACTTATCAACCTCCTCCTTGCTGCCAACTGAAATAGCAAAATGAATCAATCCTTTATATTGTTTGAAAATATCATTTAGATTGTCTGGAATAGAAGGCATTTGCATCAATTCCAGCCGACTGCCTTGCTTAAAAGAAAGAAAGTATGATTGGAAATCTTTCGTATGATTATGATATTTTTCTCCGGAAGAAGTTCCGAAATAGGTAGAATAGAAATTTTTCATATTTTCTAGATCTGTTACCCATATTGCAATATGCTCGATGAATGCCATTGTTTGAGGATTTTTACGGTTATTTTTATTTTTAAATAATAAAATACCGCATAATATTGCATAAAAGCAATAATTTTATTAATTAATATTTTCAAAAACGCATATATGCTCAAAGAAGAAAGACATCAGTATATCTTACAAAAACTCCTGGAGAATCGTAAGGTGGTTTCACTAGAGTTACAAAAGGAATTACAGGTATCTGATGATACCATTCGACGAGATTTGCAGGAACTTGCAGACATTGGGCTAATAAAAAAAGTGCATGGGGGAGCTATTCCAAAGCCTAAGTTGCCATATGATGTGAATGAGAGACTCCATATTTCTCAAACAGAGAAACAAATTATAGCAGAAAAGGCTATTGACTTATTTTCTAATGATCAGGTAATTGTACTGGATAATGGCACCACAAACCTACTGGTCGCGAAGTTGTTGCCAACAACTTTGAAAGCTACTATATTTACCAATAGTTTACTGATCGCACAGGAACTGGTAACACACCCCGAAGTGGAAACCATAATGCTGGGAGGAAAAATTTTTAAACAAGCTCAGGCTGCAGTAGGAATAGAGACTATTGAGAGTTTAGCAATGATTCGGGCTGATTGGTGTTTGATAGGAGTATGTAGTATTCATCCAGAAATTGGAGTCACTTCTCAAAGCCGTGAGGAAAGCCAGGTTAAACGTAAAATGGTAGAGGTTTCTCAAAAGATAATAGCTACTGCAACATATGATAAAATGAACACAGCAGAAAATTTTCTTGTGTGTCCTACCGAACATCTTGATATCTTACTTACAGATGATAGAATTGATAAAGCCTTGCTAAAACAATATGAAGAAATGGATATTCATATATTATAGATAGAATTCGGGAACAAAGTTTCTTTGCATAAACTGTAGGAAAACTATTTTATCTGATTGAACTTGGATAATGGCATAAAAAGTATAGTATTAAAAGAGAGACTGTCGATTGAATAAAACTATTTATCTATTGATTTGGGTAAATGGTAGATTTATTTTTTTACTTTTTTGTGATTCATATAAAAGATATAAGGATATTATTTACCTTGCATATATAAACTCCACTCTTTAACAGTAGCTCTTCGGATAAAATACTGAAACAATAGTGATCCTACAGGATTCCAATATTCAAACACTACTACCTGAATGAAATATTTTACTGCCAGTATAGGTATATTGTACCTGTTTGGTATTCCTCTTTATGCCCAAAAAGCAGATACTTCTGCCAAAAAGGCTATCGCTTCTGCTGTGGAATTGTACCGGATATCTACGGAAGAATCACAGCATTTGTATAACGGGCCTGAGTATTTTATCTACGATTCTCGTTCAAAAGAACACCAGTTTTTTGAGTCAGACGAAATGGAGGCAGGTTCTGTCCATTACGATGGACAATTCTACCCAAACGTTCTGATTATGTATGATATTGTGAAAGATGAAGTCGCTATTGAACACCTTAACAGATATGATCAGATACAACTCCAAAAAGAAAAAGTAAGTTATTTTACTGTCTTAAATCATCACTTCATTCGTTTGGAAAAAGATAATACAGGATTGCGGACAGGCTTTTATGACTTATTGTATAATAAGAGATTAAAAGTGTTGGCACGTCGGATAAAAGAACGGGATGAGGTAATTGAGCAAATGAAGATAGTAGTAGAGTTTCCTGCCAAGAATTTCTTTTATGTTTACAAAGATGGTGTATATCATAGTGTGAGCAGGAAAAGTTCTGTATTACAATTGTTTGAAGATCAGAAAAAAGCTCTGCGTAAATATATTCGAGAGAACAAGCTCCGATTCAAAAAAGATCGTGAAAATACTATTGTTCAGGTTACTGCCTATTACGATCAACTAACCACTCCATGAAGAAAACATCTACTTATCTTTTGTTCTTTTTTTTCCTTTTGATACAGTCTGTTAATGCGCAGACAAAAACAGATAATGGAATAAATGGTAATTTTACCAATACTCCCTTCAGTCAATTTGTTAAGGAAATAGAATCCCAGAGCCCTTATTATTTTTATTATGATGCGGTACAACTTGATAGCTTTAAAGTTACGCTTCAGGTAACCAATTTACCTATTCAAAAAGTACTAGAACAAGTTTTCAGTGATACTGAGTTCAAGTTCTCGATTGACGCCCAAAAACGTATATACATTGCCCAGGATCGATTGATCATTACACGACTGCCTGCAGGATTATTTGATTCTACTCCAAGTGAGAAAACAGATGCAACAGCTTATGATATTCCAGATGAGGAACGGGAAGAAAGACTGTTGTCTGCAAGTGAAAATAAATTATATGAGATTGGAGTAAAAACATATAAACTAAAAGAAGGCAATGCGACTATATCCGGTTATGTACGCAATGCCAAAACCGGAGAACAGATCATTGGGGCAGCAGTATATCTGGAATCACCACAAATCGGGGTGGTTACGGATGCTCTGGGACATTACAGTATTACTTTACCAAAAGGAAAACATTTGCTTCGGATCAAGAATATTGGTATGCGTGATACCAGACGCCAGGTGATGGTTTATTCTGATGGAAAACTGGATATTGAAATGCTGGAAAGTGTAGTGGCTCTGAAAGAAGTGAAAGTACAGGCTGATCGTGATGTAAATGTTGCAGGCACACAAATGGGCCTGGAAAAACTCTCAATTAAAACCATGAAGCAGATTCCAACTGCATTTGGTGAAACAGATTTGCTTCGGGTAGTACTTACTCTACCTGGCGTAAAATCAGTAGGAGAGAGTAGTACAGGACTCAATGTAAGAGGAGGTTCAACATCTCAGAATCTGATTCTTTTTGATGATGCTACTGTTTATAATCCAGCCCATCTGTTTGGTTTCTTCTCTGCATTTAATCCAGATGTAATCAAAGATGTAGAGCTTTACAAAAGTAATATTCCTTCTAAGTTTGGTGGAAGACTTTCTTCTGTGTTGGATATTACAGGTCGGGATGGAAACAAAAAGAAATTTGTTGGCTCTGGAGGTATAGGTTTAATTACCAGTAGGTTGGCTTTGGAAGGACCTATTGTGAAAGATAAATCTTCTTTTATTCTTGGTGGTAGGTCAACCTATTCCAATTGGGTACTAAAAGCACTGGAAAATCCAAACTTTAACAAAAGTTCTGCTTCTTTTTATGACATCAATGCTCACATCAGTCATGAAATTAATGAAAAGAATAGTATATATCTGACTGCCTATTTGAGTAACGACCGTTTTCGGTTATTCGGAGATACCTTATATACGTATCGTAATATATTAGGTTCGCTAAAATGGAAACATACTTTCAATACGAAACTATATGGTGTGTTTAGTGGTGCCTATAGCCAGTATCAGTATGCTATCAGAGGAGAGCAAACTCCAACTACCGCTTTTGACCTGAACTTTGCAATTTATCAGGCGAATCTAAAAGCAGATTTTACATACCTTCTTACGGATAAACATACGCTGGAATTTGGAGCCAGTACAATCCGATACAAACTAAATCCTGGTTCTTATACTCCTTATGGTGAGGGATCATTGGTAATTCCGGATGTAATGGCTAATGAACAAGCACAAGAAAGTGCAATCCACATTGGTGATAAGTTTGAAGTTAGTCCTCGGTTACTGATTACGGCAGGAATTCGTTTTTCGGTTTTTAACTATCTGGGACCTAAAACAGTAAATACTTACGCTACAGGTTATCCAATTGAAACAGGTTATATGACAGGTACAAAAACATATGATGCTGGAAAAATTATTCAGACATATGGAGGCCCTGAGTATCGTTTGTCGGCTCGTTATATGCTTTCTGCTGATATGTCTTTGAAAGCAAGTTACAATACTTTGCGACAGTATATTCACTTGATTACCAATACAACAGTAGTATCTCCAACAGATATCTGGAAGCTGAGTGATTCTTATTTGAAACCCCAGTTAGGCAGTCAGTATTCACTGGGATTATACAAAAACCTGAGAGGAAGTACTATTGAGGTATCTGTAGAAGGGTATTATAAGGACATACGCAACTTCCTGGACTACAAAAATGGAGATTCTCTGATACTAAATCATCATATAGAAACAGCAGTCATTAATACCCGTGGTAAAGCATATGGTGTAGAGCTGATGGTAAAAAAGATGTCAGGTAAGTTGAATGGATGGGTAAGTTATACCTATTCTCGTTCCTTATTACGCGCAGAAGACAGAAGCTCGTCTGATGCACCAAATGATGGAAACTATTATCCAAGTAACTATGACAAGCCACACGACTTTACTTTAATTGGTAATTATAAATTTAGTCATCGGTTCAGTACTTCTTTGAACTTTACTTATAGTACTGGCAGACCTTATACACCACCTATTGGTAAATATATTCTGGAGGGAACTGAGAGAGTATTTTATGCAGAACGGAATAAATACCGTATTCCTGATTATTACAGAGTAGACTTTTCTATGAATATAGAAGGAAATCATAAAGTTAAAAAACTGGCCCATAGCTCATGGACATTGGCAGTTTATAATGTGCTGGGACGAAAAAATCCATATTCTGTGTACTTCATAACAAAAGGTGGATCAGTAAACGGGTATCAGCTTTCTATTTTTGGCAGGCCTATTCCTACAGTTACCTATAACTTCAGGTTTTAAGCAATAAGCTTTAGACAATCAATTGTATTCTTTATTGATAAATTCATGAAATCCATATTTGTTAAAATTGGTTTTTTTATTAGTGGAATAGTGATTTTGGGTGGATGTATAGAAACATTTGCTCCACCAGAGGTGACATCTAACAAAACTTTTCTGGTCGTGGATGGCTATTTGAATATTGGAGAAGGAAGTAGTATCATCAGACTAAGCTGGACAAAAAATCTTACAGATGAATCGGCTTGGACGTATGAACAGAATGCAGAGGTTGTGGTAGAAGGAGACAAAGGAAGCCGCTTTGTGTTTACAGAAGGAAGTGGAGGTGCCTATGTATTGTCACAACAGATATTTAATGAATCAGAAAATTTTCGATTAAGTATAAAAACTTCATCTGGAAAGGAATATCAATCAGATTATGTCCCTTATAAAAAAACACCTGCCATTGATAGTGTCGCTTACAAGGTGGCAGGAGATAGAAGTGGTGTTCAGGTTTATGTAAATACCCACGATAATACAAATCAGACAAAATTCTACCGATGGAAATTTGAAGAAACATGGCAATACCAAAGTGCTTTGATTTCTTCTATGGAAGTGCAGGGTGAAGATATTGTCTTTCGTACCGATGATATTCACAACTGTTGGAAAACTATGGCAAGTACTTCTATTTTGATAGGAACTTCAGTCAAGTTAAGTCAGGATGTGATTCAGGACTTTCCAATTACTTTTGTGAATGCTTCTACAAATAAGTTACTAATTAAATATAGCATACTTGTGAAACAGTTTGCTCTCACACAGGATGCATTTGATTATTGGACAGATTTGGCAAAGACAACAGAAGCTACAGGAGGACTTTTTGACCCTCAACCTTCATTAGTCACTGGCAATATTCATTCGATAACAGACAGTGATGATTTGGTTTTTGGTTTTTTTAGTGCTACCTCTATGGCGCAGAAAAGAATCTTCATTACACCTTATCTGGGATTTTATCCTACTTGCCTGCCTGTTGATACTTTGCCCAAAGCTGATGCAATCGCATCAGGGGATTTGATTATGACAGATTATGGTTATCCTGATGTCCAATATATTACTATTCCTCCATCATGTGGCGATTGCCGTCTACAGGGTGGCACTACTGTCAAACCTGATTTCTGGAGATAAGAAAACAACCTACTTGTTTTCATATATATATTTAAGATAGCCACTTATTTGTTAAATAAATACAAATGACGCCATTTACAAGATTCAAAAAGCTTATCTATGTTGTTTTGACTTTTATTCCAGCACTGGGGGTAGGGCAAACCGAGAAAGTTATTCAAACTCAGTTTACACAATATAGTTCGCAGACTTTACAAGAAAAATTATTTGTACATACAGATCGTCCGTTTTATCTGGTAGGAGAAACGATCTGGTTTAAAGTTTATGCAATAGATGGTGCTTCACATCAACCTCTGGATTTGAGCAAAGTAGCATATGTAGAGTTACTGGATAGAGAGAATAACGCAGTTGTACAAACCAAGCTTTCACTTGCTGATGCTAAAGGCAATGGAGCAGTTGTATTGCCTGCATCGCTGAATTCAGGTTATTATATGTTGAGAGCTTATACCAACTGGATGAAAAATTTCAGTGCAGATTATTATTTCGAAAAGCAATTAACAATTATTAATCCATTTGGATATTTGCCTGTTCTCTCAAAAGACAAGAAGGATACCGGTTATGATGTACAGTTTTTTCCAGAGGGGGGAGCATTGGTGGAAAATGTGGAAAGTAAAGTTGCTTTCAAAGTAAATAGTGCGGATGGAAAGGGCATTGATTGCATTGGCGCTATCTTAAATCAGAAGAATGATACGGTAGTACGTTTCTCTCCATTAAAGTTTGGTATAGGAAACTTTGTTTTTACACCGGCACCTGGCAATACATATCGTGGGATAATAAAAGACCAGATAGGTGAAGTTCAATCTTATCCCTTTCCTGTTGCTAAACCTAATGGCTATGTATTACGTGTATCAGAGTCCGGAGATAAACAACTTCAGGTTTCGGTTTCAACTGCAGGTGTATCATCACAGAAACTCTATATCCTTATACATACTCGGCAGGCTACAAAGTATGTGGATTCTCAATTACTCACATCAGGGAAGGTAACTTTTTATGTTGACAAAACAGCTTTAGGAGATGGGATTTCACACATAACTATTTTTGATGAAGAAAAAAGACCTGTAGCAGAGCGCATCTATTTCAAGCGGCCAATACAAAAACTGGCTATTGAAGCAAGCCTTGATAAAAAACAGTATACTACACGAGAGAAGATTGATCTAACCATATCTACCCAATCAGACTTGAAAACAGATCTTTCGGTGTCAGTGTATATGTTAGACTCACTTCAGACAATTGACCATCTGGACATTACAAGTTATATATGGTTGTCCTCTGATTTGAAAGGAACAATAGAGACTCCCCAATATTACTTTGAAAATGAAGGGTTAGAAGTAGACCAGGCTATGGATAATTTAATGTTGACACATGGATGGAGTCGTTTTAAATGGGATGAAGTCTGGAAAGACCCAAAACAAGATTATACCTTTGTGCCTGAGTATGGAGGACATTTTATTACAGGAAAGGTATTTCAGACAAAGACTGGGTTACCTGCAAAAAATATGAATGTGTTTTTATCTGCTCCAGATCGATATGTGCAGTTATTCGTTGCAAAAAGTGATTCTTTGGGGCGTATTCGTTTTGAAGTAAAAAATTTCTCAGGAGCTAAGGATATCATTGTACAAACAGATACCCGTAGGGACAGTATTTATCGGTTTGAGATAAATAGTCCATTTTCTGAAAAAATCTCTTCTCGTTCTTTATCCTTTCTGACTCTGGATAAGAGCTGGCAAAATCAGTTATTGACCCATAGCATCAATATGCAGACCAATAGCGTATTTTTCCCCAGAAAATCTGTCTCTTCATCCATAATAGATAGTTTAGGATTTTATGGTAAGCCTCATGAAAAATACTTTCTGGATGCGTATACTCGATTTCCTACAGTTGAAGAGGTGATGCGGGAGTACGTACCAGGTGTGATGGTACGAAAGCATAAAGGTAAATTTCATTTTTATGTATTTGACAAAATACGAAATACTGCCCCTTTCGATGAAGATCCTTTGATCTTACTGGATGGTATCCCTGTATTTGATACAGATAAAATTATGGCATTTGATCCATTGAAGATTAAAAAGCTAGAAGTAATAGATGGACGTTATTTTCTTGGACACCTTATGTTTAAGGGGCTTGTTAGTTATTCAACTTACAAAGGAGATCTGGCTGGGTTTGAGTTAGATCCTCATGCATTGGTACAAACATATGAGGGTATGCAGAATAAAAGAGAATTTTACACTCCAAAATATGATACCCCAGCAATGAAAGAAAGTCGGTTGCCGGATTTTCGTAATCTTTTATATTGGAATCCGGAAGTGCATACAGAATCAGATGGAAAGAAAAAACTTGATGTTTACTCCTCTGATCAGCAAGGGAAATATGTGGTAGTAATTCAAGGCATTACGTCGGATGGGAAAACAGGATATACTTACACAGCTTTTGATGTTAAAGGTGCATTATGAGAATAGCACCTATGACATCAGAATATAAAAAAGGCTCTTAGTATTACTCTAAGAGCCTTTTTTATTGATAGAGGTCGATTAACTTCCAAAAACTTTTTTCAAAATATCAGAAACACGTGCTGCCGGATCTTTACGAATTTTTAATTCTTCATCAGCAACAATAGTGAACATCCCTTTAAGTGCTTTATCTGTTGTATATTTTGTCAGATCTGTATTTACTTTCTTGACCATTGGCAATTTATTATATGTAGTAGTGATTTCAGTCCACAGACGAGTAGCGGTAGTAGAATCCAGTGCTTTCTTTATATGAGGTGAGAATGCACTTGCCAGCTTATCAGATGTTTTGGTCTTTAAATAGCTGGTTGCTGCATCATTGCTTCCTGTTAGAATGTTCTTAGCATCTGTAATTGTCATTGACGTGATTGCATTCAGAAAGATGGGGGCTGCTTCTTTTGCAGCTCCTTCAGCTGCCCGGTTTAATGTTAATTCAAATTGATCAACTTTTTTTCCTAAGCCAATTTCTCTGAGTTTGGTAGATACCTTTTGCACATCTTCAGGAAATGGGATTTTTACAACTGGATTTTTGTAGAAACCATCTGCTTTATTTAACTGGGTAGATGCATTTTTTGTACCTACAGACAAAGCTTCTTTCAGACCTTTTGCTATATCACTCTCAGATAACGATGTAGTACTACTGGTGACAGATGTAACTTTTTCTTTCAGTTTATCCAAGCTCAACTGTGCAAATGCACCTGTGAAAGTCAAAGTAGTGAGTAATGTGATTGCAATCTTTCTTTGCATGGTGAGTATAAAAATTAAAGAAACGGTGAAAACGCGGTAAAATTGAAATAATACTTTCAGCGATAAGTAGTTTGAGGTATCTGGAAATGAAGATATTTCTTTTAAAACGACCAAAATATTTTTTTAGTAGAAATTTTAGACCTTTTGTAGGAGTAAAATGTAAGAAATCCAGTTCATTTTATAGACTTCAGGTGGAAATAGGGAGAAAAAAAGAACCAGTGTATATACACAATAGTCCACTGGCTCTTTTATTATCTTATACTTGAATACTCAGTTTCTTGAAATATTTCTTCCAGATTCAGGTGCTTGAAAGTTAGAAATACAAATTTCAAGCATATCAATTTTTTGATTGGTTAGATTTAGAATATGAGTAAGTATATCTGTAGAGTAACCACCACTACCATGATTACGATGGGTATTTTCATTCGTGGTAAAGGTTAGATCTTGCTTCTTCGTATGTGCATAGGCTTCCTCTGCTATTTTTTTATGAGGCATACGAAAACTTTTCAGCAATCTGCAACAGGAACTGAGACTTTTAAGCGAGTCTAAAATTATACTATTAAATTCTACCTGACCATCTGCCAAACGACAGACTTTACTTACCATACTTGATTTATTCTCAAATTCGAGATATATGTTCCGCATTTCAGGGTGAATATAAGGCAAATAGGTTTCTTTAAAAATGCGGTACTCTTCATCCTGACAATCACTACTCCATAGGAGATGATCAAAGACAAACATAGGCATTTCTACTGCTCCAGGCCCTAAATATTCACGATTATTTAATATAATAGGATCGAAATAAAACCGGAGTTCATTGGCAAAGTAGGAGGGTGATACTTTTCGTCGAGCTATTACAATGCCTTCAATCACGTTTTCAAATAAGGCAACTATTTCCTGACATATTATTTTGAACTCTGGTGAACTAAGTGATGTAAGGTGGAGATTTCGCAGAAGAATAATGCAACGAACCAATGGCTCCATCGCTACTACTACACTCTCTATCAAAAATTGTTCATCCTGAGTTCCTGTATAAGTACGTCTGCGGAAATCTGTTGGGTTCCAAACTGTATAGTGCAATAATGTATCACGAGGAGGTAAACCTGATTTCTCTCCCATAAGATTCATTTTATCTTCCAGTTCTGGTATGATATTGACCGGTTCTACCTGATGCCTTTTTAAAGAACCCAGTAAAAAACCTATATCCCGAATAGCTGCATTAGCCTGATATTTATCAAATGTATGAATCTCATTCATTGATGGCATAATATCTACCAGCAATAATACAAGTTCAATAGTATCCTTTTTTTGATTAAGAAAAGGAAGTTTATGGATGAGTTGATCTGCTTTTAGAGGATCGAGATTTGAGATATATTCATTTTCCTGAGATAAAGACGTGACTGAAACCTCAACCGAAAAAGGCGCAGAATGCATAAAGGATGGTTTGGGATTAATATGGTTTTATGTATATTATTTTTCTGTCAGCCATTGATAACATTTTTCCAAAGAGCCAAATGTCTGTATCTGTAACTGACGGAATTGAGCCTGTGTATTTACCTTATTTACAGTTGCCTGAGCAAATACATCTTCTGCTACCAAAATAGCTATTTTTCGTAATCCCAATTTCTCAACTTCATCAAACCATACCCCACCTATATACTCCTGAAGTTCTTTTGCCAATACTTTCAGCTCAGACTGATCACTGATATGTCGAGTTAGATTTTCCTGTTTTATTTTTTCATTCATCACTTCACATCCTCTTTTCAAATCCTCAAACTTTAAGAAGCCCATCCATTTGGCAATGACTACTTTATCTGTTGGATCATAGGTCAACTTAATATATTTCTCATTGAGAATTGACTGAGTTTGTTTTGTTTTAAAATCCATGACTCTTGTTTTGTTTATATAAATGTAAAGGAGTAAAATATATGTAATTAACGTTTTTAGTAAAAATATATATTTTTTTGTTAATTGATGTTGGTTCTATTGTTTGGAAATTGTGAATGTTTTTTACGAAGAGTAATTTTCTTTGGAATAATGGGATAAATGAGCTAAAATATTAGTTAAGAGGGTTTTATCTATAATACATTCACTGATGTCTATTACAGCTGAAAGTTTAATGGCGTGGTTATTTTGTGTTTTTATGTGAAATACCAGATTGATATTTTATGTGTAATAAAAGATGTTTTTTTGTATGAGGTAAGGGTTGCCAAAACTATTTTAAGACAGGAAAGAAACCGGGTTTTAGAGCCAGCCAAGATTATTGTAAGGGGTATAGTCGGAGATCATGGGACAAAAAATAGATACAGAGGTGGCACAGAAGATGCTTTTGCATCTTATATAAAATAGTTTAGACAACTTCTTAAAGGGAATAGGGTTTTCATTCCTATTGGGTAGCAAGTTATTTCGTGTTGCATAGACGTTAATTGGACATAAATAGTATTCTTTAAATTTTAAATTCTAGGAGTATTTCAAATGATGGATCCATCAAAAATCATGCAGGTTGGGCTAGGTTTCTGGGCTTCAAAAACTCTACTAGCTGCTATTAAACTAGAATTATTTACCCATTTGGGTGACCATGCATATTCTGTAGATAAGATCAAAGAATCTACAGGGATTAAAGGAAATGCCGCATTAGATTTTCTAGACGCATTGTATTCTTTAGGTTTTTTAGAAAGAGAAGGTGTAGGGGCTTCCGCTATGTATAAGAATACACCAGAAACAGCTTTTTTTCTTGATAAAAATCGGCCAGCCTATATTGGCGGTTTTTTTGAGATGGCTAATGATCGGGAATACAGATTCTGGGCAGATTTAGAGGAAGGACTAACAACAGGATTGCCTCAGAATGAGATCAAACAAACCGGACTTGAGTCATTTACAGCTATTTATCAGCATTCAGTACGAGAGTTTACAGAAGCAATGACAAGTATTCAATTGGGCGGTTTCAGTGCTTTTGTAGACAAATTCGACTTTTCCAGTTACAATAGTTTATTGGATTTAGGTGGATCTGGTGCCACATTGTCTGCATTGGTTGCAGGAAAACATCCACACATGCATTGTATTAGTTATGATATGCCTGCCGTTGAGTTTCTGGCTAAGGAAACAGTACAGAATTTTAACCTTGAAGGACAAGTTACAATCCAAAGTGGTAACTTCTTTACTGATGAGCTACCCAAAGCAGATATGATTACGATGGGTAATATTTTGCATAGCTTTGATCTGGAAAAGAAAAAGTTATTGATTAAAAAATCGTATGAGGCTCTACCTGTAGGTGGTGCATTATGTATTATAGAACTAATTATTGATGAAGAAAGACGTCACAATACATTTGCCTTATTGATGTCGCTGAATATGCTTATTGAATCAGATGGGGGATTTAATTATACAATGTCAGACTTGGAAGGGTGGGTGAGAGAAGTTGGTTTTACAAGGACAGAAATTTTTCCTCTGGCTGGGCCAACAAGTGCAGCAATTGCCTATAAATAAAAATATAAAGCCAACCATTTGGTTGGCTTTTGTACTATAATATCTGAATACCACTATAACTGTATGGAACCAATAGAGGTGAGTCGGGTGGTAATTCAGTAATGAAATAATCTATTTCGGATAGATCCGCTATTTTCATCCGCATAACACTATTCATCTTTTCTGAAATTGCCAGTACTGCTATTTTGTCAGCAGCTTTTATCATTGCTTTTTTTGCCTGAATTGTTTCCCAATCAGAATCTGTTAGTCCTTCTCGGGCGTCAATAGCATTGGTTCCCATAATGCATAGATCTACATGTAATTCGGAAAGGCGTTGATATACCTCTCCACCAACACTCATTTGGCTATAGCGGGATATCTGACCACCGATTAGAATGATTTCCAAATTAGGCTTGTCTAAAAGCTCAACAGCTGTCAAAGGATTGAGCGTGACGAAAGTCGCTTTCAAATCAGAAGGAATGATCTTGACCAGTTCCCGAATTGTAGTACCTCCACCAATAAGGACCAGCATACCATCTTCTATTAATGGTAGCATTTTTTCTGCTATGATCTTTTTGCTGTTATGCGCATAGGTTTCCTGTAATTGCGATGTATGATGATAGGCTTTGGACATAGCACCTCCACGAATCTTTATGAGTTTACCCTCTTCTGCCAGATCATTGATATCTCGCCGAATTGTGTCTTCTGAAACATTCAACACCTGGGATAGTTCTGACAGCGACATTCGGGTGTGAATGTTCACTTGCTGTATAATCTGATCTTTACGCTCTCCTTTGAGAAAAATGACTGACATGAATGGTAAGTAAGCTTACAGAGTTAAATGTTTGGAAATGAAGATAATAGGTTGTTAGAGAGCCTTTAAGGAAAGCCTGTTCTAAGAACTTGTTAATATAGTAAACGAAAGTATACAATCTGTTAACTATCCAATATATGTATAGAAAGAAATATATGCAATCATTTTTGGTTGATTTATTTGCAAATTTTGCAATATTTTTTCGAATTATTGAGCAATTTCACTTGTATGTTGCATTTTAATCAGCTAGCTAGAAACAGTTTGAGATTTTTGTATGCTAACTAATACTTGTGAGAACCTTTTAGCTAAAGGGATATCTCTGCCTTTTAAGTGTAATAGCTAGAATTTGTGTCCTTTTACTACATTTTTTGATTGTAAGTCTATTCTTCTTTTCATTTTTAAAATCTTGTTGTATTTGTATTAAGTGGCAATTTTAAAAAATGCATATATAAAATTTTACTAAAATGTCGATTTTAAAAACAAGATCTGGATATTTAGTAAAAAAATAGCAATAAAATTTGTTTTATAATTTATTACTCCGATATTGTTGCAAAAATTGCAGAATAATGTTGCTTTTTTTGCAATATTATATTTGGAAACCCTTAACTATCCCTATTTAGTGCCTATGACTAAAAGTCTACACAGAAAGCCGATTCGTTGGATGTGGCTTCTGACCATCTTCTTTTTATTGACATTACCTGTGTTTGCACAACAAACCATTACAGGTGATGTAACGAATGTAACGGATAACACAGCATTGCCTGGAGTAACTGTTTCTGTTAAAGGTACAACTAATGGTACTACTACAGATGCCAATGGACATTATAGCATTAAAGTAAATGATCCAAATGCGACACTGGTATTTTCATTTATTGGATATGTTACAGAAGAGGTTGCAATAGGAGGGAGAGCAACAGTAAATATTTCTTTGGCTCCAGATATTCAGTCTCTGGGTGAAGTAGTAGTTACTGCATTGGGTATTGAAAAAGACAAAAAAGCAGTAGTTTATTCTGTATCAGAAGCTAAAGGAAGCGAGTTTACACAAGCTAGGGAAAATAACGTTGCCAATGCACTAACTGGAAAAATTGCAGGTGTAAATGCAACTGGCTTGTCAACAGGACCTGGTGGTTCGAGCCGTGTTGTGATTAGGGGAAATGGATCACTGACTGGTAACAGCCAGCCTCTCTATGTTATCAATGGTATGCCAATGGACAATAGCGTTCCTGGTGGAAGTTCAACGCCTAACGGATTAGGTACACGAAATGGGGTAGATCGTGGAGATGGGATTGCTGCTATTAATCCAGATGATATAGAGTCAATTTCTGTATTAAAAGGTGGAGCTGCTGCTGCGCTATATGGTTCAAGAGGTGCCAATGGGGTAATCCTGATTACAACTAAAAAAGGTCGTGCTCAGAAAGGGATAGGCGTTGAATACAATGGTACCTATACGATGGAAAATGTATCAGTATTTCCTGATTTTCAGTATGAATATGGTCAGGGAGATGGAGGGGTTATGCCTACTACACTAGCACAAGCTCAGGCAACTGGCCGTCGTTCATTTGGAGCAAAAATAGATGGTTCTACAAACTATGTAGCTGCTGATGGAAAGACACATCCTTATGTAGCGCAAAAGGATAATCTGAAGAATTTTTATCAGACTGGTACCACATTTACAAATACAATTGCCTTATCTGGTGGTAATGAATCTGTTGTCTATAGACTTTCATTAGCTGATTTGAATGCAAAAAGTGTATTGCCAACTAATACGTATAACCGCAAAACGGCTAACGCGAGTTTATCTGGCAAGCTGAGTAGCAAATTGCGATTTGAAGCTGTTGCACAATATAATCTGGAAAAAGGTACTAACCGACCTATTGCAGGTGATGCGTTGGGTAATCCAAACTGGATGCCTTATGAAGTGGCTAATACAGTGGATGTTCGTTGGTTAAAACCTGGTCATGATGCAAATGGAAATGAAATTTTGTGGAACGATGCGGGTATTGTAACAAATGGATATTTCTTTATCAATAAATTCAAAGAGACAGATACGAAAAACAGATTTATAGGCCAGGCTTCAATTTCCTATGATCTTCTAAAGAATTTGACTGTAAAAGGAAACATTACACGAGATTTTTATAACTATAGTTTTACTAGTATTATTCCTACAGGAACACAGTATGTGCCAAATGGTCAATATGATGGTATTAAATCTACTGTGTCTGAAACCAATAGCCTGTTAACGGCAAATTATCGTACGACACTTAACGAGAAGTTCGGTATTTCTGCTCTGGTAGGTGGTAACATTCTGGTGAGGAAATCTGATGATTATAACTACACAGGTGAACGGTTTATCATACCTTATTTCTATAGCTATGCTAACTTAGGAACTTCTTCTGCTGTACCCTATGCTGGAAATATGAGAACCAATTCTGTATTTGGATCTTTAGACCTTGATTATAAGAGCATAGTATTCTTGACAGCAACTGGCCGTCAGGATTGGTTTTCTACACTTAGTCCGGCAAACAACAGTGTCTTTTATCCTAGTATAGGAACAAGCTTTGTATTGTCAGATGTAGTTAAAATGCCGTCTGTTGTTGATATGTTGAAATTGCGTGCATCCTGGGCACAAGTTGGTGGTGGAGGTCCTGATCCGTATGCAATTAATCTGGCCTACGGAAATGTACCGAGTGCTAGTTCTGTACCACTGCAAAATGTGTATTCTGCTATTTCTGGTGCCTATGCTGTACCCAACGATATTCTTAAACCTTATACAAGTACAACTTTTGAAGTAGGTTTGAATACTCAACTTTTCCAGAATCGTTTAAACTTTGATATTACATTATATGACCGTAGGACTACTGACGATATTGTTAGTGTGCCTATCTCTTATGGTTCTGGTTATAATGTAGCTATTCTTAACGCAGGTAAGTTAAGTAACAAAGGTATTGAGTTAATGATTGATGGTACACCTATAAAGACTGATGCATTCAGGTGGAATGCGAGCTTCAATTTTGCCTATAATAAAAGCGAAGTTTTGAAATTAGCTGATGGCATTACTACTGCAAATATTGGTACTTCAGCCAATGGAAATGCTTTCATTAACAACCAGGTTGGTAAGCCTTTTGGTTCAATTTATGGGTATCGGATGCTTAAAGATGCATCTGGGAATATCATTTACGATACTAACTCAAATCTACCTATGCAAACTGATAATAATCAGTTTCTGGGCCAGGGAGTACCACCTTATACAATGGGATTAACCAATGATTTTAAGTATAAAAATTTCTCATTGAATGTATTGGTAGATGGTAAATTTGGTGGAAGTATTTTTTCTGTAATGGAAGTATATGCTACTCGCTTAGGCTTACTAAAATCTACACTACCTGGACGTGAGAATGGCTTAGAATTAAATGGTGTAACCAAAGATGGAGCTGAATATTCGTATACAGTGCCAGTGGCAAACTTACGTAGTGCATACTATAACAACATGAACAGATACACAGAGTTATTTGTACATGATGCTAGTTTCGTAAAGTTACGCCAGGTGATTCTTACTTATAACCTACCTACAGAGTTATTCAAACGCTTTGGAGTTCAAGGAGCTAGTATTTCACTGGTAGGCCGTAACCTTCTTATCCTTTATAAACAGACTGATAATTTTGATCCGGAACAAAGCTTGACTAATGGAGCTGCACAAGGAATTGAGTCGATTGGTTTACCACGTACCCGTTCATATGGTTTGAATCTGAGTCTGAAATTTTAACAAAAAACATGTTAACGATGAGAAAGTTAATTTTAAAATATAGTTCTATTTTACTGGTAACGTCTGGGTTGGTTTTCCTACCATCCTGTGATAATAACTTTGAAGCCATTAATACTAATCCAAATACAGTACCTGTCCTTACTCCATCACTTATGTTTAGTAAAGCATTATATGATGGAGCGGCTAATAGTGGAAATAAGGGAAGTTTGTTATTTGGTTTGATGCAGTATACTACTAGTTATAATGATGTAGAGGGCTTTGGATCAAAATATGTGGCTTCTCAAGTAAATGCTACTGGAGCAGTCTTTAACAATTCATATCCTACTCAGATTAACGAAATAGAAGAGGTTATTAAAGCTGTAAAAGTTGATCCTGCTAAAATCAACATGTATGCAATGGCTCGTATATGGCGAGTCTATTGCTTCAGTCGGCTGACAGATTTGTATGGGGATATTCCTTATAGTGAAGCTGCTCAGGGATATAATCTTAAAAACTATCAGCCAAAGTATGATGCTCAAAGTGCTATTTATGCGGATATGTTGAAGGAACTTGATGAAGCTGCTGCTGCTCTGGACCCAGCACAAACTTTGACATATGGTTCTTCCGATCTTATTTATGGAGGAAATGTTGGAAAGTGGAAGAAGTTTGCCTATTCCTTAATGCTTAGATTGGGTATGCGCCTTACCAAAGTGGAAGAAGCAACAGCACAAAGTTGGGTTACTAAAGCAATTGCAGGAGGTGTAATCAGAGACTATGCGGATATTGCTAAGATGAGCTATACAGCTTCTGGCCAGAATATCAATAAAAACCCTATTGCGTGGCAACTGCTTAATGATAATTATATCAGAGCGAATGGGGTTGACAATACAGAAGGGGGTAAATACCAGAAAGTATTTATTGATTCTCTAAAAGCGAATAACGATCCTAGATTAGGTGTTCTTGCTGTAGTATATGTAAACGGAGTGGCTAGTTCTGATGAGAGCATCCAGAAAGGAATGCCTGCAACCATTAATGGTACTAAACCAGCTGATTTTGTCACTTATTCAGAGCCAAAACAGACTACTGTATTACGTGTGGATGCACCTTTGTTGCTATTCACTGTGGCAGAGTCTGACTTTTTACTAGCTGAGGCAGCTTTGAGAAATTGGTATACAACGGAAACTGCCTCTGATTTATATGAAGCAGGAATTCGTGCTGCCATGAAGCAGTGGGACCTTATCAGTGGTATTGCCGATGTTATTGATCAAGGTAGAATCAATAGTTATGTAACAGCACATACGCTACATAGTAGTGCTTCTGTAGAAGAGCAAAAAGAACAAATATATAATCAATTCTGGCTGGGACTTTTCCCTGATGCGCAGGAAGTGTATAATAACTATCGTAGAACAGGCTATCCAGCTTTGGTTCCGAATGTATATCCTGGCAATGCAACTGGTGGTCAGATATTTCGTAGATTCCTCTACCCGGTTAGCGAACAAACGTTAAATCGAGCTTCTTACAATGATGCAGTAGCCAATCAGGGTGCTGATGATCTGATGACTAAAATTTGGTGGGATAAACAATAACACCTGCGACGTACACTGAATAAATTAAAAGAGTAAATAATTTAATAAGGATTAATATGCGATTTCTTTTCTTAACAGTAAGCATATTATTAGGGTGTTTAAATCAACTGTTGGCTCAGTCGGCTTTGCTGGCTGAGCCTCCTATTATCCCAATTCCGGTTTTGTATCAACAACATATCGGAACTTTTCAAGTTACAGCCAAAACCATTATTCTCTTCGATACATCTGTTGAGGACTCGGTTTATTCCTTCTTCCAGCAATCATTAACTATACTAACAAAATCTGCCTTGCCTATTCATAAAAAAGGTAGGGCAGATTATATAAAGTTCTCAATCAATCCTCAACAAATTACAGAACCTGAAGGATATTCTTTAGCTATTACTTCCAGTACTGTAGTCCTTGTCGGGCATGATAAAGCTGGATTGTTCTATGGTTTTCAGTCCCTTCTTCAATTATTCTCCCGGTCACTGATTATTCCTGCTTGCTTTATCAAAGATCATCCGCGATTTAGTTATCGGGGTATGCATCTGGATGTGAGTCGCAATTTTTTTCCTGTCAGTTTTATTAAAAAATACATAGATATACTGGCTTATTATAAATTCAATACTTTTCACTGGCATTTGACTGATGATCAGGGCTGGCGTATTGAAATCAAAAAATATCCTTTGTTGCAGCAAATTGCAGCATACCGAAACGAAACACTTATCGGACACAAAAAAGAACTTCCCCATCATTTTGATGGGAAAAAATATGGAGGGTATTATACCCAGAATGAAATCAAAGAAGTAATAGAGTATGCAACACAACGAAGTATTACCATAATTCCTGAAATAGAAATGCCTGGGCATGCCATGGCTGCCTTGTCTGCCTATCCACAGTATGGTTGTACAGGTGGTCCTTATTCCGCTGCAACTTTTTGGGGGATTTTTGATGAAGTATATTGTGCAGGAAATGATAGTACTTTTATTTTTCTGCAAAATGTACTGGATGAGGTTATTTCTTTGTTTCCCACTACTTACATTCATGTAGGGGGAGATGAATGTGTTAAGACAAAATGGAAATCATGTCCAAAATGTCAGAAACGAATCCAGATAGAGCATCTAAAGGATGAAGATGAGTTGCAAAGTTACTTTATCAAACGAATTGGAGATTATATATATAGTAAGGGGCGAAAGATTATAGGTTGGGACGAGATATTAGAAGGTGGTTTACCTCCTGATGCAACGGTAATGAGCTGGAGAGGAATAGAAGGAGGGATAGATGCAATCCGACAAAAGCATAATGCCATTATGACGCCAGAGAGTCATGTGTATCTGGATTACTATCAATCCTTATATCCTCAGGAACCTTTAGCTGCAGCGGGTTATACCCCTTTATCTAAAGTGTATGCCTATGAACCAATTCCTGCTGATTTCAGTCCAGAAGATACAAAATATTTGATAGGTATTCAGGGGAATATCTGGACAGAATATATGCCTACTTCTCAGAAAGTTGAATATATGATGTTGCCCAGAGCATTGGCTATTGCTGAACTTGCCTGGAGTAAATCGGAAAAAAAGAACTACTCAGACTTTTTGCGAAGAGTTAGAATGCACCAGGAAATTATGAAAACCAAAGGTATAAATTGTGCGGATGTGTTCGATGAAATTACAGATTCTGTTACAATAAAAACCGATCAACTTCCCATACTTCACTTGTCTACTTCTTCACCAAAATCAGAAATTTACTATACTCTCGATGGCTCAAATCCAAGTATTTCAAGTTTACTATATAAAGCTCCAATCGAAATTGTAAAATCTAGAACAGTCAGAGCTGCTGTGTTTTTTGAAGGAAAACAAAAGGGAAGGGTATTTGAAAAAGACTTTCATATCAGTAAATCCATTGGAAAACCTGTATCATTTACACCCACGCCCAAAGGAAATTACAAGCCTGTTAATAACCTGACAACTGTGAACGGGATAGTGGGTACAACCCGATACAATACAGGGGAGTGGGTAGGCTTTCAGGATACAAACGTAGAGGTCCAGGTTGATTTGCAAACCATACAAACTGTTTCTGACTTAAGGATTAATGTATTGGTATATCATTGGCAACGAATGTGGGCACCTATTCAACTTGTTTTTTCTGTTTCTGAGAATGGACAATCTTTTAAAGAGGTATATACTCATACTAACTTTCCTATCAACGGAATCAATTCAGTTCATGCAAGTCTACAACAACCTCTTAAAGCAAGATATATTAGAATCAAAGCTATTAACCCGGCTAGTATTCCTGCTGGAGAATATGGTGCAGGGGGAAGGCCCTGGTTGCTAGTGGATGAGTTTGAAGTCAATTAATCCTAAACTATTTAGAATGTATTTATATTTTAACTTATGTTAACTAGATGCTGAATCACTGATCAGTTTCTACAATTATTCAATTCACTTATTACCTATTTTAGTATTTTATGAGATTTTTCGGACTTTTTGGGATTTTGCTTTTTGTTTTCTGTGGTATTACCAACGCTCAGATAACAGGAGCCAATCTTAATAAACCAGAAAGAGAGGAGTGGTTAAAAGATGCAGGGTTTGGTATGTTTATTCACTGGAATATGGATGTACAGTTGGGCTTGGTAATCAGTCATTCTCTGGTAGGCGCATCAGAAGATTATATAGAAAGATATATTCACGAATTACCACAAACTTTTAATCCCACAGATTGGAATGCTGAACGCATGGTAATAATGGCCAAAAACGCAGGGATGAAGTATATCATGTTTACAACCAAACATCATGCTGGCTTTTGTATGTGGGATACCAAAACTACAGACTTCAACATAATGCATACTCCTTATCAGAAAGACATTGTCAAACAGTATGTTGAAGCCTGTCACAAATGGGGAGTAGCTGTTGGATTTTACTATTCGCCAGAGGATTTTGTATTTGCTTATCGTAATGGAATGAAGGATATAACCCGTGATGATCATTGGGAAAAAGCAAAACCATTTCAGGAGAAATACAAAGCATTTGTATTGGAACAATGCAAAGAATTAATGACTCAATATGGACAGGTTGACTTGTTTTTTATAGATAGTGACGTTTTACGGGAAGAAGTAAAACAAGCTATATGGAAATATCAACCGAATTGTTTAGTTACCAGAGGGGTCTTACCCACACCTGAGCAGCAGCTACCTGGAGAGACATTAACCACTGCCTGGGAAAGTTGTATGACGATGGGTACAGATTGGGGATACAAACCAACAAATGAACACTATAAGTCAGGAACGGAACTTATTGACATTCTTATCGAGTCTCGTGCAAAAGGAGGATCTTACCTGTTGAATGTAGGACCTACTCAGTGGGGTAATGTAAATGAAGGACAAGAAGGACGTCTAATGGAAATTGGAGCCTGGCATTTTATTAATCAGGAAGCAATACATAATGTTCGTCCATGGATTGTAAAAAATGAAGGTGATATCTGGTTTACCAAAAAGAAAGATGAAAATACAGTGTATGCTTACATAAGGAATATGCCAGAATGGCCACGTGGCGAACGAAGAAGCTTTGTATTAAAATCTGTGAAGGCAACTGCAAAAACGGAGATTAGTGTTTTAGGGCAGACAGGTAATGTAGTAGAATACCAACCTTCGAATAATGGAAAAGCAACTTTTGAGCAAACTTCGGAAGGATTAAAAATATCTGTAGTGCGTGCTCAACGCATTTATAATAACCATAAGTGGCCCAATCCGATTGTAGTTAAATTAAAAAATGTTGAACCTGCTTTAGAAACAGCACATTTTGGTACAGTAAAGGCTGAAAAACAGACAAATGGTAATTTAAAGTTAACTGCTAACCTGACAGCTTTAGGAAATGGCAAACAATTTCAGCTTGGATTTGAATACAGGCCTGTACAAAGTACACTGAACGAAGAGTTTAATGAAAAATGGACATCAACAGATGTATTTCCAGTTACTAAAAAAGGAATGCATAGTCTGGAAATTGTAAAAAGCAACATCGTTTCCTATGATGAGATAGAATACAGGGCAATATTGTATCAGGATGGTTTAAAGATAGAAGGTAATGTTTTAAAGATTAGTAAGTTAAAACTGGAATGAGTCTTTCCGCATTACCTGACTTATTAGAACAAATCACCTGTACCTGAATTGTAATGGCTGTACTTAGCGTTGTATTTTGTATTGCCCTCCTGATTATATTGATCAGCTGGGCTAAATTAAATGCTTTTATCTCTTTTTTGATTGTATCTGTTATTGCAGGGTTCCTGCTAAAGTTGCCACTAACGGGAATAGTGGGTGCCATTCAAAAAGGGATGGGGGATACTCTGGGATCATTGGTTGGTATTATTGTATTGGGAGCTATGTTGGGAAAGTTAGTAGCTGAAAGTGGAGCCGCCCAGCAAATTGCTTCTGTCATGATGCAGTTGTTTGGTCCAAAGAATATTCAGTGGGGACTTGTCTGCACAGGTTTCATTATTGGGATACCTTTGTTTTATAGTGTGGGTTTTGTATTAATGATCCCGTTAATCTTTTCAGTGGTCTATCGGTACAAAATACCTGCTGTATATATAGGATTACCCATGCTGGCATCTTTATCTGTTGCACATGGTTTTTTGCCTCCGCATCCTTCTCCGGCTGCACTGGTGAATCAGTTTAATGCCAATATGGGCTTAACCTTGATTTATGGATTGGTAATTGCTGTTCCTACTATTATAGTAGCCGGGCCGATTTTTTCAAAGACGTTGAAATCTATTCAAAATGAACCTTTGAAGGCTTTTGTGAAAGAAGAGAAAAACGAAAGATCGTTACCTGGAAAGGCAAATAGCTTTTTAACTTCTTTACTTCCTGTCTTTTTACTCGTTCTAACTATAACTCTTTCTTTTAGATTAGATCCTAATGGGATACCTGTACAAATAACAACTTTTATCGGTGAGCCTATCAGTGTAATGCTGATATCTGTGTTTGTTGCTACATTTAGTCTTGGTGTAGGGCAGGGAAGGTCTATCTCTCAGGTAATGCAGATCTATGAAGGTGCTGTTAAAGATGTTGCAATGATTATACTGATTATTGCTGGAGCAGGAGCATTGAAGCAGATTCTGACAGAAAGTGGTGTGAGTAAAGAGATTGCCGATAGTTTACAATATTTGTCTCTGCCTTCTCTGGTACTGGCATGGCTCATTGCTGCTATTATTCGGGTATGCATAGGTTCTGCCACAATTGCCGGACTTACAACTGCCAGTATGGTTGCTCCTTTGATTGTGCAGCAACATGTTAATCCAAACCTTATGGTGTTATCTATTGGTGCTGGTAGTCTGATGTTTTCTCATGTGAATGATCCTGGTTTCTGGATGTTTAAAGAGTACTTCAATCTTTCTTTAAAAGATACACTTCGCTCCTGGTCGCTGATGGAAACAATTGTTTCGTTTTCTGGGTTATTTGGTGTGCTTCTATTGGATAGTTTTCTCTAACTGATAATTAAAACGAATAGTTAAAAAATATTGATTCCAGTAAGGATTGAGTAAAATTTTTTCCTTTGCTTTGCCGACTTATACATTTTATTCTATTATTTATATTTTTTATTCCTATGCAGACAGATTTAATAACAGAAATGACACCTTCCCAAGCCTTTGCTAAGCTTGGACTATCTCTTCCTCCGGCACCACTACCGTTAGGAGTTTACAAACCTTATCTTATTGATGGAAAATATCTGTATGTGTCCGGACATGGACCTGTGCAGGATGATAAAAGCCTGATTATCGGTCGTATAGGCCAAGATATGGATATTGAGCAAGGTAAATTAGCTGCCCGACAAGTTGGATTGACTATTCTTTCCACCATTACAACACATGTAGGTAGCCTGGATAAGGTAAAACGGGTAATTAAAATTTTAGGTATGGTAAACTGTACTTCTGATTTCGAACGCCACCCGTATGTAATCAACGGTTGTAGTGAGTTATTCGCTAAAATATGGGGAGAAGAAAATGGCATAGGTGTACGTAGTGCAGTAGGTATGGGTACCTTGCCTGATAATATTCCAGTAGAGATTGAAGCGTTATTCGAACTGGCTTAAGACATGAGCAATGAACCATGGTATGTAATCAAGGATATTGACAAGCTGGATTCACCTGCATTGGTGGTATATCCTGATCGTGTAAAGCATAATATTGCTGTACTTAAAGATTTTGTTTCAGATACAAATCGTCTGAGACCGCATGTAAAAACGCATAAATCCATAGAAGTAACACAATTGCTTCTGGAAGCAGGTATACATAAGTTCAAATGTGCTACAATTGCTGAAGCTGAGATGCTGGCTATAGCTGGGGCAAAAGATATATTGTTGGCTTATCAACCGACAGAGCCTAAAATGCATCGGCTAATCCCTCTGATTCAACAATATCCCACTATTCACTTTAGTTGTCTGGTAGATAATACTGAGTCAGCCCGGATGATTTCAAATCTGGCGGATATTTCAGAAATCCAGGTATCTGTGTTTATTGATGTCAATGTTGGAATGAATCGGACAGGTATTTTACCTGATCAGGAAGCATTCAACCTATTTGAGAATTTAGCAGGTTTTTCAGGTACTAGACCACTGGGATTTCATGCATATGATGGACATATTCGTGAAACAGATCTTGAGGTAAGAAAACAATTATGTGCTGAGGCATTGCAACCTGTTTTGAATATATGTGATCAGCTTGAAATGAAAGGGTATGAAAAACCTGTGATCGTTGCAGGTGGAAGTCCGACATTTCCGGTTCATGCTGTAAATGAACGGGTCGAGTGTAGTCCTGGTACGTTTGTGTATTGGGATAAAGGATATCAGAGCTCGTTTCCTGAACAACCTTTTCTCACAGCTACCTTAGTTGTGACACGAGTAGTGTCTTTACCAAGTCCTTCTCATATTTGTGTGGATTTGGGACATAAATCTATTGCAGCTGAAAATGAACTTAACCGAAGAGTATATTTTCTTAATGCTCCTGATCTAAAACCTGTTGGGCAAAGTGAAGAACATTTAGTACTTGAAGCTGGTGAAGGACATTTTTATCAGGTAGGTGATGTCCTGTATGGACTACCTTATCATGTGTGTCCAACATGTGCTTTATATGAAAAAGCATATACAATCGAAAATGGAATACAGACTGATACCTGGAAAACAATAGCCCGTGATCGAAGTATTCATTATTAAGGTTTCTTTTTTACGAATATCAAAGGCTAAAAGGTCTCTCTTTTAGCCTTTTTAAATTGTATCAAAATTTTAAGATTGAGAAATACTATGTTTACAATAGATGCACACCTGGATTTGAGTATGAATGCCATGGAATGGAATAGAGATATCCGCCAGACAGTTGATACGATCCGGAAGCGAGAAATTGGTATGTCTGACAAGCCGGATCGGGCTAAGGCAACTGTATCGTTACCTCAATTACGGGAAGGAAATGTAGGATTAGTTGTAGCAACCCAGATTGCCCGATATGTTGCCCCTGACAATCCCCTTCCAGGTTGGAATTCTCCAGAACAAGCCTGGGCTCAGACCCAGGCTCAGGTTGCCTGGTATAAGGCTATGGAAGAGGAGGGACAAATGGTACAGATACATAATCTGGAATCACTGGAAGCACATTTGAAAGTTTGGAATGGAGAAGGAAGCACTGAAAAAAAGCCTATTGGGTATATTCTGAGCCTGGAAGGTGCTGATTCCCTTGTAACGGTTCAGCATGTGGAAAGAGCTTATAATTATGGACTTCGAGCCATCGGCCCCGCCCATTATGGACCAGGACGATATGCACAAGGAACGGATGCAACAGGAGGGCTTGGTACCAAGGGGCGTGAACTGCTCAAAGAAATGGAACGACTCAATATCATCCTGGATGCAACACATTTATGTGATGACAGTTTCTGGGAAGCTATGGATCATTTTCATGGAGCTATTTGGGCCAGTCACAATAACTGCAGGGCGTTGGTAAACCATAACCGACAATTCAGTGACGAACAGATTAAGGAGTTGATTCGCAGAGAGGCTGTAATTGGCGGTGCTTTAGATGCATGGATGATGGTACCTGGATGGGTGAGAGGAAAATCTACTCCTGAAAGTACAAATTGTAATCTGGAAGTGATGATTGACCATCTGGATCATATTTGTCAGTTGGCAGGAAATGCATTACATATTGGTATTGGTTCTGATTTAGATGGTGCATTTGGAAAGGAGCAATGTCCCTATGATCTGGAAACTATTGCAGATCTCCAAAAGATACCTGATTTATTGTTAAAAAGAGGTTATACTGATACGGATATTCAGAATGTGATGCACGGAAATTGGTTACGTTTTCTAAGGAGAGTATGGTCAAAATGAGTTGGTTTACCATTCTGGATTCTTATTAAATTCAGAATGGTAAAATTGACTATGCATGAAATACACTCTTATATTTACAGAGGTTTCATACTATTTATACTTTTTATATCGTGCTTACTTTTGATTTAGCTATCCTGGAACAAACATCGATTGTAAAGAATCTTTTATTGGAAGTGCAAAAATGGCTGTATGCCAGAGGATTGTCTCAATGGAATAATGCATTTTCCGATTACTGGATTCAGACAGAGATTTTGAATCAACATTTTTATATAGTAACACAAGGCACTACAATCGTAGCTACATTTCGTTTACTTACCAGTGACCCTGCTTTCTGGGGAGAAGACGATGCTTCTGCTTTATATTTACATACACTAGCAGTTGCAAGAACAGCTCAAGGTCAGAGTATAGGAACACAGATATTGGATTGGGTTACAGCTAAAGCCCAATCCGATAATAAATCTTTATTTCGATTGGATTGCTTAGCTAATAATCCGTTTTTAGTTAACTACTATGCAAAATATGGTTTTCAGTATGTACGCAAAAAATGGGTTCAGGAAAGTGAATATATATTGTATGAAAAAACTTTAAGTTAGTGTGGCTAAGTGATTAGTAATGAGTGTTTTGTTATGAGTAAAATTACCTGTTAAATAAGTTTTTTGATTTTGTGAAAGTAAAACTCAGAACTTGTCTGAAACTAGTTATGAGTTTATAATGAATCTTCTGCATATCTCCTTTTGCTTTCATATTTCTGCGAATTAGATTCTGTTGTCTCTCGAACATGATAAACGTACCTGGTCAGCCAGATTTTTATTGATTTATAATTCCAGTTGAAAAAATCTCCAGGTTAGAAAATTATTCGAACTGTTCTAATGCTCCACAATAGATTTGATCAAGTACTTTAAAAGACCAATTTCTTAAAAATGAGAATGTTAAGTATATGGATTTTCCTTTGGTATTCTGCAGTAAGACAAAATCTTATTATGACATTTGTCAAATTTTCGATTGTATTTATTGTAAAAGAGATAGTGTCTATCTTTTTTCACTAATTTTGGAATTGTTTTTGTTTATCTTCGAGTGCAAAACATACTTCATCTTTTAACCAAACAAATCAATTTATGGCATTATCCTCATCGGGAGTAGCAACCGCCACCGGAAAAGAAAAATTTACACATCCATCCGGGCTCTATGTATTGTTCTTTACTGAAATGTGGGAGCGTTTCAGTTATTATGGTATGCGGGCGATTTTAATTTTATTTATGGTGGCAGGTCCTGCAAAAGGAGGAATGGGGTTGGCTGATGCTGAAGCTGGTGCTATTTATGGTATATATACATCTGCTGTATACTTTTTGTCCTTACCTGGAGGATGGATTGCCGATAATTTCCTGGGTCAGAAAAAATCTATCTGGTATGGGGGGATTATTATAATGATTGGACATATTATCCTTGCAATTCCGGGTAGTGATGGTATTTTCTTTTTGGGCTTAGCTACTGTGGCCATTGGAACTGGTTTATTGAAACCTAATATTAGTTCTGTAGTTGGCGAATTGTATCCAGAAGGTGGAGCTCGTCGTGATGCGGGTTTTTCTATATTTTATATGGGGATTAATCTAGGTGGAGCAATTGGTATGCTAACCGTAGGCTATCTTGGTGAAAAAATAGGATGGCATTATGGTTTTGGGGCTGCTGCAGTGGGTATGCTTCTTGGTATAATCATTTTCAGAATTTTCAGCGAACAATATCTGAAGGAGTACGGCTTATTAAAAAAACAGGTGAAGAGTGAAGAAATACAAATAGAGAAAAAGTCATCTAACTCCTTAATAACTATTGTAATGGCTATTGTTTCTGTGTTGTTTTTAGCTATTCTTCAGTGGGCTGGTTATATCAACATATTTACAGCTACAGGTCTGGCACAATCAATGGGTATAATTATCGTTTCAATTGCTTTATTTTATTTCATCTTTATCTTTGTTGCAGGGGGATTAACAGGTATTGAGAAAAAGAGATTGTTTGTGATGTTTATTTTGTTTCTTTCCGCAGCAATCTTTTGGGCTGGTTATGAACAAGGTGGCTCTACTTTGAATACATTTTCACAACGTTATACAGATAGAGATATAGTAGGATGGGAGATGCCTGCAAGTTGGTTACAGGGACTTCAATCAATCTATGTTATCATGTTTGCTCCTATTTTTGCTGCAGTTTGGTTGTTTCTAAACAAAAGAAATATGAATCCCTCCGCTCCTGTTAAATTTGGAGTTGGGCTGGTTGTTTTAGGTGTGGGATTCCTGTTCATGGTTTTTGCTTCTCAAATTGTTATTACAGGTGCAAAAGCTTCTGCTTTATATTTGATTGTAGCTTATTTATTCTCAGTATTAGGTGAGTTATGTGTAAGTCCTGTTGGATTAAGTTTCTTTACCAAACTTGCTCCTCAAAGGTATGTTAGTCAATTAATGGGTATTTGGTTTGTGGCGACATCTTTAGGAACATTGATTGCTGGATTGGCTGCAGGCGTATTTGATGAGAAAAACGTAGCAAATATGCCAACTAATTTTATGTATATTGTCTATTTTACTGCTGGTTTTGGATTAATTATACTGCTCTTTTCTAAACAAATCAAAAAATGGATGGGAGGGGTTGAGTAAAGATTTTCATTTTGTTTTATATATGAGACCTTCACTACTAAGTGAAGGTCTTTATTTTTGAATATATCGTATATGAAGCATATTAATTTTCAAGATATTTTATTGGGTGTTGCCATTGGCGATGCGTTTGGTGCGGGTATTGAATTTATGGACAGGGATTGGATCAGAAATAATGTTGATTTCTCCAGATTTGTGAATGCCCGTTATCGTATACCTGCGACTGCTAACGAACCTGATATTTTTACCCGAAATTACACAGCGTGGGATTATACAGATGATACAGAAATGACATTAGGAGTAATTCATGCTCTGCTGTCTCATAAAGAGTTTACTCAGGATTTGTTGATAACTTATTGGACAAATGAATATTTGAAAGGTGTAAAGCAAAAAGGATATGGACGTAATGGTCATGGTTCTATGCGATGGGTATACAGTGGAGAGAAAACAATACGTGAAGTGAGAGATTTTCAACGAAATACAAACTACCCGGGTAATGCACCTGTTATGCGTGCTATTCCATTGGGATTAGTACCAGAAAATAAAATTAACTCGTTTGCTATCATCAATGCAAATGCCACTCATCCTCATTCCAAAGCTAGAGTTGCAAGTATTTTGATAGCTCGTGCTACATATTATCTTCTTGTAAAGCAAGGTACCTCTGCAGAATTAATACTCTATTGCTGGGAACATGTCAAAGGGTTAGATAGAGAAACAGATTTCTTATTACAAGATCTCAATAATCTACCAGGTCCTGAGCAATTATTGGAAGAACAATATCAAATTCTTTGTGGTCCTCAACCTATTCAGCCACCTCGGTTTCTTCCAGGTATCAAAGGTGTTCCTTCAGATGCAATGTTAACGGCAGGTTGTATTTTGTATATACTAAAATATGCCCAAAATACTTTTGATGGGTTAAAGCTTGCAATTAACCTCGGTGGAGATGTCGATTCGGTAGCTTCTGTTTGTACTGGTATTCTGGCTGGCAAATATGGACTGAGCACTTTACCTGAATTTATGATCGCCAATGTGGAGGGAAAAGCTATGATAGAATCACTGGCAGCTGACTGGGAAACTTGTTTTGGAATGTAGAAATATTAACGGGAATCTTACTAGTCAGCTACTATAGGAGCCCAAGATTCAAAAATATCATAAAAATAAACCCCTCCATTTTATATGGAGGGGTTATATGCAGAACATGATTGGTTGATTACATCATGCCGCCCATGCCACCATCCATTGGAGGCATTCCAGCTTTTTCTTTCTCAGGTTCTTCTGCAACTACACACTCAGTTGTGAGCAATAGAGCTGCAATAGAAGCTGCGTTTTCCAATGCCAGACGAGTAACTTTAGTTGGGTCAACGATACCTGCAGCGATCAGATTTTCGTATTTATCTTCACGAGCATTGTATCCGAAGTCAGCTTGTCCTTCGCGAACTTTCTGAACAACAACAGAACCTTCACCACCAGCGTTGAAAACAATTGTACGTAATGGAGACTCAAGAGCCAGACGAACAATGTTCACACCTGTTATTTCATCTTCATTAATAGTGTTTACTTTATCCAGAGCAGCAATTGCACGGATTAAAGCTACACCACCACCTGTAACGATACCTTCTTGTACAGCAGCACGAGTTGCGTGAAGAGCATCATCTACACGATCTTTCTTCTCTTTCATCTCTACTTCTGTAGCAGCACCAATGTACAGAATAGCTACGCCACCAGAAAGTTTAGCTAAACGCTCTTGTAATTTTTCTTTGTCGTAATCAGAAGTAGTAACTTCGATTTGAGCTTTGATTTGGTTTACCCGTGCTTCAATCGCTTCTTTTTCACCTTTTCCACCAACGATGGTAGTGTTGTCTTTGTCAATAACGATTTTTTCTGCCTGACCCAGATATTCCAGAGTAGCGTTTTCCAGTTTGTATCCACGCTCTTCAGAAATTACTGTACCATTTGTCAGGATTGCGATATCTTCCAGCATTGCTTTACGACGGTCTCCGAATCCTGGAGCTTTTACTGCTGCAATACGTAAGATTCCGCGAATTTTATTTACTACCAATGTAGCAAGAGCTTCACCGTCAACATCTTCAGCAATGATCAATAATGGACGACCACTTTGTGCAACACCTTCCAGAACAGGAAGAATTTCTTTCATTGAAGAGATTTTCTTCTCAGTGATCAGGATAAATGGCTTTTCCAGTTCAACTTCCATTTTCTCTGTGTTCGTCACAAAGTATGGAGATAGATAACCACGGTCAAACTGCATACCTTCTACTGTTTTTACTTCGGTTTCAGTACCGCGAGCTTCTTCAATAGTGATTACACCGTCTTTACCTACTTTATTCATCGCATCTGCAATCATGTTACCGATTTCGGCATCATTGTTTGCAGAGATCGTAGCTACCTGAGCAATTTCTTTGTTATCGTTAATAGCCTTAGATTGTTCTTTCAATTGAGCAACAACAGCAGCTACTGCTTTGTCAATACCACGCTTCAAATCCATTGGATTTGCACCAGCTGCTACGTTTTTAATACCAGCATTGAAAATTGCCTGTGCAAGAACAGTGGCAGTTGTTGTTCCGTCACCTGCTGAATCAGCAGTTTTAGAAGCAACTTCTTTAACCAACTGTGCACCCATATTTTCGATAGGATCTTTCAGTTCGATTTCTTTTGCAACACTTACACCATCTTTAGTGATAGAAGGTGCACCAAATTTTTTATCAATAATAACATTACGTCCTTTTGGACCCAGGGTTACTTTTACTGCATCAGCCAGAGTATCTACCCCTTTTTTCAAACGATCTCTTGCGTCAGTGTTAAAAAATATACGTTTAGCAGCCATAGTGCGCTTAATAGTTTAAGGTTAATGAAAGAATTGAATGGATGTCGAAAACAAAAGCTTTATTACTTAATTGAGTAATAAGTAGTATTTGTTGTTATACTTAGATAACTGCAAAGATGTCAGACTCACGCATGATCAGGTAGTCTTTGCCTTCAACGGTAATTTCAGTACCAGCATATTTACCGTATAGAACCGTATCGCCTACTTTTACAGTCAGAGGCTCATCTTTTTTACCGTTTCCTACGGCTACAATGGTACCTTTTTGTGGCTTTTCTTTCGCAGTGTCAGGAATGATAATACCAGAAGCTGTTTTTTCCTCAGCGGCAGCCGGTTCAACCAGAACACGGTCTGCAAGCGGTTTTACGTTAACGTTAGCCATATTTGTTTAAAAATTAAAAAAGGAATGTGAAATGGTTAAATATAGAAGCAATCTTTATTTGTTAAACCGCTTTAGCTATATCACTTTTAATGCCAATTATAGGTTTCTTCTACATTTCTACACAGAATTAATCATACTGGCACACTTTTGTTAATATTTTAGTAATAAGTATGACATTTTTTCTGACAAAGCTGACATGTGTACCAAAACTGACATGTCAGCTTGTATTTTCTGTCATATTTTGATAAATTAGGTTAACAATAAGCAAAGAGAATAGGTGCGGTATTACTCATCCTGTAGTAAAAAATAGAGAATCAAATAAATGAATCAACGCCTATGCAAACACTTTCTGCAAACTGGCTCACAGAAGGTCTTATAGACCTTGAGTACAAACAGTATGTTTTATTAGCTTATCTGAAACATGTACAGCAATGTTTTACTGAACAGAAACTGTATCCACAATTATCAGATTTAATTTTTCATTATCAGAATCTGAAAACGATTAAAACTGACAAAAAGCTTATCTACGAAAACTTTCCAAAGAAAGTTTCCAAAGCAGATTTTGAAAAATTACATCTTACGTATGAGAAGATTGTGCAAGATGATAAACTAATGGATGAATTAGAGGCGATTATGGAGTTTGCAATGCCTAAGTTGCAGGAGACATTGCATACGGGGAAAAGTGTATATGAGTTTATCGAAGAGAAGATGCAAATATCTCCTATTGGTTTGACTTCTTTACGAACAGATGAAGGATTTCTTTTTCTATATGAACATCTAACAAACGACACACGGGTGTACCATTACCAGATCTCCTTATTTGAAAATACGTTTGAAAAATACAGAGGTATACATACTTCTTATCTGGAAACAGTGCGGAAAAGTACATATATTACGTTTGAAAATCTAAAAGTGGAAATTTCGCGTAAACATCAGGTAATGGCTAATCCGGCAACTTATCTTATTGCTTCTCAGATTTCTTGTCCATTAGATGAGACAATGTTGCCCGTTGCCAAGCGACTATTGATACGATACATCACTACTGCAGCCTGAATAGATCATAAAAAGAAAAGCCTGGAATGTCTATATATCCAGGCTTTTCTTTTTATGAATATGTTTTTTATGGTTTTGCTGTATCCTGAGTTGCTGGTTGTGCCGCAGGTGCAGGTTGCTGAATAGCAGGAGCTGATTTTGTACGATTTCTTTTAATATTCACAGTTCCATCTTCATTGGTAGCCTGACTTGTAGGAGCAACAAATGCTGTAGAAAGAACCAGTGCCATGATTGCAATTGCAAAGCCCCATGTTAATCTTTCTAACAAATCAGATGTGCGTTTTACACCCATTAGCTGACTTGCAGCTACACCAGATGCCAAACCACCTTTAGGATTTTGTAATAAGATAACTGCTGCTAATAATACAGAAAGAAGAACAATGATACCAATAATAACCCAGAACATGTTTGTGTATTAGTTAAATATAAAATGTGATTGGTAATTTCTATAAATTTTTCAAATCTTCAATTCGGGATGCAAAGTACGATTTTTTTTGTGGAAATTTCAAGCTTAATTTTTCGTACATTTCAATTGCCTTGTCAATTTTGCCTTGTTTGATAAGAATATTAGCTAAGTTTTCACTAATAATCTCTGGTGGACGTGTACTTTTTTCTGATAAGTCACGGTCTGTAAACGCATCTTTTTCGCCTAAATTAAGTGTAGAGATACGAGGTTCGGATTTTATGAAGCTGTCTATAATATCTCGTTGCACACTTTTCTTTAATCGCTGACTAAACCGTTCAACAACAGCTTCATCTTCATTCAGACGCCCTAATTGTAATGCAGGTGTTTCTTCATCTGTTGAATCAAGAATTTTGAAACGATCATCCTGACGGGTTTTGATCACTGGCTCCAGAAGTTGATCATGCATGTATACACGTGATGATTCACTCATCAATGCATCTAACTCTGGAGTAGTTTTTTCCTGAGATTCTGGCTTGTTTGTATCAACTAATACCGTTGATGTTTCTTTTTGTTTTTCTGATTTCTCAAGAAAGTCTTCACCAATTAAAAGGTTTTTGAGTGTTTCACGATCCAGTGCATAGGTTGCTGCTTGTCGCAATTTTTGTGAAGCTAACATACTAGCATGCTCAAAATGACCTTGAGCTATAAGCATATATGCCAGTGAACAATATGGAAAAATTTTGGTTACATCTTCCAGTTTTTCCAGATCATCATCTGAAATACTATGCGGATTTTGTACTAATCGTAAAAAGGTATCTTTATTCACTGAATAAAAAGTTGGAAAAGCAAAGGCGAAGATACAGTATTTCTATTATAAACAGAAATAGACCTTTAAAACTTGAGCAAAACGTGTAATAAGATTACCAGTTTGCTACAGACTTATTAAATACATCATATACAATTCTATCAGAGATAGTAGTGATTAGACTACTTTCTACCTGTGATAAAGATGTACCCTGAGCGAAATCTTCATAGGCTGAAAATTGCTGATCAAAGTTTTGTTCTTCATCCTGATTATTGACGTATTTCACCTGTACACGCATTGTCAAACGTTGCAATGAAGCTTGTACCTGAGTTCCCTGATTTCCGGTTGGTGCAACAGGAGTTACTTCATATCCAACAATAGAACCTTCGATATGCAAATCGCTGGTTGTAGTAACTATTTTTAATGGCGTATTATTCTGATAATAATCGCGCATTCTTTCTGTGAAGGTTTGTGCCATATTTGCTGGCCCATTGCCTGCATTATTATAAAAGACATTAATAGAGATTGTTTTGACTTTAGAAAAATCCATTGTAGTTCCTGAAAATGAATAGATTTTACATCCATTTAATGGAACCAGAATAAGAGTTGTCAAAATTATAAAAAGCCTCTTACTGGAAAAGAGAATATGTGTAGAATACATAGACTTTAGATTGTTTTCTGAAAATCCGCTAATAATGTGCCAAATAATCAAAAGAGCATTGAAAAGGAATTGGTAAATACATAGATTATTAACAAGATGACTACACAAATGAAACTTAGTATAGATCCTCGTACAATAAATATCTTACGATTGTACTTCTTTAAAATGCCTATCAATAACGAGATAATCCCAACAATAAACAGAACACTTGTAACAAACAGCAAGAGTATGAGACTGATTTTTCCTATCATAATCCGAACTAGTAAAAAAATCAAAAATCCAGATGAATATAAGTGTAATAGTAAGAATGTACTTATTCGATATGGTATTGTTTGATTTTTCGATAAAGCGTTCGTTCTGAAATATTCAAATCTTTGGCCGCATATTTTCGTTTATTTCTGTTTTTTCGGAGTGCTTTAATAATCATCTCTTTTTCCTTTTTCTCAAGATCCAGAGAGTCGTCTTCCGTCTCATGCGAAATGTCTTCGATCCGCGCTAATTCAATTGCATCATCCTCTTCATTACCAGAATCCAGGTAAATGGGTTTGGGAGTAGGTGTAGAAGTTGCAAATTCAGGTTCCTCTTCAATATCCCGAAACAGATCAGCATGTTGTTTTATAACCTCCCGGTTTACATTTCCACCAGAAACAGTGTCATAGAACAACTTTTTTAATTCTGTAACATCTCGTTTGAGATCAAATAATACTTTGTATAAAAGTTCTCTTTCTGTAAAATTTTGTCCTTCGGTTCCTTTAAATAAGGTTGGAACTGATGAACCTTGCTCCTGAGGAATATAAGTGCGTAATTTTTCAGAATTAATATCCCGTTCAATTTCCAGTACAGAGATTTGCTCTACAAGATTTTTTAATTGACGAATATTACCCGGAAAGCGATACTGTTGAAGCAGCAGTGATGCATCTTCAGTGAGCGAAACGGGTTTAACCCGGTATCTTTCTGCAAAATCTGAGGCAAACTTCCTGAATAGAAGCACGATATCAGTTCCACGTTCACGTAAAGGTGGAACAAATATTGGAATTGTATTCAGACGATAATATAGATCTTCTCTGAAGGAACCTTTTTCTACAGCTTTAAGCAGATTAACATTGGTTGCTGCAACTACCCGAACATCTGTTTTCTGTACCTTAGACGAACCAACGCGAATAAAGTCTCCATTTTCAAGCACCCTCAACAAACGGGCTTGGGTACCAAGAGGCATTTCTCCTATTTCATCTAGAAAGATTGTACCTCCATTTACTGTTTCAAAGTATCCTTTGCGCGAATCTACAGCACCTGTAAAGGCTCCTTTTTCATGCCCAAACAGTTCTGAATCTATAGTGCCTTCCGGTATAGCACCGCAGTTAATGGCTATAAACTGGTTATGTTTACGACTGCTAAGTTGATGAATGATTTTAGAAAAAGATTCTTTTCCACTGCCACTTTCCCCTGTAATAAGTACTGTCATGTCTGTTGGAGCTGCTAGTGCCGCTTTCTCAATCGCTACATTTAACAGGGGAGAATTACCTATAATACCAAATCTCTGTTTTATACTTAGAATATCTATAGATGCCATTAATTCGTATAAATTAAAAAATGAATAAATGAGGCAAACCCAGGTGTGTACAACACACCTGGGTTTCTACCTTTTATTTACCAATTCCCTGCTGCAAAACGAGTACTCAACAGCGATTTATTAATCTATAGCTTCACCTAACAGGGTTGCATTGGTACAGTCGTTCACAAATACATTTACATAATCACCTTTTTTATAATGCTTTTTAGGAAATACAACCACTTTGTTTGCAGAAGTACGTCCTTGCAGATGATCTTCAGAGCGTTTTGATGTACCTTCAACCAAAACCTTATGTACTTTTCCCAAATCCAGTTTGTTGCGTTCCAGAGAACTTTTTTGCTGCATCTCAATGATCTCATTTAGCCGACGATTTTTCACTTCAGGAGAAATATCGTCAGCTAGTTTTTTAGCAGCAGGCGTATTAGGTCGCTCGGAATATGTAAACATATACGCAAAATCATATTTGACTATCTCCATCAATGATAGAGAGTCTTGATGTTCTTCTTCCGTTTCACTACAGAATCCTGCAATCATATCTGTTGAAATACCACATTCTTCACCCAGAATTCTGCGAATTGCAGCTATCCGATCCAGATACCATTCTCTGTCATAGGTACGATTCATTAATTGTAGCACACGAGAATTACCACTTTGTGCAGGTAAATGGATATACTTACAGATGTTTTCATACTTAGCCATTGTATGAAGAACCTCATCTGTGAAATCTTTTGGGTGTGAGGTAGTAAACCTTACCCGAAGATCCGGATGAATCAATGCCACCTGCTCCAATAGTTGAGCAAAATTGCATGTCTCTTTACTTTCTTCTGATGCTTTCCATTTATATGAGTCAACATTTTGACCTAACAATGTGACATCCCGATAACCTTGAGCGAATAAGTCTCTGGCTTCTGCTACGATGGAGTACGGGTCGCGGCTCCGCTCGCGTCCACGAGTAAAAGGAACAACACAAAAAGAACACATGTTATCACAACCACGCATGATAGAGATAAATGCTGTAACCCCATTGGAATTGAGACGTACTGGAGAAATATCTGCGTAGGTTTCTTCTCTGGAGAGAAATACATTTACTGCCTTTTGGCCTCCATCTGCTTCTTCTACTAAACGAGGCAAATCTCTGTAAGCATCAGGTCCGACTACCATGTCCACAATACGTTCTTCCTCCAGAAATTTGGACTTCAGTCGTTCTGCCATACAACCCAATACTCCAATCAGGGTTCCTGGGCGATTTTTTTTGACATTGGTCAGATGTTTAAGCCTATTTCTGACTTTCTGTTCTGCGTTTTCCCTAATAGCACATGTATTAAGAAAAATTACGTCTGCATTATTGAAATCAGAAGTTGTATCAAAACCTTGCTCCTGTAAAATAGAAGTAACTATTTCACTATCTGCAAAATTCATCTGACAACCATAACTCTCTATATACATCTTGCGAGAATTACCCCGATTTTCCTCTTTTGAGATACGGGGCATTTCACAAGCTTCTTTATCCGTTTCAGTTAGTATTTCCAATTGTTGAACAACTCTTTCCATACTCTTTATACAATAATATAATCCGTTGATTTAGTAGGTGTACTCTTTAACAATAATTCCTACATGAAGTTTCTGTATTTATCAGCAAAGGTAAAAAAAAAAAGTAAAAACTGACAGAATGGCAGGATTATTTGAGTGTAATCCGAGGTATTTACTTCAGGTTATTGATAGTTAATTGATTACCAGCTAATAAGGTTGAAAGATCACAGGAGTCATAGTCATACTGTTGAGTATGTTTTATCAAAAAGGATAACCAATACCGAAGTTAATAGTACTCTGTCCGGGTGCAAAAAAGGATTTGGGGCCAAATATTTTCGTAACAGCCCATCTATCCGCAGGACGTCGTCCTGGGTCATAAACTTTTGTTCCAAAATCAAAGCGAACAATCAGGAATGAAAAATCGAATCGTAATCCCATTCCAGAGCCTACTGCTATTTCTTTATAAAAACGATCAATTGCGAATTCTCCATTAGGTATAGTTTTGTCTTTTCGTAAGAGCCATACATTTCCTGCATCAGCAAAGAATGCAATACCTATGTTAAAGTTGCTGAATTTCACCAAAGGGGTTCTATATTCCACAGATGCTTCTAGAATAATATCACCGGGTTGTTCAAATTTATAGGTGTAGTTTCCTTTCGCATCAAGGCTATCTGGAGAAGAACCCAAGCCTAACCTTCTTGGAGACCAAGCCCTTATGCTATTACTACCACCTGCAAAGAAAAATTTCTCATAGGGTAATGTTCCTGCCGGTCCATAAGGATTGGCAAACCCTGCATTGATTCTAAATGCCCACATACTTTGCCGTCCGCGGGGAATAAAGAAACGGTAATCTGCGTTTAATTTTATGAATCGGTAAAATTGAAGTCCATCGCTTGTACTATCGCTTTGAGTAATCCCGATTAAGTCCCTCGCTTGTGGAACAAACAGAAACAAACCTCCACTTTCTGCAAACAAACGTAGATATTGTGCCTTTTGTCTCATGTTGTTACTGTTACTATAGGTGTAAGAGGCATTAATGCTGGAAACAAATGCCTTTTGAAATGCTCTCCACAATGTACTTCCTTCCTTTTTAAGATCAAGAATCTCATTCTTTAACGCCTCTCCAGCAGGGTTTTTAGTATAGTCAGAGAAAATCCTACTGATCTCCAGCACTGTAACATTGAATTGTTTTTGTGGTTGAGGCTGCCATAAATAGCTGAACGTTCCTTTAAATCCATATCGGCGAAAATCAGGGCGATTGGTTAGATTATAACCAACAGATACTCTGGTTTGTGGTAAATACGGACTAAAAAAATACTTAATCTTTCCTGGTATTAGTATTTGTGGAAAGGTTAGTGCAGAAGTAAGACTCAATTGCTGACTGCTCAATATATTATTGTTACCTTCACTAATAAAGCCAGCTACCCCTTCAACACTCCCTGTTGCACGCAGTTCAAATACTTCCAGTCCTCCAAAGATATTTCGAACCTTAAATATAGTGCTACCAAATGGGCCCGGATATCCGTTGGCAAGAGTTACTGTTCCTCCTGCCTCCACAGAATAGGAAAATCTGTCTAACGGACTGGCATAAATTCGGGCATTGAATTTACCTCCAGTTGTATCGTAATAAATATTTGCGAACTTGAAAATATCCAGATTGCCAAATAATTGTTGTGTTTCAATGGATTTTTGTTGACTATAGGGAGTGTGTGGCCGAATTAAGATTTTGCTATTTACTACTTTTCTGGAGAAACGATGGTTTCTAGAAAGATAATGAATACCATTAAATAAAATAGTATCTCTTTCGCCTCGGCCTCTGGTTGCTGCATCTTCTGTAAAGTATACATCATCAACTACATAGATTTTATGTGTAGATCCATCTGGTGGATTATTAATGATAGTTTTAAGAAAGATATAATTATTGCGTAAAGTTGAATCTATGTTTAGTGTTGAATCCGGAATAGTGTCCAGAACAACTTTGATGTATTGTTTACTAAAGCTATAGTATCCATTATCTTTCAGTAGTTTATCTATTCTATCTCTTTCTGCAAGGACTTTATCACCATCATATCCTTCATTAAGTTTGATATGCGTTTTCGGTGCATTTGCAGTAAGCAAGCTGTCTATTTTTATATTTGTTGTAACCCAAGTAGCTTTTCTGATAAAATATCGTTGATTTTCTGTAATAGAATAGGTGACTCTGGAACGTTGAAGTGTATCCGTAGTATATTCAAGGTGTACATTACTTCTAAAAAAACCTTTGCTTTGAAGGTAATTTTGCATTTGCTCTGTTGTTTTTCTAGCTAATGTTGAATCAAATGCAACTGGAGGCTCTCCTTTACGCATAAGCCAGTTTCCTTCAATGAGTTGCCGATTGAGACGGTTTAATTTTTTTTCATGTTTTCTTTCGATTCTGGCAATTTCGATAGAATCTGTTCCTGCAGCTCTCACTTTTTGCGTATACCGATCTTGTTCCTCATTGATTTCTTTCTCTACTTTTGCCTGATCATATGTTCTCAAACCTAGCCGATATAAATATAAATAAGGATAAATGGGTAAGTTAAGCCATCTTCGATTGGCTCTTTGTTTGTAAAAAGACTCCAATTCTGTTGCTGATACTTTTGTATTACCCTTTATATGTTGACTATATAACAAGGACTGGCCAGGTTTAATAACTTTTTCCTGTGAGACACACCCTGGAAGAACAAATAACCATACAGGTGATGTCAAAACAAGGAGATGATATCCAATTCTGAATATCGGATTTATAACAGAAAATACTATTTTCGAAGCTCGTAATTGCAAAATGATAAACAAATAGATTTTTATGCTTTCTCAAAAATGGACAAAATTGATTAAATCTCTGCAAGTAAAAAAATACCGCAAACTTGAACAATCTTTTGTGACGGAAGGTGGAAAGAGTGTTCTGGAATTAATACAATCCGATTACAAAGTAACAATTGTTTTAGTAACTGCACGATTTAAAGATGAAAACTCAGAAATATTGAGAAGCAAAAACTTTGCCGTTGAAATTGTGAGTGAAGAAGATTTGGAAAAGTTAGGCTCTTTCCAGAGTAATAATGCTGCATTAGCTGTGGCAGAGATGAAATCTAATCATATACTCATACCACAATCTAATGAAATCCTTCTTGCCTTGGATGGAATCCAAGACCCTGGTAATCTTGGTACTATTATAAGAATAGCGGATTGGTATGGTATTAAAAAGTTAATTTGCTCAGAGGATACCGTGGATTTTTATAATCCAAAAACGATAAGTGCCACAATGGGCTCATTTACCCGAACACAATTATACTACTGTAATCTAATTGATTATCTGGAGAAGTATAAAGCGGATGTGGTTTCGTATGGTGCGTTTCTTGAAGGAGAGTCTGTGTATCAAACACATTTCACTTCATCTGGTATTATTGTTATGGGAAATGAAGCGCATGGGATCAGACCTGAATTAGAATCTGTTATTGAGAAACAAATCAGTATTCCCCGTTTTGGAAGTGCTGAATCATTAAATGTAGCGATTGCAACCGCTATAATATGTGATAACTGGAGAAGATCTCTTCATAGAACTTAATTTTTATATTCGGTTTTTACCTGAGTTATCCAGCATTTAACTAGAGCTTTATCTTCCAAGAATGCATGCTGGATTTATAGTGAGTCATTTTATTCACAGAAAAAGTTTGCTGCGCATAGTTTTATGCAAGCAACAGTTTGCGGTGAATTCAGATTAGATTTTTTTTGTCGTGAGTTATGCGCAAAGTGAAAAGTGATTGGAATTCTGGTCAAAAATAAAATTGCAGTAAATAAAACGCAATCTATCAGCGTATAGGGAGGACGGCTTTGCCTTCTCTAAAAACGTTTTTGCATAAAACTATGCGCACGTAAAAAATCAACTTTATAGGAGACTCACATATAAATTTAGTATGAGTATTCTGTAAAATCTGCTAATTTAGTCTTCAGATTTAGAGTATAAATATTTGTCAATAATTATATGTGCAATATACAATCCCGGTGTAAGCAATAATGCCATGCTTACCTTATATAAATAACTATTAACACCTGTCGATAAAACCTGTGCAAAAGACCAGTTGCCAAATACATAGAATGCAATAAAAATAACTACATAACTATCTATTAACTGTGAGATTATAGTAGAACCTGTTGCCCGCAACCAGATTCTTTTACTTCCAGTGATATTTCTTAGATATTGGAAGACATAGGCATCAAGGAGCTGGCTTAGTAAAAAAGCAGCTATAGATCCTACAATGATATTGAGACCCTGACGGAAGATTTTTGAGAAGGCAAAATTGATATCAAAGTTGTTATCACCTTTATTTACGTCCAACCAGAATTGAGCAGGCGGTAAATGGGTAGAAACAAAAATAATCAGAAACCCATACGTAATAAGAATTGCTCCCAGATAACTTACCCGTTTTACACCTTTCGGTCCAAAATATTCATTGATGATATCTGAGGTAATAAATACAATAGGCCAGGGAAGTGCTCCTGCAGGCAAATTAAAATCTTGTTTGAAACTGCCTATTGGAATTTGGGCAGGAGGAAAACCAAATACGGATTCCAGTGAAAACATCTTTGCTCCAATGATTTCTGAGATAATTGCATTTGTAAGAAAAATGCCACTCAGAACCATAAAAAGATTTTGTTTTTTTTGTGTGTCAGGCTGAATTTGGGTAATGGTTTTCAAGGATCAGAGCGTATGTTCGACAATAAGAATAATAGTAAGTGGGAAATAATAGTTTACTAACTCTAAAAATACTAAAATGTTTTAATCAGCCAAAGATATAGTAGTCCCTTCTGTTGCAAGTTGTGTATTAGGGAAAATACTGCGAGCTTCTTCAAGTAATGGGGATAAGTCTTTGTAGCGTGCTGAAAAATGTCCTATCAGGAGTTTGTCTACATTGGCAAGCTTCGCTATTTTTGCAGCGTCATGTGCTGTACTATGATGAGTTTTTAAAGCTCTTTCTGCTTCTGAATTCATAAATGTTGCTTCATGATATAAGAGGTCAACATTATGGATCTGTTCTATAACAGGTTCATAATAAGCTGTGTCAGAGCAATAAGCATAACTAAGCGACTTTCTGGGTGAAAGAGTAAGATCGGAGTTATGGTAAAGGAGTGTACCATTCTCATCAAAAAGATCTTTTCCTTCTTTCAGACGTTTGATCTGATGAGGGGAAATATAGTCTGGCAATGTTTCTTTTTTGATTCTGCGTTTGCGTGTTTTTTCCTGGAATAAAAAACCTGTGCAGGGAATGCCATGGTTAAGTGGAATGGTGGAAACAGTCATCACATCATTTTCATATATAACCTGTTGGATAGGGTCTAACGCATGAAAATGAACTGTATAGATAAGCCATGTTTCGGAACATCGGAATTGGTTTGTAATAACATCAGAGAGGAGAGGAGGTCCATATAAATGTAGGTCTTCAGTGCGACCATTAAGATTCATGGTTGCTAACAGACCAACCAGCCCATAAAAGTGATCTCCGTGTAAATGGCTGATGACTATATGGTTGATACGATTGATTTTACACTGATACTTTAATAATTGAAACTGTGTTCCTTCACCACAGTCTATCAGAAAGTAATCTTGTTCTACCTGTAAAAGCTGCGAGGTGGGATATCGGCCAAAGGCGGGAGTGGCAGAACTGCTACCTAATATTTTTAATGTGAAAGCCAATGCAGTACTGAATAAAAGTTGCACAGAAAAAATAAATGAAGATTGCCTGTTTCGTTTACAGGCAATCACTTATAATCTGGAATTTTATTCAGTTTCTTCTTTACCAAATTCACTTTCTAACTCATGAAAGAAAACTGCATCAACTGCTTCTGGAGTGGTTGGAAGTATATGGAGTACACTTTCCAGTTGAGAAATCTTAATCAGTTTTTGTACATGGTCAGAAAGTCCTGTCAATACAAATAATCCTTCAGATTCTTTGCAGAGACGATTACCTGTAAGTACTGCACTTAGTCCTGACGAATCCATGTATTTGGTTTCAGACAAGTCCAGAATAATATTTTTATATCCTTCTGCATTGAACGTTACAAGTTCTGTTTTCAACAAAGGGGTCAGGGTTGCATCAAGTTTGCTTTCATGCAACTGAATTAATACATATTTTTCCTGTTTATCTAGCGTGAATTTCATTGGAATTCGATTGGTTTTTGATTGAGAGCAGGACAAGCAACGTCCAATCAAAAAGAGATTGCTTTAGCTATCAGTCGAACTTTACTAGGAATTATCATGCAAATTAACACATTTCGGAATAATATAAAAATCATTTAGAATTCACTAATTACACTATTTATGTGAGCTTCTATTCTGCTTTCAATACCATCTGTAGAAATGCGTTCGAATGGCTGGCCTGTCATCCTTTCAAATAGTTCCACATATCTGTCTGTTATAGTTTGTATCCAGGTATCAGACATTGCAGGGACAGTTTGTCCTTCTTTTCCTTGAAATCCATTGGCAATCAGCCATTCACGAACGAACTCCTTCGAAAGTTGTTTTTGTGATTCTCCTGAATTCTGTCGTTCTGAGTAGCCATCTGCATAGAAGTACCGGGAAGAATCCGGGGTATGAACTTCATCAATCAGGTAAATAGTTTCATCTATCTTTCCAAATTCGTACTTGGTATCTACCAGAATCAAGCCTCTTTCTGCAGCAATTTGTGTTCCTCTCTCAAATAAAGCTAATGCATATTTTTCAAGTTGAGTATAATCACTTTCTGAAACTATACCTCGTTTAATAATTTCTTCTCTGGAGATATCCTCATCATGACCTTCTTTTGCTTTAGTCGTGGGTGTGATAATAGGAGAGGGGAGTTTATCATTTTCTTTTAGTCCTTCAGGTAAGGAAACTCCACAAAGTATACGTTTTCCTGACTTATATTCGCGCCACGCGTGACCTGCCAAATATCCTCTCACAACCATTTCTACAGCAAAAGGCTCACATCGTAATCCAACACTCACATTAGGGTCTGGGACAGATTGTAACCAGTTAGGGAGGATATCAGACGTTTTTTGCAAAAAAAGTGCAGCAATCTGATTCAATACTTGTCCCTTGTATGGAATAGGGCGTGGCAAAATTACATCGAAGGCTGATATACGATCTGTAGCAACAACAACCATTTTATCATTAAAATAGTACACATCGCGTACTTTACCACGATAAAAGTCTGTTTGATTTTTAAATTGAAAGTAGGTTTCTTTTAAAGCGTACATAAAGGGTGTTCAAAATAATAAGGTTTTTAATTAGTTCTGACAAGTAAAAAATTTAAGGTCGACGTCTGCAAAAAAAGTTACAGAGATAGCTTTATAGTTTCTCTATAACCATAGCCGATGCACCACCACCACCATTACAGATACCAACAACACCAATGTTCGCATTTTTTTGCTGTAATACATTGGAAAGAGTAACCAGAATTCGTGCTCCTGAACAACCTAGCGGATGGCCAATAGCAACCGCTCCTCCAAAAATATTAATCTGTTCAGGAGCGATATTTAGCTTCTGCATATTACAGAGTGCAACTGCTGAGAATGCTTCATTAATTTCATAATAATCTACATCTTTCTCTGTAATGCCTGCTGCTTTTAGTGCTTTGGGAATTGCTAGGGATGGAGAGGTTGTAAACCACTCAGGTGCCTGTTCCGCATCCGCAAATCCCCGGATGCGTGCAATAGGTTTTAATCCTAACTCTGTTGCCTTCTCTTTACTTAGTAAAACCAAAGCTGCAGCGCCATCATTGATTGTAGATGCATTGGCCGCCGTCACAGTACCCTCAGAAGAGAATGCAGGCTTTAAAGAAGGAATCTTTTCAAAATTTACATTCTTATATTCTTCATCTTCATTGATAAGAATAGGTTCTTTGCCTTTTTGAGGTACAGCTACAGGTATAATTTCCTCTTTAAAATACCCTTTCTGTGTTGCATCTGCTGCTCTTTTATAGGATTGTATGGCATATGCGTCTTGTGTTTCTCTGCTAATATTTAATTCCCGTGCCATCATATCTGCGGCATTGCCCATAGCATAGTTGTGGTATACTTCCCAAAGTCCATCTTTTTGTAAACCGTCGATGAGTTTTCCATCACCATATTTATATCCAAATCGGGCTTTTTCAATATAGTATGGCACATTGGTCATACTTTCCATACCACCAGCAACGACAATATCGTTGATGCCCAACATAATACTTTGTGCAGCGAACATAACTGCCTTTGTACCTGAAGCACATACTTTATTTATTGTTGTACAAACCGTTTCGGGAGGAAGTCCTGCAAAGATTGCAGCCTGACGTGCTGGAGCCTGACCCAAATTAGCAGAAATAACATTCCCCATAAAAACTTCCTGGACCTGATTGGCTGCTATTCCTGCTTTTTCGAGAGCTCCTTTAATTGCAAATGATCCAAGTTGAGTGGCTGAAAAAGAGGATAGTACCCCGCCAAAACTACCTATTGGAGTTCGAACTGCTGAAACTATATATACTTCTTTCATAGAATAAGCTTGTTGATAATTTTTAAATACAATAAAATCTATATAGTTATAATGTATTTTACGGATACAAACCTAGACAATATTGATAGAAATGTGAAATGATAGTCTGATTTTCCTGATACTATAATTTACCAATCAGGTTTGGCATTATTGCTGGTTTTCTTTCCTTGCTTTTTTTGTTGCTGAATGTACTGTTTCTCTGCATCCTTCATTGCTTCCAGAAGTATATCTGCTTGTTCTTTGGACATACCCGTTTCGGCATAAGGATCTTGTTCTACCTGACTATTATTGGCACGTTCGGCATTGTTTTCGTTGTCTTCCCATTCCGGTTTGGGAGGATCGTGTGGTTTTGGTGCAGGGGTTGATTGAGGAATTGAATTTGTTTTAGGCTTGTTTTGTTGTTTGAGTTTTTCAGTCAGTTCATAATTATATCTGGCATCTTCATTTCTTGGATTTGATTTTAGTGAGTTGCGAAAACAGGTAGAGGCCCAATCATATCGTTTAGCGTTGTAGGCAAGTACACCTAATTGCTGCCATGCAAGTGACTTAACAGCTGGATGAGGTGATTGACAGGCTATTTGATATAACGCAGTTGCTTGCTTGGGCTTTTTCTGAATGAAATAACAGTGGGCTAGGTTTACCAGGACTTCTTCTTCTCCCACATTTAAAATCTCGTACAGATGTTTGTAGAATATGAGTGCTTCTTCATAGTTTCCCTGTTGGAAAGCTAGATTGGCCTGGTATTTATATTCACGTATTTCCCCCGATTTACTGAGAATATTCCAGTTCGGAAGCCAAGAAACTGCAAACACAATAAACCAGAATTTTGGAGAAAAAACCATAATTTAAACAATTGGTGAAATATGACGCTGATCACCGATACAAAAAACGAAAAATATCTTTATAAATGTATAGTAGTGACTGCAATCATAATATCAATAACCAATAACATTAATGCACAAATTAAGAAATAATAGTATTTATTAGAGGAAATATCAATTTTACGGGTGTCTTGTAAGTGTCCTTCAACTTTAGACACTGTAGAGGTTAAAGCCGGAATTTCATTTTGTATACGACTTAACTCAAAGTATTGTCCATTTGCATGTTGTGCTAATAATTGCAGGTGCTCGGCTTCAAGTCGAGTAATTACTGTTTTGCCCCCTGGTGTTTGTTTAAAACCGTTTGCTGTTGGTATTTTTCCTCCTGTTTTGGTTCCAACTCCCAGTGTAAATAATTTTAGTCCATCTTCTTCAATTTTGTGAGCGATATGTTCTGCCTCTTCTCCAAAATCTTCCCCATCGGTAATGAGAATAATAATTTTAGCCTGCTTTTGGGTTGAGGTATTTTTTTTGTCCTGATGTTGTTTTAATGCAAGGTTGAGCGCGGCTGCCAGATCTGTACTACTTTGAGTTACAAGATCAGTTCGTAATGTTTCAATAAATAATCGTAATGCATTTTGATCATACGTTAGAGGACATTGAACAAACGCTTCATTTGAGAAAATGATCAATCCAATGCGGTCTGATGAGAAGCTCGGAAGCCAGCGAGTTAATTCGTATTTTACTCTTTCAAGACGTGAGGGTGCAATATCTGTTGCATCCATTGATTTTGAAAGATCTACAACCAGATAAATATCTCTGCCAACAGCTTTTACTTCTTTGCGAAGAGTGCCAAAGGTTGGGCCAAGCAACCCAATCATAAGCAGACTAAAATAAATGAAGCGAATCATAGCCTTGGCTGCCAGACCACTTGTTGAACTGTGCATTTGTTTGGCCTTGCGGGTGGTTCTGATTACGTATAAAATATAGAAAAATATGAAAAGTCCAATGAGCCCATATTCCCACCAGGTAATCTCATAATACCAGTTCATGAAGTATATAAGTTTTTAAAGTAAGAACGTATTCTTGGCTGCAAAGGTATTCTAATTAACCGATTTTTATGAAGTAGAAAAAAAGTTAAAAAAATATTTTACTGACTTTCAGGTGATTAGTATTTGCTTTTGGACTTTTTTTATGGTTTTTATTGTGAAACGTTTGCGGAAGTGAAAATGTTTTCTTTATCTTTGCAGACCATTTCGGAGAGATGCCTGAGAGGCCGAAAGGAGCAGTTTGCTAAACTGTCGTACGTGTTAAAGCGTACCGAGGGTTCGAATCCCTCTCTCTCCGCTGGTTGAATTGGAAAAATCATAGTTTCGGGGTGTAGCGTAGCCCGGTTATCGCGCCACATTTGGGATGTGGAGGTCGTGTGTTCGAATCACACCACCCCGACTTTGATAAGCCACTCTATTTTCTCCTTGAGTGGCTTATTTCTTCTAATAAATAAAGGAAGAGAGGATTTTTTTAATTAAAAGGCTTATCTTTACAGGCTATTTTGGAGAGATGCCTGAGAGGCCGAAAGGAGCAGTTTGCTAAACTGTCGTACGTGTTAAAGCGTACCGAGGGTTCGAATCCCTCTCTCTCCGCTGGTTGAATTGGAAAAATCATAGTTTCGGGGTGTAGCGTAGCCCGGTTATCGCGCCACATTTGGGATGTGGAGGTCGTGTGTTCGAATCACACCACCCCGACTTTAAGCCGCTCTAAATATTTTATTTAGAGCGGCTTTTTATTTGTTCCTTCTTTAGCCTCCTGTACAATCAAAAGTTTACACCATCTTTGTTATTGATCATGATTGTAACCCAATTAATCTTCCACTGAATGTAAGATACAATCGTTGATGACTCAGCCATGCTGATCCCAATTAAAAAAGTTCTTAGAAAAATTATTATGTTATCAGAACATACTAACGAAGAGAAAGTACTGAAATTACTTCTTTCAGGAGATGAAGAAAACATTGTACTTGGACTTGAGATTGCCAAATCCTTAAGTCTCACTATTGGGAATATTAAAAAGGATATATCTGTATTGTTTGCCTGGCTGGAAGCCAATAGTCAACCCACTCCTGAAGTAGATACATTTGATGATACCTGGTTTCTGCAAAGACTACTAGATATACATTGTATTGAAGAAATAGATCTTGCAGGATACCATTTAAGAGAGATGCCCAGCCAGATTAAATATTTGTTTAATTTGAGAAAGGTATTTCTTAAGGGAAATAAAATAAGTCAGTTGCCATCTGAAATAGGTTGTCTTAAAAGGCTTGAAGAATTAAATGTATCTCTTAACCAATTAACATCTCTTCCTGTAGAAATTGGAGATTGTTTGAATTTGCAAAAGCTTTTGGTTAGTTCAAATCAACTAGTAAAAGTACCGAAAGAAATTGGTAATTGTATCAATCTCACCTGGCTTGACCTAACCAGAAACCAACTCCACTCAATACCAGACGAAGTGGGAAATCTGGTTAATCTTCAGGAACTACATTTATACAACAATCAACTGACTTCTCTTCCTGCTTCCATAGGGAATCTTGCTAAACTAAATAGACTTTTGCTGAGTTTAAACCGCTTACACTCAATACCACCTCAGATAGGGGAGTGTAGGCAACTCTCAATACTTTCTTTGTCAGACAATCAATTGATTTTTCTACCAAGAGAAATTGGTAATCTTACCTGTCTTACAGAGCTAGCAGCATTTAATAATTTATTGCAATATCTTCCTGTTGAGATTGGTAATTTGACTAATCTAAGGGAATTATTAGTGTTTAATAATAAATTGGAATCTCTTCCTCCAGAAATTGGTAATCTGATACATCTTGAATCGCTTTATATTAGTGATAATCCACTGCATAAAATCCCTGCTGAGGTTTGTAATCTTACCCATATGACCTACTTCAATATGGAAGGAATTGAAATACCTGCAGAGCTTGCAACACAACTAACAAAATGCCTTCCTGCCTGCCAGATTATTAAATAGAATTTAATAATCTGGCAGATATTTTATGTTTTGGGAGAAGTTAGTCTCTTGTAAGGAACTGATTTCATTTTTATTGGTAGTAAATTCATATTAATTTGATTTTGGATGAAATGAAGTAAAAAATTATATTTGAGTTTCTTTCTTTACTTTATACCACATTACTTATGACTGAAGATCAATTGTCTACACTTATTGAAAAACTGGATTTTATCATTGATAAACAAAGTAGGATAGAGGCTCGTCTGGAAAAGATAGAAGGAGACCTAGGTGGTGTGATACATGATATTAAAAAGATAAAAAAGCGGGTACGTAAAGAAAAAGGTGGGACAGATGAACTAAAGAAAAAGGCAAAAGAATAAATAGAATGGATGTACAGTTTAAATTATATAATACCATAGGGCAACCAACCTGGAAAATAGAACAGTATCAACAGACTGTTAAATCTCAGTATAAGCAACCTCTTCATGAAATCCAGGAACTCCTTTATCAACAAGGAGAAACCAATACGCAGATCAGCATCTCAATTGAAATTGATATTAAAAATGAAAGAGTTTTTCCGCCTATTATTACTATTGGTGATGGGACAGAGGAACAAACAATGAAATACCAAAGCCTTAAAAAGAAAATAGTAAGATTGCTTCCTGAATAGATTTTATAATTACAAACCAATCGAATTTGAAAAGACTCCACACATTATGCTTGTGTATGGAGTCTTTTTAAAACTTGTCGATATAAATAACTAATTAGTTGAGACGAGGATTTTGTTCAACCCAATGATGGCTATCCGGATAGATCTTATTTAATTCCCTAACAGAATTGAGTGCATCTTCTTTAGTACATGCATACATACCACATCCATAAAAATTTGTTGTCCTGGATTTCCATGCAATGCGATACAAATTTGGATTATCAACTACAAAATCAACATTTATTTCTTTTTTTTCCATGGATAGATTTTCCTTTCTTTAAAGTGATAACAAAATCTTTTCAGAAAAAATCCCAATTTATTCCAGATGAACTGGAAATGCTTAACAAAGAAAGGACTATATACATTTTCAATAAAAAAGATTCTATATTTGACCAGACAAAACTTTTTCCATATGACAAACGAGCAGATCTCAATCAATGATTTTATTGATACTCCTGAGGCAGTACATCCAAAAACACATATTGACCAAATCAAAAAAATGATACAGGATAAGTGGACCTCCAGTACAGATATACTGAATGCCACTTGTATTACTATTAGTTCAGAAGATTACAAAATACTGGCAGACGCCTTACTAAAGGACGGCAAGTGGGATGTTGATTCTGAAAAGGCTTCTGTGTTTTATCATGGTTTACAAGTCAAAAATGCTGATAGTATGAATTCTGGTGAATGTGAGATTGGTTATAGATAAGCATTTATTCTTTGACATCTTCTAAGATAGTATACCCAGTTCCATTGCATAGCGAGTGAGCTGACTTACGTTGCTAATATCCAGTTTTTTAAAGATGTTTTTTCGATGTGTTTTTACAGTATGTTCAGATATAAATAATTTTTCAGAGATAGCAGAACTGGTTGATCCAAGTGCAATAAGCCGGACTATTTCAATTTCTCTTTCACTAAGACGAAATGCATGCGGATCTGGTTCTGCTTCCATTCGTGCTTCTGCTTTAAAATCTCCGATTGTATCAAAATAAAACTTATTAATCTGCAACCGATCTAGAGCATTTAGCAATTCCTGGCTATTGCCACTTTTTAGAAGACATCCATCAATACCAATTTCAAATAATTGATTAATAAGTGACCTGCTGTTATACATAGTCAGAATCAGTATTTTGATGCTAGGATAATTCTTTTTGATCCATTTACTACATGTGATTCCATTCATACCTGGCATGTTAATGTCTACAATAACTATATCAGGTTTTACAACAGGTAACAACTGAAGCAAATCCTCTCCATTATATGCTTTGCCAACCACCTGGTGAATACCTGTTGATTCAAGTAAACTTACCAGAGAGTCTATCAATATTGGATGATCATCAGCTAAACAGATTTTCATAGACAAGTGGTGAGTTAAATGTGTTCGTATGAGGATAGTTCTGTGAGAGTATATTACATTATTTTATAGATTATTGCAAGTTTTCAGTATACAAAATACAATACAAATCATGTAATTCACTGACTATCTAGAATTAACTACGATTACAAATGTAGGAACTGCTTTTTTGAAGATCAATGTGACCTTGAATATAAGTAGTATAGAGTTGATGAGGAAATGTCAAAATATACTGGTATGCAGATCTGTACTATATATCTGCCGGAGAATAGGGCTGAAGTGATGTATAGATAGTATGAAATATACAAGTAAATGTGGAAATTATAGTTGTTTTTTTAGAATTAATTTTACTTCTGTTTATCTTATTTTTAATCGTTTTAGATTAAATAGAAAAAATTTGATTGATAGGGATTTCAATAATGAAGGTACTACCAAATTCTGGAGAGGAGTCAATGGTTACATGCCCTTGAAATCGTTCAGTACGAGAATAAATATGCTGTAAGCCAATACCTTTTTTTACTTGTCGGTTAATGAAACCTTTACCATTATCTTCAAAGATTATGCTTATATATTCTTTGGGTATTTGTGTGATTTCAATTCTGGCTTTTGTTGCGTGTGCATGTTTAAGTGTGTTGGCAAATAATTCCTGAATGATACGGTATATATTTAAACTTAATTCATCATCCAAAGGATCTGTGATATCAATTACTGTTTCAATGATAAGTTTTTGTGAATTAGTAATAGCTTCAACCAATTGTTCTATAGCTGCCTGGAAGCCACCATACTGTAGTAAGCCAGAATCAAGATCATGTGAAATTTTTCTGGTTTCACGGGCGGCTGCTTCTACCAATGAATGTATTTTTTGAATAAGTGTTGTTCGATTATCTTTATAAAAGGAGATTGAGTAAATATCAGATTTTTCACTGGCATGAAGTTGTTTTTCTTCGTGTTTGATTTCCTGATTTTGTAAGGTATCGATATATATTTTGAGAGTGGCTAAAAGACTACCCAAATTATCATGTAGATCTTCTGCGATTCGCTTTCTCTCTGATTCTCTCCCTTCAATAAGAGCATAGGCAGATTGTAGCTCTGCCTTTTTTAATAATTTTTCAATCTCCCGGAATTCAGCTTGTTTTCGATACAATTTGCGCTGAAATATGAAAGCAAAAAATATGACCCCTGACACTGTTAGTACAGTTGTAAGAGTACCAATAATAAGAATTAACAAATCTGTTACATTTGTTTGCTGAGCCATAGACCGTAGGCTATAATTATATTTTTTGTCACATTTGCAAATGATTGAATGATCCAGGCGTTATGAAAGATGCCAGAAGCTTCTTTAGAAAGGATTTTCCACCCTAAAAGATACGTAAAAAAAGATCCTGATGCATAGATAAGTATTCCGGCATTGATAAAAAACAATGGATGTTTTTCTACCATGATAGGTTCAGGCTGTTCATACAGTTTATAATAATAGACAAATCCAAGTACAATAAATACAAGAGCATTTATTGACCAGGCTACTTGATTAAATTGATACCAATCTCCTGTAAGTATTGTATGTAAAAGATTAAAGAGTATCAATATACCAAGTCCATACAGGTAGATAGGCTTTGCAGATAAAAGTTTGTAATAAAAAAGAGGTAAGAATACAAGTTCGATGAAAGCCAGTAGATGATATACTGGCATATTGTTGATGGTAAATTCTGCTGTAATTAGAGTAAAAAGTTTCAAGGCTGAAGAGATTAAAAAAAAAATCCTAAACCAAATAGCGGAATTATTTTTTTGCCTACCAGAATTATTGCTACAACTGGAAAAAGATCAGATATATCTGATATATTGGCAATCCAGATCGAAAATGTTTTCAGACTTACACTTAGTAAAGGAGAAATCATAGAAACTAGCATTGGTTCATTTATAAAATATTGTAATTCTGACTCTGACAAACTTGCCAGAGCCAGAAAGAAAAAATTATGCACCACCTCCACAGAGATTAGGACAGGGACGGCTGTTCCCTAATATGCCGTCATTGCCATCTGTTGTATCAGCTCTGGCTGCTGTTGTTCCTGGGTACACCGGATATAAGTCTGTACCATCTGTAAGGATAGGTATTAAAAAAATATCATCAACAGTTTGAGGACCACCATTAATCATTTGTACTGACCTGGCTTGATATGTACGTACTCCATCAATAGGAAGTGCAGGATTGGCTGCATTATAATCCTCAATTTTTTGCAAGAATTCTTTTATTTTTGTTAGCCCAAGAATATGTCCGCTGACAACTGTTGGATCATCTGGGTTCAGTCCGTTGTCATTAAAAAATGCTAACAAATAGGAGGCTGCTTGTGTAGGGGAAATGAAAGTTCCAATGGTATTGTTTGCCATGATTAAATGAATGTTAAATAATTTGATTGTTAGAATTCTTAAAATGGCTGGTGTAAATAAATTGATGATACAATCAAAGTTGATATTCTACTTGAAACTTGTCAATACCGCAAAATAGGTATTTTTAAGAGGCAGTTTTCTTTAAAAAGGACTGATTATTAGTGATCAAATTCAGAGTAATTCGTGCCTGGAAGAATTTGAACTGAATTTGTTGTTTTTGAGTGGGTGGAGACTAAATTTTTTTATAAATCTCACGTTTATGCAATACACTCAACTGAAGGGATTAAAGAAAAAAAGGGTTATAGTAATATGGGTTGAAATTTATGTATCTTATGCTGAAGCTTTAACACCTGAAATGGCATTAAAGTTAAAACGTGTAGATAAGGCGTCGGATTAGTGGGTTGAATACCTTCAATGAATAAAAAAAAGACGCAGATAAGATATCTGCGTCTTTTCTATTTTAGCCTCTAAAGCAAAATGACTAAAAAAGCGTTTCTTGATGCCAACGCTTAACAAAGAAAAGATAAATAGTAGACTTTTTCAGCCCTATTATACACGTAGGTCTTTTTTATCGACTGTTCGGTCAAATATTCGACAAATAATGGATGAATAGATATTTTTTTTCTATAATTCCTCAACAAAAAGAAAAAATAAAACTATTTATGGAAATGAATATTTTTTTGCATCCATGCTGTAGAATGTATTTGAAACGATTACTCACTATCAATTCTCAATTTTATGGCAGAGATATCCAGTACTAAAAATTCCCGTATGAAATCCGTTCGGATTGATATGACCCCAATGGTTGATCTGGCTTTTTTACTTGTAACTTTTTTTATGTTAACTACTACTTTCCTAAAACCAAAAATAATGAAGTTGACCATGCCAGAAAAATCTAAAGATAAAGAGGCTGCCGTTATGGATAAAGTTACTACAACCTTGGTCCTTGATAAAAATAATCAGTTGTATTACTATCAGGGTGCAGAGGATCCTCAGGTTTTCAAAACCGATTACTCTGCCAGCGGTTTGCGCAAACTAGCGCTTGAAATGGTCAAGAAAGGAGCTGCAATCCACAAAGATGCCATCTTTATTATCAAGCCAACAGAACAGGCATCTTATCAGAATGTTGTGGATGTGTTGGATGAGATGACAATTACCAATGTAAAGGTGTATGCTGTTCAGAAATTATACCCACAGGAGGTTGCATTGATTGATCAATACAAAGCGAAACATAATATCCGGTAGATGTAAATAAAAAAACGGATGTGCAACTTATACTAAGGGCACATCCGTTTTATAAAAAGTAATCTATATTCTATGCTGTTACTTTGATAGAAGCAGGAGGGAACTTGGCTAGTTGTTCTTTATAAAGTTCAACACTCAGTAAACCTTCTGGTAAAATCACATCATCAAAAGTAAGAACCTTATCTTTTGGAAGGTCTGTTTTCAAAATAGCACCTTCTGCAAGACCAATCGGCAATAGATTTTCCGCACGAGCTATATCATAATTTTCAGCTAAGCCATATGTCATATATTCTCCTAGTCCATCTAACTTTTCTCCAGATTTCAAATCTATTTTAGCTGTAGTTACAACTTCTACTGTTGGTGTGCCAATAGGAGCAAGATTTGCATCATTGAAAAGTACAGCCCGTGCCACTGTATTGTGAATTTCAAAATGGCACAAGTGATATGGAGTATAGAAGCAGTAAAGTGGTCCTTCTCCTAACTTGTACAAATTCAGGTAATGACGCATGGTTGGGTGTTCGTGTGTACCCAAAACAAAAACGCCCGGACCCGGAGCTGCACCAACTACATAATCTACAATTCCAGGACCAGCCAGCCACTCATCCAGATCATATAATTCAGGGAATAGTTTGGTGGTTTTCTCAATAGGAGTTCCTGCTTCCATTGTTGGACCAAACATACCTCGTTTGCCTACTTTCATTCCTGTTGCATTGGCAACACAAGCTTGTTCATATGAGATTTTGGTACCATCCGCAAATGAAGTTACCATTGCCGGATTCTGTCCCCATTTTTCTGCAAACCCTTTTTGTGTTGTAGGATTCCTGTAAGGATCATGTAGCCCTTTGATATTACCCAAAAGTACGGGACGTACACCAATTCCTTTTACAAACCGATAAAGGTTCATAATTACACCTGGCTGATCTCCATCTGCTACTGTATAAACAACACCTGCTTTGTCTGCATATGTTTTCAGAATAGAACCGATTGTTCCATCAACTTCCGCATTCATCAAAATGACATGCTTGCCGTTTTTGATAGCATGCATTACAACCCGTGCACCATATTCAATATGACCAGTTACTTCCATCACCGCATCTACCTGACCTGCTTCACATAAAAGAAATGGGTTGTCTGTTACTGAAAACTTTTTGCGGGATATTGCTTCTTCCAACTGAGCAGTAGTACCTACTTCTACAATATCAGATTCAGCAATTCCTGCCTCACGATAAGCTCGTTTGGCAGTTTCCAGTGTACGGTTGGAAATAGCTACCAGCTCCATTCCTTTTACAAACTGGCAGATTTGCAAAGCAATACCTCTGGCCATAAATCCGGCTCCTACCATAGCTACCCGAATAGGCTTCCCTTCGCTATGTCTTTTTTCTAATGCACTATCAACAATAATCATATAGAGAATTTTTATGGTTAAGACATTACACTTGATTTCTTAAAGACTTACTTATCCTACTGGAGCTAGAATAGTTTCATTATAATCAGCCCATGCAGCATCTTTGGCTGAAATAACTGTTGGAGTTATAGGCAATTGGATGCCAAATGCCGGATCATTCCAGCGAAGACCTCCTTCAGCACCAGGTGTATAGAATTGAGTAACCTGATACGTTACTTCTGTTTCATCTTCCAATGTTACAAAACCATGTGCAAAGTCTTCTGGTACGTATAACATTTTGTGGTTTTTCTCAGTTAGTTCTACTGCAATCCACTTTTTGTAGGTAGGAGAAGACGGACGAAGATCAATAATCACATCTAGAATAGCTCCTTTTGTACAACGTACCAGTTTTGTTTCCTGATGAGGAGACCGTTGAAAGTGCATTCCCCGAAAAGTACCTTTTACTTTATTATAGGAAACATTGGTTTGTACTACATTACCGTTCAATCCATGTTCTTCCATTTCGCGTTTACACCATGAACGGCCAAAAAAACCACGTTCGTCCTCTAATTTCTTGATTTCTAAAATAAAGGCTCCTTTAAGTTCTGTTTCTGTGAATATCATTAGCTGTGTAAGTTGGTTTATAAGTTGGTTTGCTTTAGAGTACAGATACAGGGAGTTTTACATCTGAAGAATATAAAACTCGCTGCGGTGTTCCAATTATTTTGCCCAGACAAGTTGACTGTCAATTAATTGCTTGTCCTGAAGTGTGTTCAGTACTTTTAAGCGCATTAGTTGAGAGTTACGGAAGTTGCCATCTGCAAAGCCCATTGCTTCCAGATTTTCTTTCAGTTCCTCAATGGTGTCTATCAATGTTCTTTTTACCTGGTGATTTGGTGCCAACTTTGCATACAAGTCAAAATTTACACGATAAGAACGTTTGTCCGGAGGTGCTTCCTGATTTATAGACACCTGAGTACCAGGAATAATCTGAGCTACTGCTTCTGCAATTTCTTTTACCTGATAATTCCAGACATTACTTCCTGTATTAATTGCTAAAAATTCACCTCCATTGGAAGCTGGACGTTCAATAGCCCATTCAATAGCAATTGCCATATCTTTCACGTTGATCAACGGTCTCCATGGTGTACCATCACTTAGTATCGTGATTTGTTTAGAAGTTACAGCACCTGCAACAAAATCATTTAAAACTAAGTCCAAACGAAGACGATTACTCATACCACATGCTGTTGCAAAACGTAGGCAAGTAATTGTAAAGCTACTGTCTGCTAGTGGTTTAAGATCACGTTCTGTGAATATTTTAGAACGAGCATAGGCTGTTAACGGATTTAATTCAGAATCTTCTGTTTTCGCACCTTCTCCACCTGCACCATATACACTGCAACTAGATGCAAATATAAATGATTTAACACCTGCTGCTTTTGCTTTTTCAGCCAGCGCAATGCTCGATTTATGGTTTACATCAATCGTTACCTCTTCATATTTGTTGCCCATTGGATCGTTAGAAACTGCTGCCAAATGGACAACCGCATCTACACCTTCCAGAATAGAAGCCGGAACGTTACGGATATCACCAAATAATTGTTCATCCAGTTTGCTTTCAGGTAGGAAATCGGCATTGGTTAAACAATTGGCAAAGTATGCCATATCATATCCAATCAATGTCGCTTGAGGAAATACACTACGTAGATGTGCTACTACTCCAGGACCTACATAGCCCATATTTCCAGTAATGAGGATTTTCATGTAAAGTAGATTGTTAGTAAGATTTGAATGATTGAACAGGTATTATGAATTGCTATATATAATAGACAACTATTGCCACACTTTCCAGGGAGCTTTCTTCTGATGCCACATTTCTTCCAGTACGACTTTATCACGAAGTGTATCCATTGGTTGCCAGAATCCTGTATGGCGATAAGCTTGCAGCTGACCATCTTCTGCTAATTTTTCCATAGGCTCACGTTCCCAGATTGTTGTATCATCTTTCAGATACTTAAAGATGCCGGGTTCCAATACAAAGAAACCGCCATTGATCCATGGAGCACCACCATCACCTGTTGGTTTTTCTTTAAATGAGTGAATAGAGGTGTCTTCATCTGTTAGTGTAAATGCACCAAAACGACCAGGTTGCTGAACAGCTGTTAATGTAGCTAGTTTGTTTCCTTTCTTATGATATTCAACCAGTTCAGTGATATTTACATTACTTACACCATCACCATAGGTAAGACAAAAACTACTATTACCTACATATTCTTCCACCCGTTTCAAACGACCTCCTGTCATTGTGTCTTCTCCTGTATCTACTAATGTAACCTTCCATGACTCTTTGGGAGTTCTATGAATAGACATAGTATTGGTACGCAGGTCAAAGGTAACATCAGAGTTTAACAGATAATAATCTGCAAAATAATCTTTTATAATATGTTGCTTGTATCCGCAGCAAATTACAAAATCATTAATTCCATGGTGTGAATAAATTTTAAGAATGTGCCAAAGAATAGGTTTGCCACCAATTTCAACCATAGGTTTTGGACGGATACCACTTTCTTCGCTGATACGAGTACCAAATCCACCAGCAAAAATAACTGCTTTCATAAGGGAATAGTTGTAAAGATGAGGTAGGGGTTTATGAAAAAACTAAAATAAATTCAAAAAAAGTCGTACAATTCCCCTAATCTTCTACTTACCAACTTCACAGCCAGAGGAAAAGATTTTACTAGTACAGTAACCAATAGTATATTAATTAAGGACGATCTCTTTTTTCTCAGAATTAAACCGTTGCAAAGCCATTTCTGCGACTGTTTTTCCTATCGAAAGAGAGGACGTGGCAGCAGGAGAGGGGGCATTACAAACATTTATGATATGCTTATCTTCTAAAATCATGAAATCATCGATCAAACCACCTGTTCGGTCGCAAGCTTGTGCCCGTACTCCCGCATTTCCTGGAATGAGATCATTTTCCTGAATTTCAGGGATAAGTTTTTGGAGTGCTTTAGTAAAAGCTGCTTTGGAAAAAGAACGATAATATTCTCCCAAACCGGTACGCCAGTATTTGGCTGCTACTTTACGGAATCCTGGCCAGGCAATAGACTCTGAAAAATCGCTCCAGTTAAAATCTGTTTTTTTATACCCTTCGCGTTTAAATGAAAATACAGCATTCGGACCAGCTTCAACACCACCTTTGACCATACGTGTGAAGTGAACTCCTAGGAATGGGAAATTAGGATCAGGAACAGGATAGATAAGTCCTTTCACCAGGTATTCTTTCTCTTTCTTTATTTCGTAATACTCTCCTCGGAAGGGGATAATCCGGACATTGATATTTTTGTGAGTGAGAGCTGCAATCTTGTCAGAGAATAGGCCAGCACAGTTGATAACCAACTTAGTCTCAAAGGTTTGTTTATCTGTAATTACTTCTGTTGAAGTGCTTCCAGGTTTAATATCCAGTACTTTTTGTTCATGCAGAATTTCGCCTCCTAGCTTTTTGAAAACTTCTGCATATTTATAAGATACGTCTGTATAGTCAATGATGCCTGTGTAAGGAACCCAGATTCCAGAAATGCCACTACAGTGTGGTTCATGTTCCCGAATCTCTGCCTGTGAAATTTTTCGGATATCTGTAAGTCCGTTTTGAATACCGCGATTATAGATATTTTCCAGTGCAGGAAGTTCTTCCTGGCTTGTTGCTACTATAATCTTGCCACACAGGTCAAATTTTATATCATTCTCTCTGCAGAACTCAAGTAGTTCATTGTACCCATTGATACAATTAGTAGCTTTTAGACTACCAGGTTTATAGTAGATGCCCGAATGGATCACCCCACTATTATTACCTGTCTGATGTTTGGCTAATTGCTTTTCTTTTTCAAGAAGAATAATTTTTAGGTCAGGTTTGTTTTTCTTTAGACGAAGTGCTGTAGCTAATCCTACAATTCCTCCTCCTACAACAAGAATGTCATATTTCATCGTATAGTAAATTAATTGTTTCTATGCTGGTTGGATATAGTCCGAGGTACAACCACGCAACTTTATAAGCCAGTATCCAAATGAATTTTTACAAGTCCGAATTTACTACTATGTATGATAATTACAAGTATTCATACGGGTAGCAATTGAAATGTAATTTATGGCGTTTTACTTTTCTTTAGTTGTATAATGGCTTTATATGTAAACATGAGTAATGACTATGAATAAGTAAGTATTTGTTTTTCAGTCATATTTTTTTTGTTTTGTCTGTTTATATTATTTTTTTATTGTATTATTTTTATTTATTATTTGATTTATCTGGAGTAAACAGAGAGTGAATTTCCTGAAAAAATAGTAAACGCTGCCTCAAAAAAATCTTGTTTTTGGAAAAATGAGACTTGCAAGTTTTCATAGAGTCTTCTATGTTTTGGCTACCAGTGTACTCATTAACTGGTAGCGATATTTCATTAGTTACTTTGTCTGCCATCTCTACATTTCTATAATAACTCTGCTAGAGTTTTATGTTGTGTCGGTACAACGTGTTTTCGCTGTAAGCTATTGATTACTAGTTTATTCGTTTGTTTAAAGCTTTTCACGTGAAAACTTTTTCTGTGGTTATAGTTATAATTATGTTAAGTGTTAATTTTAATTAATTTTTGGATAATATATGGATAAGTAATGGATAATAATAGGATTCGTTAGGATGGTAAAGATTTTCGATACAGTGTTATACAAATAGAATCGTTATTTACATGGAATAGTTGTACTTATGTTATATTTTTGTCGCTTTTGAGAAGCTTTTTTTCTGACTATGTGTTTATTTGCAAATAGTTCTGTCTTGATAATATTCTATAGTAAGTAAAAAATAATGAAAGATATGAGAATTGCTATTCTGGATTTGTATGATGGATCAGCCAATGAAGGAATACGGTGTATAAAAGAATTAATGTTATCTTTTGCTCAAACTACTACTGTAGATGTTTCTTTTACTATTTTTGATGTAAGACAGAAAAACGAAATACCTGATCTGAGTTATGATCTGTATATTTCTACAGGTGGTCCAGGTAGTCCTGTTGAAAGTGAAGGGACAGAATGGGAGCTTTTGTTTTTTGAATTGATGAATAACCTTCGTGATTACAACAGAAGATTTCCTGAACATAAAAAATACGTTTTTCTGATAAGCCATTCCTTTCAGATTTTCTGTCGATATTTTGAATTAGGTGTTCTCACTCAGCGTAAATCACATGCCTTCGGTATTTTTCCTGTGCATCGTACTGTTCATGGACTTCAGGAATTATACTTTGAAAATCTGGATGATCCATTTTGGGTGGTAGATAGCCGAGACTGGCAAGTAACACAGATTAATGAAATAAAACTGAAAGAGTGGGGTGGGCAGATTCTCTGTTATGAAAAGCTAAGACCTCTTATTGATCTGGAGCGGGCTGTAATGGCTATTCGTTTCGATGAAGCTTTCTTTGGAACGCAATTTCACCCTGAGATTGATGCGGCTGGTATGTTGCGTCACCTGGATACAAAAGATAAAAGAGAGATTATTATTGCCAACTATGGAATTGATAAGTATCATGAAATGATACGTTATCTAGCAGATCCGGATAAAATAGCATTTACTTATCAGACAATCCTACCTACATTTTTACGAATAGCCCTTCCTCATTCTATAGAATTGTGATATGATCTGAGGAAATATTTGTATTTCCATTCGTTTCGCTTACTTTTGGCATTGTCAACTTTAGGGGTGTCAGTATTTTTACTGACTGAGATCAAACCCTCACAACCTGATACTGTTCATACGGTCGTAGGAAAAAGTTGGATGCGGTTTTGTCATCCCCTGAGTTGTTATTTTGGACAAATAAACGGAATAACATGCAACTCAATCCGCATCAAATCTGGCGTGATATCCAGGCCATTCGATCTGCCCAACCTTTAATACATAATATTACCAACTTTGTGGTTATGAATACTACTGCCAATGCTTTACTGGCAATAGGTGCATCTCCAGCGATGGTGCATGCAACAGAAGAAGTGGAAGAGTTTGTTTCCATTTCACAGGCATTGGTTGTTAATATAGGTACACTGGATACAAATTTTGTGGGTGGAATGGAATTGGCAATGAAACAGGCACATAAACTCAACAAGCCCATCGTATTTGATCCGGTAGGAGTGGGGGCTACGTCTTATCGGAATAAAATCAGCACTCAATTAATCCAAGCTACACCACCTTCTGTCATTCGTGGAAACGCTTCAGAAATAATGGCTCTAGCCGGATTGGATGCTCAAACAAAAGGTGTGGATAGCATCTATGGGTCTGAATCTGCTCTGAATGCTGCGTATTTTTTAAGCAAGAAGTATAACTCTACAGTGGTTATCAGTGGAGCGACTGATTTTATTATACATCAGGATAATATGGTATCAACCGCTAACGGACATCCCCTTATGTCTAAGGTGACTGGAATGGGATGCACTGCTACTGCATTGATTGGGGCATTTGTAGCTGTTAATCCAAATTACTTTGAAGCTGCTGCTCATGCAATGGCTGTTATGGGAATAAGTGGGGAAATCGCAGCAGAGAAAAATCCATATCCTGGCAGTCTTCAGGTTAATTTCTTAGATACGCTGCATAAGTTAACAGGAGACGATATTCTGTATCGTTTGCAAGTAACATCATAAATAGGAAAGGTATTCCTGTGGTTATATCAATTATTATGTTAACTTACTATTTGGGTACTCTTATCGTATAGCCAGGGGAGAATAAAGTATGTCAAAATTATATTTAGTGACAGATAGTCTTATTTGTCAACAGGCAGGACACAATGTTGAATATGTGGTCGAGCAAGCGTGTAAGGCTGGTGTAAATTGGGTTCAGTTACGGGAAAAAGATCTGTCAATAGAAGATTTTATTGCCTTGGCTCATAAGGTGTTGGCTATTACCCAAATGTATAATGCTAAATTGATCATCAATGATCGAGTAGAGGTTGCTGTGGCAGTTGATGCAGATGGAGTACATATTGGACAAGACGATATGTCTTATACCCAGGCAAGAGAACTAATGGGCTATACAAAAATTATTGGTTTGTCTGTTAATAATCTGCCTGAGCTAACTACTGCCAATGCTCTGGATGTAGATTATGTAGGGATTGCGTCTATCTTTTCGACAACTACAAAACTGGACACAACCTCTGAACTTGGCGTTGAGGGGTTAAGAAGTTTGTGTACACAAACCAAACATAGTACATACGCTATTGGGGGGATTAATCAGACAAATATTCAACAAGTTATCCAAACGGGAGTAACTGGAGTTGCCGTTGTCTCTGCCATTTGTGGAACCGCGTCTCCGTATGATGCAACACGAACTTTAATTCAACTTATCGAAAACGCATGAAAATCTATAAACGTGTATTGACAATTGCTGGTTCAGACAGTGGAGGAGGTGCAGGCATTCAGGCTGATTTGAAAACGTTTGCTGCATTGGGGTGTTATGGGATGTCTGTTATCACTGCATTAACTGCTCAAAATACCCAATCAGTAAGTGCTATCTCTTCTGTATCTGCTGATTTTGTTGTTGCACAACTGGAAGCCGTTTTGACAGATATTGGTACAGATGCTGTGAAAATAGGAATGATTCATCGTGCCGATATTATTGAAGCGATTGCCGAAACGTTACAGGGATACCGAGTTAGAAATATTGTGCTGGACCCTGTTATGGTTGCTAAAAGTGGTGACAAGCTACTACAGGATGAGGCGATTGAAAGCCTAAAAAGATATTTACTTCCTATCGCAACTGTTATTACTCCCAACTTACCCGAAGCTGCTGTATTGACAGGTAAGAATATTCAGGATATAACAGAAATGAAAGAGTCGGTTATTGAACTGGCTCAGTTAACTCAGGGATATATTTTATTGAAAGGCGGACATCTGGAAGGTAATGAAAGTGTTGATATTTTATATCATGCACAAACTGACCAGTTAAGCACGCTTACCTCGGAACGTGTCCATACTGTTAATTCTCATGGGACGGGCTGTACTCTTTCGTCTGCGATTGCAGCTGGGCTGGCAAACGGATTGTCTGTATCTGAGGCTGTTGTTGCAGCTAAGGAATATCTGACAAATGCATTGAAAGCGGGTGCTGAATATACACTCGGATCAGGACATGGTCCGGTGCATCATTTCTTTTCATACTGGTCATAAAATAATTTTTAGCTATTGAAGTTCTCTCACATGCTTCATAGTAAACTCTTTTATTCTCTTAGTTTTATATGAGTACCTTTTCGGAAAGTCTTTGGAATAATAATCTGGATATTTACAACTTTATAACTAATACTGATTTTATCCAACAGTTATCTGATGGTTGTTTGCCGGAGGAGAAGTTTCGGTATTATATCCAGCAGGATGCTCTGTATCTGGCTGATTTTGGCAAAGCTTTAGCTCTTTTGGCTGTTAAAGCTACTGATCAGTCGCACATGTTACAATTCCTTCAGTTTGCTCAGGGGGCAGTAATCGTAGAAAAAGCCTTACACGAAAATTATTTTCGTTTATATAACATTACAGGGGGACCGGAAAAGATGCCTGGGTGCTTTGCCTATACTCATTTCTTAGTATCCACTACTGCTATTCAGCCATTGGAAGTTGGAGTAGCCGCCGTACTGCCTTGTTTCTGGATTTACCGGGAAGTGGGAAAGTATATACTGAAACATGCTGCTACTCCTAATCCTTATCAGCAATGGATTGATACCTATGCCGGAGATGAATTTGATACCCTGGTTACCCAAATGCTGGAAATTACCAATACTTTGGCAGCTCAAACAACAGATAGCCTCAGAGCCCAAATGCAGGAGGTTTTCAGGTTCTCCTGTAGAATGGAATGGACCTTCTGGAATGATGCCTATGTACTCAATGCCTGGAAGCCTGTCTGAGGTCTTCTGAGCTTGTTAAAAAGACTCCTGCCACAAAAGGTTGAATAGGTGATTTTGGAGGGATCTTGTGAAGCAGTAAGGACATAGATTACAGAAGCAATTCTTACGTGGCCTAAAGCCATCCAGTGAAGTAATAAAACCAAACGTTATGGGGGTATTGGGTCAAGGAAAGATGCTTTCTACAAGAAGCGGGGTAAACGTGGAAAGATAGGGGAAGGATTGGGGATAGATGTAACTACCTGACAATGAGACGGGGTGAGATGGGTCGTTTTTTTGGCCTGAAACACTTCCAGAAGATACAGAAAAAAGAGGAAACAGAGAGCTATATATACTATAAATAGAATAGAATATTTATATATATAATATAGAGAGAATCTTACCTCTCTTACCCCGCCTCATTGTCAGGTCCTTAATCTTACCCCAGATATTGCCCACATCCTACCCCGTCTTACCCCAAAAGAGAGAAAGTACAGTTTGAAGTGCTAAAAACACAATTATCTGAATCATGGATGGTACGGATTGAAAAAATAAAAGGTCAGGCATCTTCTGAACCAAACAAAATCAATTACCTACCAAAATGCCCATCTGAACTATGTAAGGTCTAACCTACACCATATCGGTCTTTGGTGTGGTCGTGACTGCCTCATGAGTGTGCCTAGCTTCCCACAAACCTGGTTTGAGATATATCCGATATTGTAAGTAAGCCGCCAATCGCCCATAATGCTATCTTTTTAATCTGTGACTAAAAAACGGAATGCAGTGAACTATGCGCAAAGAGGGTAATAGGGGAGGTCTAGCAGTCTTCAACAATGCCAGGCGAGGTGGTGGACACCTGGTAGTTTTGAACTCAATTTATTTATCCAGATAGATGCAAAAAGTTTATCTAGTGTGTCAATACGTTAGAGTCGGCAATAACAATGTGCCAGAATCGAGTTGTTTTAAGTTGTTATCCAAATTAATTTTTTCGTTATACTGGATAATGTTATCCGTTTTGTGGGTATTATGTTTTTGGATAATTAAGCTAAACTGCTTAATTCATATCAATTGCTTGGATCGTATCATTCCCGATCTAGTATCTTGGTTAGGTACATATCAACCTTTCTTTTGGTAATAAGCTTGCTGATATAAAAGAACAAGATGATCTTTAATACAAATACCATCGTAATTAATGAAACAGAAATATGTACATTCTTAAAGCCCAGCATACCATACACAGCCTGTAAGGCTGCATATAGATAAAATAGAGGAATAAAGAAAACTCTGGCAGATGGTGATGTATTGAAGAAATGTGAACTGAGTTTGCCAAAAAACATAGACATGGCAATTGAGGTAAATAATGAATAGATCAGGGTAGGCAGATTTTGAAAGTCTCCCAGATATACTAATCTGTCGCATAGAGATAGTATAAACAAAAGAACAGATACGATCAGAATTACTTTCATAACCGACAGAAAGAATTGATTACGAGAAGGATGTTGTTCTGTTGCTATACTTTCGGTATCCAGAATAAAATAAAGATAAAAGTATAAGACCGGGCCAATCAGATTCAGCAAGTCTGCAACAATCCAGGATATTCCTTTGAATTGAAGATAATGGTTTTTAAGATTGTCAAGAACGGCTGCATTACCTTGTAACTGAGCTATTTCTATATCTCCTAACATGCCTGACTCTATACTCCATTTGAGGGCAAACCATAAATAAAGAAAAAACAAACTAATCCATATTCCAATCCACCCACTCTGAAACTGCTCCAGTGTCGTCTTTATGATACTGCTTGCTAGATTGTCTACATACTTTTTTCCTCCCAGGTCTTCATCATAATAGTAAATCATGATCAATACCAGAATGATCAGGCTTTGAATCAGTGAGGCAATAGAAAGGCTAAGATAGTATCCCTTCTGTTGAGTCTCTATGATTTGGTCAGGTGGTGACAAAAAAGAAAGATATCCACCCTGTATACAAAAATATAGAACTACTCCTATCACAAAGACCAGACTTAGAGTTGAAAGTGCAAGAAGTAGCACCTGCCTTATCGAACAAAAGTTAATCCCAAAAAGGACAAATTCTTTGGGTGTAAGCTCTGAGTGTTTGGTGGCAGATGGGTGAATGGTATAATAATCTGAAAGGAATTTGTGCCAGGTACGTCCACTTTTGGCTCCTTCTTTAAATTCGGATAGTCCACCAACAGGCATTTGGTAATATTCACAGCAGTAGGCTTCTAATAATTCAATGCCAGGATAATTGCTGATTGGAACAGAGCTTTCAGCAATAGCATCCGGAAAATATTCTGTGTTTCGGATGCCGTTAAAAATATCTTCGAATCTTTTGGAATCAAACTCGCCGGTATATAATCCATAGTTGTTTGCAATGTATTGACGAAATTGTTTTCTGTTTTCAATGAGGTTCTTATCCTCTCGTAAAGAGACATGGAATTTTTTTTGCCAGATAGTATCCAGCAGGTGATAGTAAGCAGGTAGTTCTTTTACTTTAACAACAGGCATAAGGCGTTATAATGTCAAACCAATAGATAGGTAATGTGTCAATAAAAAATAGGCATTTAGTGTATTTTTCCAAATCTACTGAAAACTATCAGGAAAAAAGCCAAATAAAATATCAGCCAGGGTTTACGTGTGATTCTGAAAACGTTTAATGCTGTTTTTTCTTGTATAATAAGCTGTTTTTTAGGTTTTTACTACTTTTCTCTATCATGTGTAATCCGGATAAATATTCTGTTTTCCCTGCGGTTTCCCTTCTGTTTCTGTGTTAGGTTGGGAACAGATAACGTTTTTTGAGTGTAGCTATCCGATTGTAACCAATGGTATTCTGAACACCATTTATAAACCCTACCTCAGAAATAGTATGAAAACAGAAATCTCAACATCCCAAAAGAAAAGTTTCTTTCGAAAGAAACCTTTGTATCTGTTTGAACAGGATATAAAGAAAAATGAATTACGAAAAGTTTTAGGCAAATGGAGCTTGACGGCAATTGGTATAGGTGCTGTAATTGGAGGAGGTATCTTCGTTTTTACAGGAACCGCGGCACACTATCATGCAGGTCCGGCATTGGCTCTGTCGTTTGTGATTGCAGGCATTGGCTGTGTGTTTGCAGCTCTATGTTACAGTGAATTTGCCTCCATGCTGCCAGTTGAGGGTTCTGCCTATGCGTATGCTTACGGGACTGTTGGCGAACTATTTGCCTGGGTTATTGGGTGGGGCCTGGTACTTGAATATGCTATGGGTGCTATGACAGTGGCTGTGAGCTGGTCTGGCTATTTTGTAAAACTCGTTCACCTTCTTGGGTTTGACATTCCGTTTTGGTTACGGAATGATCCTTTTTCAGCCAATATATATGCTCAGCAGGCAGGACTGGAAAAACCGATGTTTGCCCTGAACTTACCCGCTTTGTTGATTGTATGGGTTGTGACCTATATTCTGGTGAAAGGAATTAAAGAAGCTGCCGGCGCTAACAATCTGATTGTGGTTTTGAAGGTCACTGCTGTTCTTTTTGTCATTATAGTAGGTATATTTTATGTTGTTCCCAGCAACTGGCATCCATTTATACCGGAAGCTACTGTTATTACTGGTGAAGATGGTACACCACGTCAGGCCTATGGATGGGGTGGTATAGTAAGTGGTGCATCTGCTATCTTCTTTGCATACATAGGTTTTGATGCGGTTTCAACTCAAGCCAGTGAAGCCGTTAATCCCAGGAAAGATATTCCTTTTGCTATCATTGTATCCTTAATCTTTTGCACAGTTCTTTACCTGCTGGTTTCCATTGTCCTGACAGGAATGATCAACTACAAGGAAATAGTGGGAGAAGCGTTAAAAGCACCAGTAGCCTATGCTTTTGATAAAGTTGGGCAAACGTGGGCTGTATATATTATTACATTTGCTGCCACAGCCGGATTGATTTCTGTGATGTTGGTGATGATGCTTGGTCAAACCCGGGTTTTTCTTAGTATGTCAAAAGATGGTTTATTGCCTTCATTTTTTCATTCGATTCATCCCAGATTCAAAACTCCCTGGAAAAGCACCTTACTGGTAGGGTTGATTGTCTCTTTGGTTGCTGCTTTGACACCCATTGATGTATTAGGAGAAATGACCAGTTTTGGTACTTTGTTCGCCTTTGCCATTGTATGTATCGCTGTCTGGTTATTACGTAAACGTGAGCCAGAGCGTGAACGTCCGTTCAGAGTTCCAGCCATCAATATCATAGCTCCTTTGGGATTGATCCTAAATACGATATTAATCTGGCAATTGAGTGCTTTATCAAAGCAGTTGGCTATTGGATGGCTTCTTTTAGGATTGATTATTTATTTTGGTTACGGACGCAAAAATAGCCATTTGAATAAGATTGAACTAAATGATTAGGTATTAGTCCAGAAAACGAGCTTTTAATTCAGGAGTAGGTATCATACAGCTTTCCTTTTGTCCGAACCATTTGTATCGGTTTCTGGCAATTAGTCTGTATCCCCAGTCGCGTATAGGTTTAGGAATTATAATTAGCCAGTAAAGCCATGACCAGATTCCCTTTAGTTTTTGGGCTAGTCTGAGAGCTGCTGTGGATTCTGTATAAAATCGTTCGCCAACCACTAACACCAGGGAATCAAATTGTTGTGTCGACAAATTGAATTTTTGAAGTAACGTTTGTCCTGTTTGAGATTGAAGAGAGGTGAATGTAAGCTGTGAGTTAGGTTTTTCATGATCCAGAATAAACTGAACAGCTCCATTGCATAGATTACAGACTCCATCAAATAGAAGTATTTCCTGATTAATAGTTAGAGAGCAGATATCAGTCGAAGCAGATTTTACAAGCGAGTCCATAGCAGAATAAGTAAAATGAAAATCCTGTAATATAAAAAAGCGTAATAAGAGATCTCTTATTACGCTTTTTTATAGGTAACGTATTCTATAGGTTTTTAGTTTTATGATCGCATTATTTAGCTGATCTGCTGTTGATGTCAAGGTAATCGCGCTTGGGATGACCTACATACACCTGACGTGGACGTCCTATTGGTTCTTTGGTTTCACGCATTTCTTTCCATTGAGCAATCCAGCCCGGTAAGCGGCCTAACGCAAACATAACAGTAAACATGTTGGTTGGGATACCCAAAGCACGATAAATGATTCCGGAATAGAAATCAACATTCGGATACAACTTGCGCTCAACAAAGTATGGATCTGTTAAAGCTGCTTCTTCCAACTGTTTGGCAATTTCCAAAACCGGATCATTAATACCCAATGAACTTAATACTTTGTCTGCAGCCTTTTTAATTATTTTAGCTCTTGGATCAAAGTTTTTGTAAACTCTGTGCCCAAAACCGAATAGACGGAAACCTGTTGTCTTAGCATTTTTTGCCATTTCAACATATTTTTTAACATCACCACCATCTGCTTTAATCTCTTCCAGCATTTCAATTACTTCCTGGTTAGCACCACCATGTAATGGTCCCCACAATGCATTGATACCTGCAGAAATAGAAGAATATAGACTTGCATGAGATGAACCAACCAGTCTTACTGTTGAGGTAGAACAGTTTTGTTCGTGATCTGCATGTAGAATTAAAAGTGTATTAAGCGCGTCTTCAATTACAGGATTAACTATATACTCTTCTACAGGTAATGCAAACATCATATGCATAAAGTTTGCACAATAGCTTAACCGGTTTTGAGGGTAGTTAACAGGATGTCCCATATGGTTTTTGTAAGCCCATGCAGCAATAGTTGGTAACTTTGCCATAAGCCGTACAATCGAAAGCCGCTCTTGTTCCGCTGTGACACTTCCCATAGATTCCGGATAAAACGCAGTCAAAGAACAAACCAATGCTGATAAAATTCCCATTGGGTGAGCATTTACCGGAAATCCATCGAAGATCTTACGCATATCTTCGTTTACTAGTGTATGAACTTTGATCTCATTAGTAAATGACTCAAGTTCTTTTTGGGTGGGAAGTTCACCATAAATAAGCAGATAAGCTACTTCCAGAAATGAAGATTGCTCGGCTAATTGTTCAATAGGATATCCACGATACCGAAGAATTCCTTCCTCGCCATCCAGAAATGTAATCGCACTTTTAGTAGCTCCAGTATTTTTATAGCCACTATCCAACGTAATAAATCCACTTTGGTCGCGGAGTTTCTGAATATCCAGAGCTTTTTCGTGTTCAGAGCCTTCCACTACAGGGAGTTGGTAAGTGCTGCCGTTCACGTGTAATTCTGCAACGTTTGACATAAATGTATTTAGCTAAGCAGTTAAAAAGAAAAACAATTTGTATGGAAAATATACGGCTAACAAGACTGTTGACATGCCAAATGTAAGGCAAAAAACAATATCTTATGCAATTAAAACCATACAAATCACTACCTGTAGCTAAAAAAAAGAGCGTAGAAACTGTTGTAATAATGAAAGGTTACCTTTTAATTATACAAATTGAAGCTTTGACGCTATAATTGTTAAAACATAGCTGGAAGAGGTTATTTTTTTGTGAGATTGAAAATCAGTTGGTTATTTTACAATTGGATCTTTAAAGCATTCTATTGTTTCAGATTATACCTTTACGAATAGCAAATTGTATAAGCGCATTAGAATTAGGACTACTTGTCTTTTCGAAGATATTGCGTTTATGTGTTGTAACGGTGTGGAATGAAAGGTTGAGGCGACAGGCAATTTGTTTGCTGCTCAATCCCTGGGCTACTAAATAAATAATTTCTTTTTCACGATTGCTTAGACGAATGTTTTCTTGCTTAAGAGATTTTTCAGGAAGGGTCAATATTTTTTGATCTCCATTTTCATCGGTCATAGTGGCTGTTACCCGGTTGTCAGACTTAAGGTGTGATATGTCTGATATAAACCAGATACCATATTCTGGATTTCCGGTTACATCTAATTGTAGCACAATGTCTTGTCGTAGCATCTGGATAAAAGATTCATTGTTTTTCTTAAACCTGAATGAAAAACTGCTACAACCATTGATTTTTCTTGTTTGAGATAAGCTCTGAGACATTTCTTTCTGTAAAGCCTGCAGTGTCCGTAAGGCATACAGGTCATCCGGATGAACAAAATTCAGAAAGTGAGTAAAAGGCAGGTCGGTATATAGGTTTTCATGATAGCCTGTTACCTTCTCAATACTTCCACCTGCACATATAATTTTACTTTGGGCGTGGTTTATCAGAAAGTAACAGCAAATTTCCCTGTTAATTAGAAAATGAGTCCAGGTTTTAAACTGAAAGACATTTGGAATACAAGATACTGGTTCTCTAAGTGGGGTGACTTCATATTCAACTCCCAGGCTGGCTTTTGCAGGCCGGAATTTTGTAGATAGCATAAACGTGAAGATGAGGGTGGTTTACAGAGAATCATACTGTTATAGGGGCTGGTTTTGTTGATAAGTTGCTCATTAAAAGACGGTTATTAGTCTTTAATTAATGAAACTGACTATATGTAAACATGCAACAATTTAGAAATAAATAATTATTTTACTTAATAAGATATACAGGGTGTTTTTACCCTTTATTTACCGTATTTTCCCCGTTTTATAATGAGGAAATACTCAGGATTTATTGTAGAGGAAGAAACCAGTGGTTGGTAACAGTAGGGAGTAGTGAGGCAAAAGGGCAAAGTAGAATCGTATATAAATCAAAATCCCCGCCATTTGGCGGGGATTTTGATTATTTCTTCTTTTGAGTATTCATTTTCTTCACTTCTTTCAGCACCTTTTTATTTTCATTTTCGAGCTTACGTTTTACTTTCTTGACATCTTCGGCGGCGGGAAGGCTTTCCGGAGTAATCCCTCTTTCTTCCAGCATTTTGCGAATAGCCTGATTGTTATCAACATGTTCTTTTACAATATCATTTTCACCATGTAAATCTTTCTCTACGACATTGTAACTTGTTAGCTCAATGGCAAAGTCTTTTGCCTTAATAGTTAAGGTAGGAAGAAAGTCTGCCAAAGGCCTGTTATCCGGGACATTTAGCTTTTTCTTCATTTCCTGAGTACTATACCCTCCAAAAAATGCTTTATCTCCTTCAGATCTAATATTGGAAAAGCCTTTATCATCCACATTTCTTTCATATAAGATGCCTGAAAGCTTTTTCTCGGATTTGGAAAGTTTATCCCGTGCGGCAACTCTCGAAATATCCAGTAGCCGTTGTTCTATAATTTCTTGTTTACGGGTCTGGACTGCATAGTACGTTTGTGCAAAGGCAATTTCGCTTTTGCTTGAATCTCCATTTTGGGTTACAAGGTAACAACCATATCGGGTTAAGGCAATATCTTCAAATGGAATAGTTTCACCAATTTCGTTTGTGGTGGTTCGTTCCACATTAACAAAATGGTTTGTGACTAATTCACCTGAGTTTTCACACGCATTTTTTGCCTTTTCTACTGTTTTTAAAAATATATTCCAGTCTTTATATCCAAATAGTTCCTGTAACTCCCGTGCGCTCCAGCATTCAATACCATGGATTTCCCTGCTTGCTGCTTCAAACTTTTCAAACAATTCGCGGATAAGTTCCTGTTTCATAGTGATTCTGAGTAAAAAGAAACGATTTATTTCAAAGAGAATTTGTACCAGTTCAATAAAGTTCGGAAAGATATTCTTTTTTATAAACTAAATTCCAAATTTCCTGTGGATTATTCTTCTGGTAACGTTTTTAAACCATCCCTGCCACTTTCCAAAGATTCTTTTTGTAAGAACACTTCTACAAGGTTTTTCACTACGATGATAATAAGAATAAGGGGTAATAGAATAGCTCCGGTTTTAAACCCAGCACCTGTATGTGCATACGTTCCTCCCGAAAACTGAATTATGGTCTGAATCAGTATATAGGTAGTACCCGCCAATAGTATTCCCATTATAAATCTGGCTGTACCCAAAGAAAAATAATGTTTGATTAGCCAGGTTAGGAGTAAGGTCAAAGAGGAGAGAAGCACTACTGTACCTAAAGCCCTGGGGAATGTTTTGAGATAAGAGTATTTATATATCCATACACCTATTTTTCCCAGAAGGTTGGGGTGTGCCAGAAGCCAGGCATCAAGGATTATAAGAATCAGTAATAAGCTATAAAAAATGAATTGGTTTCTCATGGTTTGAAGTTGATAGGATAGTTTTACTAAACGGTTTTAGAGGTTAAAAGTATACAATAATTTCACTTTCTACCCAATGAATGGTTACGAGTAGGAGGGCTTGATACACTAACAGTTTAGGAACCAGTTAGTTATTTTAAGATTGTATCAATTTGACAAACTACTTATATACTTATGGGCAGATGTATCTGCGTAACTTTATGGAGCTTTTGCTTTATAGTTACATGTGCTTTTTCTCAGGATGTGATTTATACCAGTAATGGTTCTGTGATTACTGGGAAGATTACCGGACTTGATGGTGACAAAATTAAATATGCAATGCCTAAAAATCCAGGGCCTGCTTATTCTATTGATGTAACAGATGTTTTGGTAGCATTTAACCAGAATGGAAATGTAATTACCTTCCCAATAAAAGATGGAAAATCCGAGATAACAGGTTTTCTAAATCCACCCTCTCACAAATCACATGACATTCTTGTGAAGATGGATAACAGTGTGATAGAGTGTGAGAATGTTTCTTTGGGAAAGAAAGATGTTCGTTTTCAGAAACTAGATGCCAAGAAGGGAAAAGAAGAAAAAATATCACGGGAAGATGTGGCTGTTATATTGTATAAAGATGGCCACCATGAATTTGGTGTTAATCCGGCACAAGCTACTGTTCCTATTCGAATGGCTAAGACTCAGATTGATCAGTTGACTGGAGTAGGCCAAAATATACATCTTAAAGAAGAGGCTAATGCCAATAAAGGAGAATCTACCCGGACTACCACAACAGACACCCATGATGAGATGGCTTTTCCTGGTGGTCCAGAGGAGTTTGAAAGCTTTCGGCAGAAGGCTATTTCAAAGGTCGACGAGTTTGGGAGATATATTGCCACTATAGTAGATCCTCGTACACCAGCCGACCAATCCAACTCAACCATTGATCTGGCATTTACCTTGTTTGTCAATGCAGATGTACGAGTTGAGGTTTCAAATGTGAATACAGGATCAAAAAACAAGTACAAAATTAAAGACTATTTGAAGAGACTGAAACTAAAGGGTGCAGATTATCAGGAAGTGGATGTATCGTATGCTGATATCGGATATGCTTCTGAGTTCATTAAAGGTCCGGATGGAAACTATTATGGGGTGGTATCATTTGTACAGACTTTTAAGGGCTTCGTAGATGGAAAAGTAGTTTATGGTGACATCACGCAACGTAATATAACAGTTATATTAAAGCTGTACGAAAAAGTAGTGGAAGGACAGGGAAAGAAAATGTGGGATGTATTTCTGGCTGATGTAGGGATTATAGAAACACGCAAGTTATAAAGGAGGTCTATTCAGTTGTAGATTGGTTTTGTGTAAATTTAGGCTAACTTACAAGGAGACTCTTTAATCTCCCTGTTCTGTTATGACATTGGTTAGTACTGAAAATTTATCTATAGATACTTCTTTACAAGAAAGACAAAGGCTACTGTCACTAGACTTCATGCGTGGATTTATTATGGTCCTGCTTATGTTGGAAGGCTCTCGTTTGTTTGATCATCTGCTGGAGTGGCAATCTGAGGGGTTATTTCACAATTTTATGCTGCAATTCACTCACCATCCCTGGCATGGACTGCGATTTTGGGATTTGATTCAACCAGGGTTTATGTTTATTGCAGGCACAGCACTTGCTTTTTCCATAGATGCACAACAAAGAAAAAGAATTAAATGGAAATCCTCTTTTTATAAAGTTGTAAAGAGATCCGGATGGTTATTTTTCTGGGGTGTCCTAGACTATGCTGTCAGGCCTTCGGGTTTGTCCTTTGAATTGTGGGATGTATTGACACAATTGTCATTCACAACTATTGTAACCTTCCTTGTTATCCAATGGCCTGTAATGTATCAATTGGCGCTAAGTGCAGCTATCCTACTGCTGACAGAGTTCCTGTATCGGTTTACCAACATACCAGGTTTTGACCAGCCATTTACGGATCAGCATAACTTTGGTAATTATGTGGATTTGCTTTTGATGAATAAAATAAACACAGGTGGATGGGTTGCTATCAATTGCATTCCGACAACTGTCCATACTTTATGGGGAGCAATGGCTGGTCGGGTTTTGCTATCAACTGAAAGTGATCATACTAAGATCAAAAAAATACTTGCAGGTGGAGTAATTGCTTTATGTATCGGCATCCTATTAGATTATACCACTACACCTGTTATTAAGCGTATTGCGACAAGTTCATTTGTTTGTGTATCTGGAGGATATTGCCTGATTGGTCTGGCGTTCTTGTATTGGTGGATTGATATATTAAAACATAGACGTTTTATATCTTTCTTTCTGATTGTTGGAATGAACTCTCTATTTATTTACCTTTTCTTTGAAATTGTGGGTAGTCGCTGGTTTAATGGCTATATAGAAGCAATTGTTGAAGGACTGATTGGACATATTTCAGGTATTACTTCTGTATTTTTAGGAATTATTGCCTCTATAGTTATATTTTTACTTGAGTGGAAAATGTGTCAGTTTCTCTATCGAAAGCACATATTTTTTAAAATTTAAAGGGATATACATAGCTGGTGATGCAGTGTGATCAGAGATTGCCTTTATAAGCTCACTCAAATTTTTTTCAAATGATCAATTGAAAATTCTGCTGCTTTAATCTGGGTCGGATCTACAAACCAGATACAGGTAATTATATCACTCTCAATGTTTTTTACAATCATTTCAGGACACGGGAAAGCTTCGCAATCATATATGAGCTTGACCTTATTTCCTACCTCAAATTTCTGTATCTGATTTCTTCTGATTTTGAGATGTTTTAGCAAACTTAATGCTGATGATGGCGCCTGTACCGGTCCACTTAATGAGTGTAAGTTTAAAGTGATTTTTATCGGTCTATGGATGGTGTATATGTATTCCATAATGTGGTAGTTAAAGGATGTAAAGAGGGACTTGGTATATTAGTTTTTACCCTTTACTGTATGTAAACAATATATAGATAATTTTTTTGATGTAGTATATGTTGATAAAAAAATAGGAGGTAACAGGAAAGCTATTGGGAAGGAAGGAGTTTACAGGCTGAAAAAATAGAGACGAAATAACTTCCATTCCCATAGGTAACAAAGAATTTAAAATTGAATGAAGAGTAGGATAGAAGGGATCGTTTTCTTGAAATTATGTATTTATATTTATTAATTTATATAGTATAAATATGTTAATTTATATCTTTATATAAAAATCTCACTATTAAGAGGAAAGAAAAAAGCCCAGAAATGGGCTTAACATGGTTTTATAGAAAATAGTAGGAGAGTAGTTAGGTGACTTACTTTCCAATACAGAACTTAGAAAATATATTGGAAAGTAGATCATCAGTTGTAATCTCGCCTGTTATCTGACCTAAATAGAATAAAGCTTGTCGGATATCCATTGCCAGCAAGTCCCCTGTAATCCCTTGTGAGAGACTTGACAATGCTTGTGAAAGAGAATCCTGTGCAAGCTTAAGGTTTTGGTAATGGCGTAGATTCGTAACAATAGTATCTGAAGCTTTATAGGCTTTTGTATGAATACTCCTGGTAAGAAGTTGTTTTAGTTCTTCGATTCCCTCTCCTGTAGTTGCAGATATGTAATGGACTGGCAGTGTAAACGTACTATGCTTCTGATCTGCTTTATTACCTACAAGCAAATATGGAATAGATAAATCGTTTATCTCTGTTAGTTCCTCTTCTAAATCGATTTGTGTTGTTTGTGATACATCAAATAAATAGATGATAATAGAGGCTTGCTTGAGCTTTTCCTTTGTTCTTTGGACTCCAATAGCTTCCACTGTATCTGTCGTGTTACGTAAACCTGCGGTATCAATGAATCTGAACCGTATTCCTTCAATGTGTATTTCATCTTCTATAAAGTCTCGTGTTGTTCCTGGAATATCAGAAACTATTGCTTTCTCCTCATTCAATAATGCATTTAGGAGGGTTGATTTACCTGCATTCGGTTTTCCTGCTATAACAGTAGGGACTCCATTCTTTATTACATTACCCATTTGAAAAGAATCGGTAAGCTTAGTTATTGTTGCTAATAACTCCTGTAATAGCTTCTGTAAATCGTCTCTATTGGCAAATTCTACATCTTCTTCACCAAAGTCTAATTCTAGTTCAATTAGAGAGGCAAAGTGTATTAATTGTTCTCTTAACGCTGCTATTTTTTTTGAGAAACCTCCTCGCATTTGATTTAATGCTGCATGATGTGAGGCTTCTGAGTCGGAATGAATAAGGTCTGCGATTGCTTCTGCTTGCGTTAAATCAAATTGACCGTTTATGAATGCTCTTTTAGTAAACTCCCCCGCTTCTGCTAATCTGGCTCCGTTTCTTATAAGTGCTTTAATGATTTTTTGAATGATAAATTCTGAACCATGACAGGAAATTTCGACGATATTTTCTTTCGTAAAGGATGTCGGTTCCTTGAAAACTGATATCAGAACTTCATCCAGAATTTCACCATTTTCTTGTAATGATCCATAATGGATTGTGTGTGAAGGTTGTTGACTAAGATCTTTCCCTTTAAATAGTGAATTTGTAATGGTGATAGCTTCTTTCCCTGATAAACGAATAACTGCAATGGCAGAAATACCGGGAGCTGTTGATAAAGCTACTATTGTATCTGTACGCATGTATATATGTTTAGTATTTAGTTACTATATAAATTAGTAATTTAATGAAAAAATATACTAAATATATTAGCAATAAAATTTCTTATAATTTACTAAAAATAGTAGTATAATAAGATGATCTAAAGTTAATAGTATTAGTATTTATATATAAGTCTGTTAGTAAACCTATAAAACCATCATAACAAACTTGTGAAAAGTTATAAAAACGAACCTGGGAAGAATAGGGAAGGAGTTCCTTCTCCCAAAAAGGCTCTTTAGCAACAACAAAAGGAAGCAAAAGAGCCAAATACTCGTAAAATTTAGTGGGAATTCTGTTTACTGTAGCCTCATTAACCTGATAGGGCAACAAACCTATATCAGCATTTTGAATATATCTAATAATATCCTGATGCCCAACATAGCGATCTATTCCAACTAAAGAAATAAAATTACATCCAGATACTTCTTCCACTAATCGCTTCCGAACAGATAACTGGCCAGCAAAACCAACAATAGTCAACTCAAAACGAGGATCTATTGAGTGGAGGTACTTTACTAAAGCTATAGCATTAAATATTCCATATGATTCAGCTATAGTTCCAGAATAAAGGAGACGATAGATACCCCGGCGGGGCCGAACAAGCACATCAGAAACCAAAGCAAATTTGTTTTCAATGATCCTAAACTTACTTCTTACAAAAGGCAATTCTTCTTTATAGGCGCGCTCAGCAATCCAATACTCATCAATGAAGGGGCGGGTCACTTGTTCGACAAAACGAACGCTATGAGCTAGAATATGCCTAACGAACGCCCTATAAGTGTTCGCGAACATTACGTTTGCGTAATAATTCTCCAATACATCATACACTAATAAAGAACCAAATATTATTTTGTAAGCACAGCTAACTATCAGAATATCAGGAGAGTTAACTATAACTACCTCAGGTTTTAGTTGAATAAGCTTTCTAAAGAAAGATATAGGAGCCAAAAATCTCCGCCCAGACAAACGTTCGAAATTAAATAACTCATGAAAAGCTATGTTTTTAGATCGAACACCCTTTTTTCCCAAAGAACCTACGATATGAATCTCATGTTTGTGACAAGCTAACAACCCAAGTCCCAGCTTTTCATACATTCGATGATCATCTACTGGTCTCAACACAGAACCAATCACAATTCTCCTTTTTGTATCTAATCTCATATATTCATAATCACTTACTAAATACTTAGTATTTTACTAAACAGTAAAAACTAAACTAAAAAATAAGCGAATCTAACGATAAGCTATATTTTTGCGGGAAGTTAAGCAGATATTTTACTTCTCTGAAACGAATCAACCCTAATTTATCAAATGGAAATCAAACAACTTATCGAAAGTGCCTGGCTAAACAGAGAACTTCTCCAACAACACGAGACACAAGTAGCAATTAGAACAATTATAGAAGAACTCGACAAAGGTATTCGTAGAGTAGCAGAACCTCAGGAAAATGGAAACTGGATCGTAAATGACTGGGTAAAAAAAGCAGTTATTCTATACTTTCCACTTCAACAAATGAAAGAAATAGAAGTTGGTCCATATGAGTATCACGACAAAATGGAGCTAAAAAGAGGTTACAAAGAATTAGGTGTTCGTGTAGTACCTCCGGCAGTAGCCAGATATGGAGCCTATATCAGCAAAGGAGTTATTCTGATGCCATCCTATGTAAATATTGGAGCATATGTTGATGAAGGAACGATGGTTGATACATGGGCTACAGTTGGAAGTTGTGCTCAAATAGGTAAAAACGTTCATTTAAGTGGGGGAGTAGGTATCGGGGGAGTCCTTGAACCTGTTCAGGCAGCTCCTGTAATCATTGAAGATGGTGCTTTTATAGGGTCTCGTTGTATTGTAGTTGAAGGAACACGTGTTCGCAAAGAAGCAGTACTGGGAGCAGGGGTAACGCTAACAGGTAGTTCTAAAATTATTGATGTAACAGGTCCGGAACCCATTACTTACGTTGGAGAAGTTCCGGAAAGAGCGGTTGTTATACCAGGTAGTTATACCAAAAAGTTCCCGGCAGGGGAGTATCAGGTTCCATGTGCCCTTATTATCGGACGCAGAAAAGCCAGTACAGATCTTAAAACATCCCTAAATGATGCCCTCCGAGAAAATAATGTAAGTGTATAAAAAATAATATAGTATAAATTAAAAGGCCTTTTCTCAAAGGCCTTTTTTGTTACTTCCTGAACCGATCAGCAACAACTAACTCTTTACTATCTTTAGACCATAGATAAAATCCCTTTCCTGTTTTACTACCTAAATGACCAGCCTGTACCATGTTAACCAACAAAGGACATGGAGCATATTTAGGATTGCCAAATCCTTCCTGCAAAACTCGTAAAATGGCCAAACAAACATCCAACCCAATAAAGTCCGCAAGTTGTAAAGGTCCCATAGGATGAGCCATACCTAATTTCATTACGGTGTCAATTTCTTCAACTCCTGCCACACCTTCAAATAAAGTTTCAATGGCTTCATTTAGCATAGGCATCAGAATACGATTTGATACAAATCCAGGATAATCATTTACTTCAACCGGTACTTTATCCAATCCTCTCGAAATATCCATAATAGAGGCAGTTACCTCGTTAGATGTAGAATATCCGCGAATTACTTCAACCAGTTTCATGACTGGAACAGGATTCATAAAGTGCATTCCGATTACCTGTTCAGGTCGCTGAGTGACTGAGCCTATTTTGGTAATAGAAATAGACGATGTATTGGTAGCCAGAATTGCTCCAGAGGGAGCTAGTTTATCAAGTTGTCTGAAAATTTCGAGTTTCACTTCTATATTCTCTGAAGCAGCTTCAACAACTAGTTCGGCATTGGCAACGCCATCCGCTACAGATGTAAATGTTTTAACTCTTTGCAGGGTTTCGTTTTTATCGCTCTCTGTCAGAAGCCCTTTTTTTATCTGGCGCTCGAGATTAACAGTAATATTCTGAATTCCACGGGCAAGAGCACTTTCAGAAATATCAATCAAGGAAACCTGAAATCCTTTTTGGGCAAAGACATGAGCAATCCCATTGCCCATAGTTCCACTACCAATAACAGCTATATTTTGCATTGAAGTATGTTTGTGAAGTAAAATCAACTCAAAAGAGGTATTATTTTTTAAATAAAACAACTCAGAAACATAATACACATATATGTTCGATCCATTCGTTTGTGTTGTAACAAAGTAGAAACATTCTTCTGTATGCGCTTTCAAAACTTTATTCGGAACCAATTATAATGCTCTATTTAACGACTTGCCTCACAATATGATCCACCATATAGTAGGTGCATCAAACAGGCAAAAAAATAATAGTCATCAACTCCTCTCATGGCTCAGATTTAGACAAACAACATAAGCCTACACCGCAGTTAGTTCGAACGAAAAACTCCATATAAGGTTTGAATGTTTGTCATATTAGAGTCTACACCTTACCAGATTCGCTGAAAACAAACATGTAACAATTAGTGATAAAATGCTATATCAGCTAACTCTTACTACCTTTGCAAAAAATTGAATATTCATTCAGCCTGAGTGTGGGAACACAATCATACCCTCACTAAACTTGAAAATTTATACTAAATGGATTTCTTTGTTAGTTCAACCTATTGATGACTGAATCATACTAATCTATTCTATACTAAAAGGACTAACTTAACTGCCTTTATAGTGTATCGATAAAGCCATACAGAAAACAGTTACAATGATATACCGAAAGTGAATAAGCACAGATATGAACAATAATTTAGAATCAGAAACTATTAAGAAGTTGAAATTACAAGCAAAGAAAAGTGAACAAGACACAAAAAAGTTATTTCAGAAGTGGAAAAAGCAACCGCCCCGGAATTTAGATATAGTAATACAGGAAATCCATGAGGAAGTGTTTGAAGTGACAGACTGTTTACAATGTGCTAACTGCTGTAAAACTACCAGCCCTATATTTTATGATAGAGATATAGATAGGATAGCCAAATTTCTAAAAGTAAAACCTAAGCAGTTTATTGATACGTATCTACATATAGATGAAGATGGAGATTATGTATTAAATCTGGCACCTTGTTCCTTTTTAAATGAAGATAATACATGTTCTATCTATCACCATAGGCCTGCAGCCTGTCGGGAGTACCCTCATACAGACCGTAAGCGGTTCCATCAGATATTAGATCTTACTCTTAAGAATACTTTCATCTGTCCCGCAGCCTATCAGATAGTTGAAAAATTAAAAACAGCGCTATCCTAACATCTATTTCCTTTTTTAAACTGCAAATATATATTTAAAAACCTATATTTGCAGAACTAAAATGCAGATGTATGTATGAATGATGTTATAAAAGCAATTATGGATATGAAAAATCTTACTCCTTCGCGTTTTGCGGATGAGATAGGAGTACCACGTCCCATTATTTCACACATATTGGCAGGCCGAAACAAACCTAGTCTGGACATGATACAAAAGATTGCCAGACGTTTTCCAGAACTAGGAACAGAATGGATATTAGATGAAACGAAATTACCCATTGGCATCTCCGAAATCACTGCAAGCATAGAAAAGACTTCCTCTGCTCAAACGAACCCAATCAATCCTCTTTCGGCAAATCCGTTCATTCCTCTTCTTACTAATACAATAACAGAGAATACTATCACAGAGGAGCCTCCTGTATCTATTCCCTCTGTCACCATCCCTTCACAAGCTGCTGTATCTCCTATAAATAATACAAAGAAGATAGAAAAAATACTGGTATTTTATACAGATAAAACCTTTGAAGAATATACTCCCAACCATTAAATCTATGAGGAAGTTGCGTTAACTACCAAATGTATCTTACCTTGCAGCTGAATATTCTACGTCAGCCTATACTATGTTATATTTTATAACAGGAGGAGAACGCTCCGGAAAAAGCCGCTATGCGCAAGAATTAGCGTTAAGCCTATCTACCAATCCTGTTTATGTCGCTACAGCCCGAAAATGGGATGAAAGTTTTGAGCAAAGGATTAAACGCCATCAGCAGGAGAGGGGTCCCGAATGGCAAAACATGGAAGAAGAGAAACACCTCAGCAAACTAGATCTATCTCAAAAGGTTGTAGTGATAGACTGTGTTACGTTATGGCTTACTAACTTTTACACAGATAACCAGTACGATTTGCATTTATCCTTACAGGAAGCAAAGGAAGAATTAACGCAACTGTTCAAAAAGAACAATACTCAGCTGATTATTATTTCTAATGAAATAGGTATGGGTGTACATGCTCAAACTGAAAGTGCCAGAAGATTTGTTGAACTCCAAGGTTGGACTAATCAATACATAGCTCGTCAGGCAGATCAGGTCACTCTTATGGTTTCCGGTATTCCATTAAAAGTAAAATAACGCCCTTACACGAATGGCAAAACATAAATTAATGATATGAAACAATTTAAAATAGATAATACAGATAAAAGAATTATATCACAAATTCAGGATAAATTAAATAACAAGACAAAACCCATTGGATCATTAGGTAAACTGGAAAATATAGTATCCAGAGTATGTCTGATACAACAAACACTAAGCCCAGAACTAAATAACCCACATATACTTGTATTTGCAGCAGATCATGGAATCACTCAGGAGAATGTGAGTAAATACCCCTCTGAAGTGACTCACCAGATGGTACTAAACTTCCTGCAGGAAGGAGCAGCTATTAATGTATTTTGCAGACAAAATGATATTACACTTAAAGTAATTGATGCAGGGATCAATGCGGATGTCTATAATACCCCCAAACTCATACATCAAAAAATGGGGAAAGGCACTCGCAACTTTGCCAAAGAACCCGCAATGACTGTTGATGAATGCAGCCTGGCAATCCAACTGGGGGCAACTGTGACACAACAGATTTTTCAGAAAGGCAGTAATATAGTTGGCTTTGGCGAAATGGGTATCGGAAATACATCTTCAGCAGCCGTTCTAATGCATAAATTCACAAATCTTCCTCTGAATGAATGTGTAGGTAAAGGCACTGGCCTTGATGCAGAACAAATGCAACACAAGTTACAGGTTCTTCAAAAGGCTGTCAATCACTATCCGGATATAAAAGACCCACTGGAAATAGTAGCAACCTTTGGCGGATTTGAGATAGCACAGATGTGTGGAGCCATGCTCCAGGCTGCAGAAAACAAGATGTGTTTATTGATTGATGGATTTATTGCCACAGCAGCACTGCTAAGTGCCAGCCAGTTTTATCCGGCTATTCTGGATTACTGTTTATTTTGTCATCAGTCAGCAGAAAATGGTCACAAATACATGCTGCACCATTTAAAAGCAGATCCTAGAATATTGAATCTGGATCTTCGGTTGGGTGAAGGAACGGGCTGTGCACTGGCATATCCTATTATTCAATCTTCCGTCAACTTTATGAATGAAATGGCTTCTTTCCAGAGTGCCGGGGTATCTACAGAGAAAACAGATAACTAAATTTAATTTTATAAATAAACAAAAATAAATTAATGAAAAAACAACTGCATTTGCTATTGGTCGCAGTTATGTTTTACACCAGAATACCGGTATCTTCCTGGATAAGCTATACAGAGCAAGCACAAAAAGAATCCTCAGTATATTTTCCTTTTATAGGATGGATCACTGCCGGATTTTCAATACTTGTATTTTTTGTTTCTCATCTGGTATATAGTGAATCTATCTCTCTGATTATAACGCTTATACTAGGCATTCTGCTTACAGGTGCAATACATGAAGATGGGTTTGCAGATGTATGTGATGGATTTGGAGGGGGCTGGACAAAAGAAAAGATACTGGAAATTATGAAGGATAGTAGAGTTGGTGTATATGGAGTGATAGGTCTGATAGGTTTATTTACCTTGAAATACACATTAGTAGATCAGTTGATTGATACTTTCAAGGCTTCAAATTTATACGTTCATTTGTTCTTTATATTTATACTGGCACATACATTAAGCCGTTTTACGGCTCTTACACTGATGTATACACACAGTTATGCAAGAAATACTCCTGATAGTAAGATTGAATCTATAGCCAGGCCATTATCAGCCAAGCAAGTATTGTTTGCATCTGTGTGGGTTATTATACCTTTTATACTATATATCTATCAAAGTACCAACCTGTATATTATGCTGCTTCCTATTCCTATCCTGTTAATCAAAATAGGGATTGGAAGATACTATCAAAAATGGATAGGGGGGTATACAGGGGATTGTCTGGGGGCACTCCAACAAGTAACAGAGATCGCTATTTACCTATTTTTTGCAGGAATACCATGGAAGTCATTCTGATTCGTCACACCAAAGTCCATAACCCAAGATCAGTGTGTTATGGTCAATCAGATATTGGGTTAGCTTCATCATTTGAAAACGAAAAAGATAGTATTCTTTCTAAACTTACCCTTACAGATCAATTCACTGTTTATAGTAGCCCTGCACAACGTTGTACCAGATTGGCAGAAACTATAACTTCCACATACAAAGTAGATACTCGTTTGCAGGAAGTAAATTTTGGAAACTGGGAAAATACTCCATGGCAGGATATTCCTCTACTACAACTAACACCCTGGATGGAAGACTTTGTGACAATACAGCCACCCAATGGTGAAAGCTTTCAGGATCTACACACCAGAGTAAAAGAATTTATCACAGAACTTCAACAAAACGACTTTGACAAGGTTATATTGATTACCCATGCTGGAGTTATCCGAAGTATACTTTGTGATAGTCTAGGAATTCCGCTAGTTAATGCGTTCAGATTAACTATTGATTATGGCTCACTATCAAAACTGATTTTTTCGGATTATCCTCCTCAACTAAAGTCTTTAAATCTATAAGGCCTATTATCTATTAAATTGTTCAGAGTCTGCTATAGGTAATCCGTCCTATTAATTGATATGCCGGAGCGCATATGCAATCTCAGACGGTAAATGCGTTCCAATATGAGCTACATCCAACAAACCATGTCTAACAGACATCTGACCGGTACGCCAATTCACACGCCGTTCATAATCCGGACATTTGCTACAGGTAAAAATAATCCAGTCACCTTCACGTTGAGACTGACACACATGCTGATTTGTCGACTGGTTGCCTAAATTAAACTGAAGATTCTCCATAACTCACAATCAAAATGATTAGTAACTATTTTCCGAAAGATGACAAAACACAAATCATCATACAACTCGCTTTTAATCAAAAAGTTACATAAGAATGCTTATTCTTTTCATCATCCTATATATTCTTTTTACGGTTAAAAAAGCATACCAGCAAAAAGATAAAAATCTTAGTTTAATAATTTACATTATGTTAAGTAACATGTTTTAAAATTACCTATTATATACTATACCTCTCCTTATTATAACTCTGCTTAGGTGAATGTGAGTACAATTTTACCCATGTGTTCACTGCTCTCCATTAACAGATGGGCTTTACTCACCTCCTCAACTGGAAACTCTTGATAAATTACGGGTTTTATTTTTCCAGAAGAAATTAATGGCCATATATGTTTCTCCAGGTTTTGAGCAATGGCTGATTTAAAAGCTATATCCCGGTTACGCAACGTTGATCCGGTAATAGTCAGTCGCCGTCTCATTACTTCAAGCAGATCAATAGTTGCCCCCCGTCCATTCATGACATTTATTAGCACCAATCGGCCATCATCTGCAAGTACTTGCAGATTGTCTGATGTGTAGTTCCCTCCAATCATATCCAGAATTACATCGACACCCTTTCCTTCAGTGCTATCCAGAATACGATCTTTAAAGCTTTCTTTTTTATAATTAATGGCTTTTATAGCTCCCAGTTCTTCACAAAAATGACATTTCTCTTCCGTTCCTGCGGTTACATACACAGTGCTACCCATGGTTGTTGCCATTTGTATGGCAGTAGTTCCTATGCCACTTGATCCTCCATGTACCAGTAAACTTTCAGCTGGCTTGAGATTCCCTCTATCAAATACATTGCTCCAAACTGTAAAGAAAGTTTCAGGTAAGGCAGCAGCCTCTACAAAATTCAATCCTTCCGGAATGGGCAAACATTGTACTTCTGGCACCATACAATATTCGGCATATCCACCACCACTTACCAATGCACACACGACATCTCCTACCTTAAAACGCCCCACCTGTGCCCCTATATACTCTACTATACCGGCAATTTCCAAACCTGGAATATCGACGGGTGCTCCTGCGGGTGCCGGATAATATCCTTTACGCTGTGCAATATCTGGTCTGTTTATACCAGCAGCCATTACTTTCACCAATACTTCTCCGTCACCAACTTCTGGCATGGAACGATTTACCACAGATAGTACATCAGGACCTCCGGGTTGTGTTATGACTACAGCTTTCATCTTAGTATGTGATTATATATTTGCTATATTGGCTCTAAAAGTACACCACTAGTTACTACTTAACATAATAATTAATGAAAAAGATTTTGGTTTTTGGAAGTTCCAATACAGATATGGTCATACAGGCCGAGCATCTTCCCTTACCAGGAGAAACAATACTAGGTGGTAAATTTACAATGCATGCGGGTGGAAAAGGTGCCAATCAGGCTGTAGCTGCCGCTCGTATGGGCGGGAATGTCACATTTATAGCTAAGGTGGGTAATGATCTTTTTGGACAACAGGCCAGGCAACAACTTATAAACGAAGGCATCACTACTGACTATATTATTACCGATCCTGATCATCCATCGGGAGTAGCTTTAATTACAGTAGATAACAAAGGTGAAAACTCCATTGTGGTTGCTTCCGGCTCAAATGCTACACTCTCTCCTGCTGATGTCTCTGGCGCTATTGAATTAATTAATTCGGATACGATAGTTCTGATACAACTGGAAATTCCGATTCCGACTGTTGAATATATTATTGAACAAAGCAACTCACGAGGGGCTCAGGTTATTCTAAATCCAGCTCCCGCAAATAGTTTACATAAAGAAATTTATAATTATTTACATTTATTAACACCAAATGAAACAGAGTTAAGCCTATTAACTAACACTATAGTTACAGATATTCCATCAGCGGAACAAGCCGCCCAGATACTTCATAAAAGAGGAGTAAAGAATATCATTGTTACTATGGGAGCGTCTGGAGCCTTCTGGTATTCGGGAACAGACTCTCAACTTATTCCAGCACCTAAGGTGGATGCGATAGATACAACAGGCGCCGGAGATATTTTTAATGGGGTGCTCTGTGTATTTCTGGCAGAAGGCTATTCACTACCCGAAGCGATTCACTATGCATGTCAGGCGTCTGCAATATCGGTTACCCGAATGGGAGCACAATCGTCTGCGCCTTACCGGGAAGAACTATTACCAGGTAAAACTTCTGAGTGAACAAGGAGTGAAAGAGGTATTACAAAGACACCTTCTCTCCTACTCTATTGATTCAAATTGCTATTTAATGTTCTCTGTAAACTTTCTCCCCTGCCTCTATTCTTACAGGAAGGCGGTTTTCAGCTGGAGTAATTGGGCAGGAATATTGGTCGCTGTAGGCACAATAAGGATTATAGGCTTTATTGAAATCAATCCAAACTATCTCATCATCAGAAATACGCATATCCATATAACGACCTGCGCCATAAGAACTTTCGTCTGTGGTGAGATCTGTAAATGGAACAAACAAATAATCCCTATACATCGGATTTCTCAACAGATCCATGCTTTGATACACAGTCAATATACAATCTTCACCCTTTACTTTGAAAACGAGTTTCCCATATACCCTATATACTGGCAATCGGGTTGTTGATGTCTTCATTTCAAAAGTCTTCTGCAATGTATCCCTAACTAGCTTTGCCTGTACCCGATATAGGGAATCTATAGGAAAATAGACCAATCCGGTAAAATCACTTCTCTCTTTTTTGGGAATGGGAGAATCTTTTCCTTTACGAAAATTCTTATCTTTGGTCTTTCGATCTTCCTGTATACACTTTTCATACTCACTCGTCTGAGCAGACACAGCACAATAACACCCCCACACTAAACATCCAACTAACCACCAAAGTCTTTGTTTTACTATTCTCTCCATTCTCTACTTACTTCCTTCTTGTATCTGCAATGCTTATCACCTTCCACCCTTTTTCAGATTTAAACAACTGAAATACATTTACTCCTTTGTGGCTAAATTTACCATCCAGGTAAAACTCATAGGGAGTCCAGGCAATGGCCAGGTTATCATCTACTTTGATATCGTATGCGAAAAGTCTTTCATCCCAGACTTCTTTGTGTGGTGTACCCACAGCTTTGGCAAAATCAGTGATACTTTCTTCCCGTAAAGCGGCTTTGCCTGTCTTCTTATCTACATAGGTTGTTTGCAGGCGTGCCCCTGAATAGAACACGCTTCTTACCATGGCACTATCTCCTTTGCGCATTCCATCAAATAGTTGTCCTATCACTTGCTTGATTTCGGTTTCTTCTTTTGAACCACTTGACTGAGCCTGTGCAAACAGACAAACTATAAAAAAGAGAAGTCCTAAAATTATTTTTGGCATATATTTCCTAGATTTGAAAAGATATTACGAATGGTATAAGGGTATTTTGCGCCCAATTTACAAATCTCTATGTAAAAAATAATATCCGTTTACATACAAATACCTCCGTATAACGAATTTTCTCTTTATAATTTTCAAATAGTAAGTTATTTGCTCTTAAGGACACCAAACTTACTATTGAATTGTATGACCGCAAATATGAAAGCACTTATTGTTGATGACGAACGCTTAGCTCGTAATGAATTACGCCGTTTACTGGAAAACTTTCCCAAAATTGAAATCATAGGAGAAGCCGCGAATGCAGAAGAAGCCTTGGACCTGGTAGACAAACTACATCCGGATTTATTGTTTCTTGATATTCAGATGCCAGGTAAGACAGGGTTTGAATTGCTGACGGAAATAGAAGGAAGTGTGCCTGACGTGATATTTACCACAGCCTATGATGAATATGCCCTGAAAGCATTTGAATACAACGCTCTCGATTATCTGTTAAAACCTATTGACCCTAACCGTCTGGCAGAAGCGATTAACCGACTGGAGGAAGACATTCGCCATGAGGAATTTAAACGGGAAAATGCTAAGTTACTCACTGCGGAAGATCAGGTATTTGTGAAAGACGGAGAAAAGTGCTGGTTTGTAAAACTAGGAAAGATACGGTTATTTGAGTCAATGGGTAATTATGTGAGACTGCACTTTGATGACCAGAAGCCATTGATATTAAAATCATTGAATGCACTGGATGAAAAACTGGACCCTCACTCCTTTTTTCGTGCCAACCGCAAACATATCATTAATTTACAGTGGGTCGAAAAAATTGAGCCCTGGTTTAGTGGTGGCTTGCTGGTTACACTGAAAGGTGGCGAGAAGATTGAGATCTCACGTCGGCAGGCTATTCGCTTTAAAGACATGATGAGTCTCTGATATACCCATCCAATCCATGACACAATCACAAGTACTCTCTCTCACAACTTCCCGAATCAGTAGTCTTGATGTGTTACGGGGTATTGTTATGGTGATCATGGCATTGGATCATACGCGTGAATATTTGTTGTTGAATGGATTTTATACAGACCCCACCAATCTGACAACAACAACTCCGATCTTGTTCTTTACGCGATGGATTACTCACCTGTGTGCTCCTACTTTTGTTTTTCTGGCAGGCACTTCTGCATTCCTGTATGGTTTAAGGAAAACAAAAAAACAACTGAGTCTTTTCCTTCTAACCCGAGGATTATGGCTCACAATACTAGAAATTACAATTGTAAATTTTGGACTTTGGTTTGATATAACTTTCTCAACTATTGTTTTACAGGTTATATGGGCTATTGGAATCAGTATGGTTATTCTGAGTGGATTGGTATTTCTACCTGTTATATGGATACTGGCACTTGCCATTCTGATTGTAGTTGGGCATAACCTACTTGATCCAATATCTTTTCCTTCTGGAACACCGGCTAGTTTTCTGTGGTCATTGCTACACCAGCTTAGCTTTAGGCCTCTAACTCCACACTTCAATTTTGGAATTCTTTACCCATTCTTATCCTGGCTGGGCATATTGCTCATAGGGTATTGTTTTGGAATATTGTATCGACCACAGGTGCTCTCTGCAACACGAAAAAAGATTCTGCTTCAACTTGGGATTGGTGCAATTGTCAGCTTTGTGTTGTTGCGGTTTCTAAATGTATATGGAGATCCTACACCATGGAAAATTCAGAAAGATACAGTATTTACGATTCTTTCATTCTTTAACGTTACCAAGTATCCACCTTCTCTGTTATATACACTGATTACCCTGGCACCCGGCATTCTTTTATTATCCGTATTGGAAGGCAAGGAGTTTCGGTGGACTTACTTTTTCAAAGTATATGGTAAGGTACCTTTGTTCTACTATGTTCTTCACTTTTATCTGATTCATAGCCTCTCAGTAGTTTGTTTGCTCGTACAGGGTTTATCCTGGCAGGAAATTAATTTTCAGAAAAACATGGCCGGAATCCCTCCTAATGTAGGGTTTTCGTTAGGCATTATCTACCTGTTCTGGATTGGTGTTGTATTGGTTCTGTATCCTGTATGTCGTTGGTATGGGCAGTTTAAAAGCCGTCAGACGACTGCCCTCTGGAGTTATCTTTAAAGCGATAGAACACCCCAAAAAGAAAACCCAGCCTCCCTCCTGCTACCCATTTCCGACCAGCATAACTAAACATATAGTTGTTATATTTCAGCAACCATGCATCCCCCACAGGCAGTGGCTGCACTAGAGATTTTTTGTTTGCGCATAGTTCACGGCAAAAGTTTTTTGAGCGTTATTCACCGCAACACTTTGCTTGCTGTGAATGATGCCAATTCTGTATAAACGACCACAGCCTGGACATATCCACTTCCTTATTGGAGGACAAAGAGAACTGTGACACGGCACAAAAATAGAATTCTTCTTCTAAACAAATAGTCCTTTCTCACTTTCTGGGTAAGGTGGGTAAGATGCAGGTAAGTTCCTGGGTAAGATTAACTGTCTGATAATAAGGCTGGGTAGGATGGGTAAGATTCGCTCTATATTATATATATATATTATTCTATTTATAGTATATATAGCTCTATATTCTCTTTTTTCTCTTCTATATAGAAAAGTTTCAGACAAAAAAAGCCACCCATTCTACCTCTATTGATTATCAAACAATTATACTTACCCAATAATCTACCCAGTCTGCCCAACTTACTCTGGTATGTAAACTTAATAGCTTCGCTCTTTGACCCAGTAGCCGTATCGTTTGGTTTTATCACGCCCCTAGGTCTCTTTAGGCCACTTGAGAATTGTTTCTATAATCATGCATTTTACCTTTCTCAGGCTACCTGTATAGCCACCGTATGTTTCTTTCGGTTAAACGCCCAGTATATAATTGGAAACACCAGCAATGTCAGAACGGTAGCCGTAATTAATCCCCCAATAATAACGATAGCTAGCGGCTTCTGTGATTCTGAACCGATACCCGTTGACACAGCAGCCGGTAAAAGTCCAATAGCGGCCATCATGGCAGTCATTACCACAGGACGAATACGGGATTGTACGCCTTCAGAGATAGCCTGTGTGATAGGCATTCGCTGTTTCAAATTGTTATTAAATACAGAAATCAAAATAACCCCATTTTGCACGCAAATACCAAATAAAGCAATAAACCCTACTCCTGCCGATATCCCGAAATTCATACCTGTAATATGTAGTGCCAGAATCCCTCCTATCAAGGCAAAAGGAACGTTAATCAGTACCAACCCTGCATCTTTGGCATTTCCGAAAGTAATGAACAACAGCACGAAAATGGCAGCCAGACTGATAGGTACAACTTCTGTTAATCGTTTCGTTGCCCGTACCTGGTTCTCAAACTCTCCAGTCCAGTGAATAGAATATCCTTTAGGTAAAGAAACTTTCTCATTTACCTTCTTTTCCGCTTCAGCAATGGTACTGCCCAGGTCTCTTTCCCGTACAGAAAACTTCACACCAATAAACCGCTTATTTATATCTCTGTACACAAAAGCAGGTCCGGTTAACGTTTGTACGGTGGCAATTTCACGCAAAGGGACTTTGGTGTTGTGCAGTGTGGGCACCATCAGCTTCTCAATATCTTCTTCACTCTGACGATATTCCTGAGGGTAACGGATACGGATATCAAAGCGCTTCTCCCCTTCGTATTTCATATTGGCAGTTTTGCCACCAATAGCCATCTCAATAACTGCTTGCGCATCGGCTACACTGACTCCATACAACGCCATCAGATGATCATGCAGCAGAATCTGCATTTCGGGTTGTCCTACATTGCGCAATATACCCGCATCCTTAATGCCCCGCACATCTTTGATTTGAGTTAATACTTCATCAGCCAGCTTATCCAAAGTCTCCAGATCATCACCAAATATCTTGACTGCATTGGAAGCTTTGAAACCCGCTACAGCCTCAGCTACATTATCCACTACAGGCTGAGAATAGTTATACAGGATGCCCTGGTATTGAGAAAGCTTCTTGTCCATCTCCCCTATCAGCTCATCTGTGGTAATATTGCGCTTCCATTCTTTCTTAGGCTTTAAGTCAACCTGAAACTGTAGAAAGTAAAAACCATTCGGATCTGTCCCATCGTTTGACCTGCCTGTTTGAGATAATACTTCATTTACCTCATCAAACTCACTCAGATCATGTCGAAGCGTTTTTGCCATTTCTACACTCTTCGGCAATGACATACTCATAGGAAGCTCAGCAGTTACCCATAATGCCCCTTCATTCAGTTGTGGCAGAAACTCAGATCCCAGCCAGCGGGCAGAAAACAATGTAACGGCTAAAAATACAGAAGCAACTCCTACTGTAATTTTCTTGTATCGGAAACACCACGTAAAGGCTCGGGTAATAGAGTTGTTAAAGAAGTTCACAAATGGATTATGACGCTCCCGCACATTCTTCTTTAGCAGGAAAGCACACAATACAGGTACCAGTGTTAAGGTAAAGAATAATGCACCTAGTAATGCAAATCCCAGCGTATAGGCAAGTGGTGAAAACATTTTACCTTCTACCTTCTGAAACGAGAATATAGGCAATAAGGCAGTGATAATAATTAGCTTGGAGAAAAACACAGCCTTACCCATCTCTGTACCTGTTTTTTTGATTAAACCAAGTTTGGAAAGCCTGTTAAACTTTTCCATTCCTTGTTTGTGAGCCAGATGGTCCAGTGAAACAAAGATCCCCTCCACCATGACCACTGCCCCATCGATAATAATCCCAAAGTCAACAGCACCTAGTGACAACAAGTTGGCACTCATCCCCTTTAATCGCAGACAGAAAAAAGCAAACAGCAAAGCTAGCGGAATAATGATTGACACAATCAGGGTGGTCCGCCAGTCTGCCATAAACAAAAATACAATTACCGTTACAAAGACAATTCCCTCAATCAGGTTATGCATTACAGTGTCTGTGCAATACTGCATCAGGTTATCCCGATCATAGAATGTCTTCATCTTCACATCTGCTGGCAATACCTTTTCGTTGAGTTCCGCGATCTTCTCTTTAACCAGCTTCAATACTTGTCCCGGATTCTCGCCTTTGCGCATAACCACAATGCCTTCTACCACATCATCGCGATCTCCCAATCCTACCTGTCCTACCCGTGGCTGATCGGACTCAATTACCTGAGCTACATTTCTGATCAGAATTGGAGAACCTTTCACATTGTCAATGATAATATTCTCAATGTCTGGTATGGATGTAAGAAGGCCTATTCCACGCACCACATATGCTTGTCCATTCTTTTCGATTACGTCCCCTCCTACGTTCAGGTTACTTCTGCTTACAGCCTGGTAAACCTCCAGCGGAGTGATATCATAGCGGGACAGTAATGTAGGGTTAATCTGTAATTCATAGATCTTTTCACGACCACCAAATGCCACCACATCGGCAACTCCTGGTACAGAACGTATTTGTCTGTCAATTGTCCAGTTCTGTAGCGTCAATAACTCGCGTGTATCTTTTGTAGGACTTTCCAGCACATACCGGAATATTTCTCCTGTGGGTCCGTAAGGGGGCTGTACTTCAGGGTCAACACCCTCTGGCAACTGTACAGAACGAAGCTGATTATTTACCTGCTGACGTGCAAAAAAGTCGTCTACATCGTCTTCAAAAATAATCTTCATCACAGACAGTCCAAACATGGTAATGGAACGCACATTGGTTTTGCGCTGTACGGAATTCATAGCCACTTCAACAGGAACCGTTACAAACCGTTCCACTTCTTCTGCACTACGGCCATTCCATTCGGTCACAATGATTATCTGTGTATTGGTCACATCCGGAAATGCATCCAGTGGTGTATTCAAAAAACTTATGATCCCGGCAATAGCCAGTATCCCTGTGATAAAGAAAGTAAAGAAACGGTTCTTGAGACAGAACGCGATACAGTTTTTAATAAATGCATTCATAGTTTATGAGGTAACAGACAGTTTCGCAAAGCACTGAGAATCAATCTATATATTAATTATCCTTATATTATCCAATTATTATCTATTAATTATCTAAAAATATCAATCATTTAAAGCATCATAGATAAACAACTGATTCTGGCTAACGACTTTCTCTGCTTCCTGTAGTCCAGATTGGATGTAAGCCATACTGTTTGCTTGCTTGTACAGCTCAACTTCTCGTGTTTCAATATTGTATCGGTCCTTAAAAACCATTACGAAATGCTTACTCTTGTCAAAAATTACGGCTGAAGAAGGGACAGAAAGCATCTGTTTATCCTCGTTAAAATGTAGTGTCACAGTTGCATTCATCTCTGGCTTCAAGGCATAATCCGGATTTTGCAGTTTCACTCGTACCTTCATCGTCTTTGTTTCCGGATCCAGAATGTTAAAAATACGGTCTACTTTCCCGTGGAATATTTTATCGCCATAACTAATGGTTTGTACATCGGCCTCCATTCCTACTTTTATGCGGGCAATGTCTGTCTCATAGACGTTTGCAGACACCCATACATCATTGATCTGCGCAATCGTGAAAATATTTTCGGCATTATCAGACCGTAACTGCATATCCCGGTTGATATGTTTTTCAATCACAAATCCGCTAATGGGCGCTTTTACCTGATATTCTGATTGCTTACCCAGTCCGTAGATTCTGAAGATTTCCTGAATACGATTCAATTCGGCTTGTGATTTTTCAACTTCTTTTCGTGCAGCAGTCACATCCCGCTCAGAGTTCAGTTTACTTTCAAATAAATCTTCTGCAACACGAAGATTTTTCTGGTCCATCAGAAGATCACTTTGGGCATCAATCATTTGTCTTTCATAGTCAGCTACTTCTCCGCTGCGTATCACTGCCAGAATCTGACCTTTTTCGACATAGTCACCTAATTCCGCATTCACATCCATTACATTCCCTCCTACCAGCGGAAATACCTCAACCAATTTGTTATCGTCTGGAGTGATTTTCCCAATCAGTTTTAGTTCTGCCTTTACAGGTTCTGTTTTCGCGACGGTTATTTTTACCCGTGATAACATGGTATCACTCAACACAAAAGTGGATTTCTCTTCTTTATGCTCCGGAGGGGATTGCTTGCAGCCAATAAGTCCTGTAAAACAAGACACCAATACGAAATAGATTCTCAGATTCATTGTATAGAATAATTAGATTAGACAATGTGACTTAACATAAGTTTTCTACTTTTAACGGAAGAGCTCAACTCCCACGACATAGTTTAACTCCTCAAAGGATTCAATACGGGCAATTCGCAATCGGTTTAGTTGCTCTATACTCTGGTTATAGGCTTCAAACAAGTCTACAAATTCCAGTAAGGACACATTCTGTTTCCGGAAGCTTGTCAGTACACCTGTATTTAATTGCTCAAACTGAGTCCTGAAGTTGGTATCTACCTTTTTGTATTCATCTTCTATCTGACGTAGCTTATTGAGTGATGCAGCCACTTCATTCCGTACTTCCAGTTGTTTGTTTTGCTGTTGCAATTGCATCATAGAAGCCTCACTCTTAGCCATTTTTATATTTCCCTGATTGCGGTTAAATACAGGTAGATCCAACCCTACTGTAAGAGCCAGATAATGAGGAATGTAACTACCTGCCTGGTCATAACTTGCACCAATGGATAAGTCAGGAATTGCCAGGCTCTTCTGAAGACGATAGTGCATTTCTGCTTGCTTTACCTGACTTTCCACTATATGCAGGTCTGACCGATTGGTGATGGCAAGATCTATCAGGTTCTGTGATTGTGTTTTCTGGAAATCATATTGCTGCATCATACTTTCATCCAGTATCGGTACAACCGGACGGCTTGTTTGCAGCAATAGCTGCAACTGAAGGTGTTCGTTTGCAATGGAAGCCAGCAACTGTGTCTTATCATTATTCAATTGATAGTAAGCAGCTTTCAAGCGCACTACATCTTTCAGAGAGATATTATTTTTATTGTATTGCGTCTCTAAAGCAGAAATAGTATTATCCAATACAGCAAGCTGATTCGTAAAACGTTCGATAGTTTGTGTAGAAAAAGCTATATGATAAAAGCTCCGACGCAACTCAAATTTCAGTGTACGTAACAGATCATAAAAAGCAAACTCAGACATTCGTGTGTTTTCTCTGGACATTGCTACTCTCTTATTTCGCTTACCTGCTAACACAACCAACTGCTGAATACTAAATGTTTTCTGTCCGGCTGATCCTACATCCAGTACTTTCCGGTTTAGGTTATTGTACAAGCTCCATTCAGTAGAAAGTTGTGGATTATCCCATAGCTTTGTTTGAGCCAATTGCGCTTTTGAGGCTTCGATAGCATATTTCTCTGCCAGTAATCGTAGATTCTGATTCAGAAAAATACTATCTGCCTGATTCAATGAGATACGAAGCGTATCCTGGGCTTGCACTACACCGATCTGTATAAAAAATAAACACAAAGAGATCCCTAGCCACCTGTCAGGCAGCTTTTTCCATTTCAGTACATTCATAAATTGAAATACAAGTTTGGCAGTTAGCCTCCTACTTTACTGGATTAGAGTAGGTTAGAAAATAATTAATCTAGATGGTAATTCTGTTTAGGTCAGATTAGCTGTATACCTGAAAGTCGAAAAAATACGGTTAATGGACACTTATTAACCGTATTTTGAAATCAACCGTTAGCAACAGGCGCTAATAGAATGAGACAAAAAAAGGATAGGAACCTTAAAATGGGCTTAAGAAAAACTTAAAAAAAACTTAAAATTGGTGTGGCAGTACTAATGAAAAAATATTAATCTGATTATCAGATACTTGATAAGATATAGTCCCTCCATGTGCTTCAATAATTCTCCGCACCATAGACAAACCTAATCCAAAACCTCTTTTTCCGCTGGCATTTTGCCCTCTGAAGAAGGGTTGAAAGATACGGGAAGTCTCTGTATCAGACAAAGGCGATCCTTCATTAAAGAATTGAATAAGAATCCGATCCTTTTGTGCGTGGATTAATACCTGAGCGGACTGATTATCAGAATATTTACAGGCATTTTCAATTAGGTTGACAAAGCTATTTTTCAGCATTAACCCCTGTCCCTGCACAGTCAGAAGAGTATCATCATCCGGAATTTCCTGAAAACCAACACTTACTATTGCCTGTGGTAAATGCATTTTTACATCCTCAACAGCCTCAAACAATAATTCATCAATACGAACACGTTGTGCATCTGCTTCCAGCCGGATCTTATCATACCTGGCCAGGAGCAATAAAGAGTTGGTGATGTTGGTGAGTTTATCCAGGTCTTCCTGCAAGGAAGCTAATAGGGCTTGGTATTCTTCTATTGAGCGGGATTTCTTACGAGCGGCCTCTAATTGAGCGACTAATGTAGCCAAGGGAGTTCTTAGTTCATGTGAGGCATGTTGCACAAAGTTTTTCTGGGTTTCAAAAGCCAATGACAGCCTGTCCAGCATGTAATTAAAATTTTGTGCTAATCGGTTTATCTCCTCATCTCTGTTCTCAATAGTTAATTTCTCCTGCAGGTTAGTCGCATTGATACGTGCAATCTTTTCATTCAGCAATTCGACAGGTTTGAATGTTTGCTGCACATAATAATAGCCAGCTACGCCTGTCAGAAGCATTCCCAGACTTCCAGCAATAGCAAGTGTATAAATCAGATTATTTAGTTTGCGTCTCCCGTATTTGTCATAGGCAGATGCAATGACCACATTGTTCTGGCCTTTTTCATTGTAAAATAACCCAATGATCTCACTTTCTTTGTCTGTATACTCAATCTTATGTTGTTCGCGGATGTGTTGCAGCAGTGTAGGAGAATAGTTTACCTTGTGATCATCTATACTACTGTAGATCAATCTGTTTTGAGGGTCAAATACCAGTACTTTTTCTTCGTATAATTTATTAATGGTGTTCTGATCAATTATTTTCAATATATCATTATCAATCTCCCGAACGTCAATCAGCAACCGGGCAGTATTGAGAGCCTTCTCTTCCAGGCGATCATAGAATTCTTCTTTTCGAAAAGAAGAATAAAATAAATAGGTTATTAAAGAAGTGATGAGCAGAATAATAGCTACCAACCCACTGAATAGTACAGCCAGTCGTACTTTATGCGGTACTATAATTTTATGCTGAAACATCTTTCAGATAATAGCCAAACCCCGGCTTGGTATGAATAAGTTTTCTATCAAAAGGTTTATCAATTTTATTTCGCAGGAAGCTAATATAGACTTCAATGGTATTTGTTCCTGTATCAAAATTCACATCCCACACTTTTTCAGCTATTTCCACTTTGGAGACTACCCTTCCATTTGCCTGAGCCAGTAATTCCAGCAGAGAAAACTCCCGCATGGTCAACTCTATCTCTTTACCTCCCCTTCTGGCTTTTTTTTCCAACAAATCAATCTGCAAGTCAGCCACCATTATTTTCTCTTCCAATGCTGTATGTTGTACAGACCGTTTCAAGAACACCTGAATACGTGCCAGTAATTCCTGAAAGTGAAAAGGCTTTACCAGATAGTCATCAGCTCCTGCATCAAAGGCCAGTATCTTATCATCCAGTTCGCCTAACGCAGTTAACATAATAATCGGTATATCCTTATTCTGTTGTCGAAACAATTTACACAACTCAAATCCATTCTTATAAGGCAGGTTCACATCTAATATAACCAACTGATAATCAATGCTTTTATATAGTCTCTCTGCGACAGTTCCATCAAAAGCTACCTGCACATCAAATCCGGAGTCTGTCAATGTTTCCCGAATATTTGCTGCCAGTTTGGGTTCATCTTCTGCCAGGAGGATTTTTGTATTCATAGTCTGGTAAAATTATGATGCTGCTTACATAAATTTATACAATCTGTAAAATCAGAATAATGTGTGTAAATCGCTTCAATCTATACTAGTTGACAAAATACGAATATACAGAAAACAAAAAAGCGGCAGATTATACTATAATCCTGCCGCTCTCATGTAAATTTCAAATATTATTGACGAAGATCTGCCATTATCTTTTTAGGTTTCTCAAGAGGCACTTCTTCTACATCGGCAAATACACGGCCGCAATGTTCACAAACAATAATTTTCTTCTTCTCACGGATTTCAACCTGACGTTGGGGAGGAACAATATTAAAGCAACCACCACAGGCACCACGTCTTACCAACACTACAGCTAAGCCATTTTGTGCATTGGAACGAATTTTAGTGTATGACCGTAGTAAACGATCTTCAATTTGTTCTGCCTGCTTTTCACGTTCAGCTATCAAACGTTTCTCTTCTTCTTGATTTTCAGATGTAATTACATCCAACTCTTTTTTCTTATTGTCCAGATCTTTCTTCCGTTCACTAAGCGTGTTTTGTACGCCCTGAATCTCATCTTTCTTCCGATTGATTTTGCTATTTGCTTCACCAATACGCTTATCAGAAAGCTCCATCTCCAGATTTTGTAATTCTATTTCCTTGCTGATGGCATCATATTCGCGATTATTACGCACATTCATCTGCTGATCTTTGTATTTGTTGATCAGCTTCTCTGCGTCTTTCTTAGCCAGTCGGTGTTGCTCGATTTCTCCATCCAGCACATCTATTTCCTTCTCAAATTTTCCGATACGTGTCTGATAGCCGGCAATCTCATCTTCCAGATCCTGAACTTCTTCAGGAAGATCACCGCGAATTTTCAGAATTTCGTCTAATTTGGAATCAATGGTTTGGAGATGGAGAAGAGCTTCGAGTTTTTGAGCAACAGTAAGTTCCATATATGATTATTAGAATTGGGATTGAGTTTAAGTCACTCAATTATCTATACAAATAGTATGCTTTACAGGTAAAAAACAGGGTTCGTAGTAGTTTCTGACAAATTGACCGCAATATTACTTATTTTTTTTGACAAATGCGCAAAAATTAAATCTTTTGTAAAAACTTCACTTTCATAATGTCCTATGTCTGCCAGCACGATACGTTTGTCGGCATCAAAGAACTCATGGTATTTGACATCTGAGGTAATAAATATATCTGCTCCAGCCCGGAGAGCATCATTCAATAAAAATATTCCGGCACCTCCGCATACAGCTACTTTCTGAATGGGCTTGTCACGTAAAGCAGTGTAACGGATACATCCGGTTTGCATTTTTGCTTTTAAGAAGTGTAGAAAAGCTGTTTCTGTCACAGGCTCTGCTAGGGTACCTATCGCACCAGATCCTACTTCCTGATTCTCATTTTCCAGGTTTGTGACGTAATAGGCAATTTCTTCATAGGGATGTGCTTGTCTCATAGCTGCCAGTACCTTTCCCACCAGATGAGTTGGAAACATGACCTCTATGCGATTCTCAGTTACTTCCTCAGGCTGATTGGCTTGTCCTATGTAAGGATTGGCTATTTCGTTTGGTGTAAAAGAACCTGTACCAGTCACCCGAAAGCTACACCCGGAATAGTTTCCAATTATCCCAGCCCCGGCACTGCTAAGTGCATCCAGCAAAACTTTCGTATCCTCTACTGGTACAAACACAACCAGCTTCTGCAAAGTTTGTTTTTTAGGAGATAAAATCTGAATATTCTGTAATCCCAGGCGTGAGGCGATATGAAAATTCACTCCATTGTGCACATTGTCCAGATTTGTGTGGGTAGCATAAATGGCAATATTATTCTGTATGGCCTTTACAATAGTTCGTCCAATATAATTAGTACGATTAATCTTTTTTAGTCCTTTAAATATAATAGGGTGATGGGCTATTACCAGATTGCATCCTTTGGCAATGGCTTCATCTATGACCTCTTCTGTAGTATCCAGGCTAATCAATATCCCTTTTACAGCATCTGCTGCATCTCCTACCAGTAATCCTGCATTGTCATAACTTTCCTGATAGGCTAGTGGAGCCCATGTTTCCATTATTTTTATTACATCTGCAATACGTGTCATCTTATAAGAATCCCTTGTTGGTTTAAATCCTGAAATAGTAAAAAATGTATTTACGGTTACGAGAAAAATATGTCCTCTCAACACTTATTTGTAAAAAATATTAGCCAAACATACATGTTTCCTTGGCCTTTTATTTATCCTTTTATTCGCTGATAAACAAACTAATTACACAAATTTTCACAAAAACAAACTGGCAATAATACATTGATTTTCATTCTGATAATACTTTTTTATCAGAATAATTGCCTAAAATGCAATTTTTTTTTACTATCTTTGCGTAAAATTTGTGTGGTTTAAGATTTTCTGCTCCTCCATTTTAGTTCATCATAACCTTCTTAAGATATATGAGCAAACTCCGAGTTCTTTATGTAGCTACCGAGATTAATCCCTTCCTCCAAACCTCTGAAGTTGCTGATTTTGTAAGAAGACTTCCTCAAGCCATGCAAGAGCGTGGTATGGAAATCCGAATATTAGTTCCAAGGTTTGGTTTAATAAATGAAAGGAAAAACCGGCTACATGAAGTAGTAAGACTTTCCGGTATCAACATTGCAGTGGGAGATGAAGAAAAGCCTTTAATCATTAAAGTAGCATCTATTCCAAATGCTAAATTACAGGTCTATTTTATAGACAACGAAGATTACTTCCATCGTAAATCTGTCTTCTTTGATAAAGACAATCGGTTCCATCCCGATAACGATGAAAGAGCTATCTTTTTCTGTAAAGGTGTATTGGAAACTGTAAAGAAACTGGGATGGTCACCTGACATTGTACATTGCAATGACTGGATGACTAGCCTGATCCCAATGTATTTGAAAACAACGTACAAAAATGATCCGATGTTTAAAAATACAAAATCTGTATTTACTGTGTATAACAGTTTCTTTACACATAAATTTGACGAACAGGATTTGTTGGAAAAAGTAAAAATGATGGATATCGAAGACGGTATGTTATCGTATCTGAAAACAGCCGACTATTCAGCATTTATTCGCACAGGGATGGCTTATGCAGATGTAGTGCTTAAAGCGGAAGAACGTTTCAATGACAAACTGACTCAGTTATTTGCTGAGTTCGATGAGAAGAAAATAAACTACATCGAACCCAATGAAGAAACATTCAGTGATTCCTACTATAACTTGTATAATGAGTTATTTAGTTAAGGTTTCTTTCCGAATAGACACTGGTAAAACAAAAAGACTCTGCTTATCCAAGCAGAGTCTTTTTGTTTTTATACCCTTATACTTCCTCAGTGTTTTAATTTGGATACAATCTCTTTCAGATTTAATCCTGTCGAAAAGAGATTCTCATACGCACCGGCAATCGCATGGTGTTTGTCCAGCAGATAGGTAGTTCGTCGGGTAAAGAAGGGCATATCCTTCGGCACCAGATCATAACTCTTACCTACCGTTCCATCCGCATCAGAGAGCAGTTCAAATGGCAACTTAAATTCTTCCCGAAACCGCAGATGGGTTTCAATGTCATCACGACTGATACCAATTACCTGAACATCCAGTTCTCTGAGTAAATCAAAAGTATCCCGAAAACCACAAGCCTGCTCTGTACAAACAGGAGTAAAATCCTTGGGATAGAAATAAAGAATGCAAGGCTTGAGCAGCATATCCTTGTACAAGGTAAACGTTTTACCTGAGGTAGAAGGCAATGTAAAATTAGGAGCTTTGTCTTTTATGTGTAACATGTAACAGTGTGCGTAAATAGTCGTTGAGATCGTAAAGTGGTTCAAATATCAGCAATCAGTTTTACGCATAGCAGTTAATATACTGCAAATCATTACATGATCAGAAAAAAACACTTTCCTATTCTATCATCCTACTGGTATGTATATTCAGCCTTATACTGCCTCATATTTTCTCTGGAAATAAAATAAAACTTCAAAACAATGATGTACCAAAGGATGCTTATATTGAAAATATCTGATAACTCTCTACAAACGTATCGTTATACTTTGGATGGAAGTTACCTGTCCTGAACCAGGAAGTACATATTTAATGGTGACCGGATAGCTTCCTTTTTCAAGATTGGTATAGCCCTTCACAGTTCGTAACCGTTCCCAGCCGGGTCCGGAAGGCACTTTAACGTCCAGATATCTCGCGATTGCCTTATTGGTAAGTTCGCTGTAATCCTGAAGCACATAGTAATCCAGGTAATACCCAAGTAGTATCTGCCCCCCCTGTGCAGCAGCATATCCGGCACTTACCTGATTGTCTGTCAGACGATAGGTTGATTGCCCGTTCATGTATTGCAGTTTTACCCCTTTTAATGGAGGAACACCCGTTTGGGCAGCAGATGGCCGGGATACAGTCACGGTGTTATCCAACGGATAGTGTTCATACAACAATGGATAGATCGTTTTACTGTACCAGTTGTTGTCAGGAGAAGCCTCTACCTGTACCAAAGGTTGTACAGTTCCGTTGCCTTTCATTTCGGCTTCGTCAAATGTTTCCTCTCCTGTCATTACTTTGCCTATCACCAGTGTATTGCCTGAAGCAATATCCAGTCGGTCCTGTCTGTCAGAAAGTGCATTAAACTTGTCTGCCAGTGTGTTATACATACTGGTACGGAAAGCACTTGCATACAGATTTTTCTCCACATTATTGACAGCAGTACCTTCCAGTGTATTGCTAGTCACCTCCACGGTATTATCACCTGAAACCTTCTCGGATGAGCTTCTTTTTACATTGGCGTCTACCGCTTCACTGGCCTGAGGAGTTTTGATCAGTGTCAGTTTGTATACAGTTGCATTTGTCAATGCCTCTGGAAGGGCAAATAACACAGTAGATTCACTTTTTTGATACGAAAGAGGAGATTCTACTATCGTACCGCTACCTGCTTCAAAACGGGTTGTGTATTTCCAGCTGGTTACATTATCTTTTTCGTCAAACAAATACGCTTGTCCCTTTTTCAGTTTGATGTATCCTTGACCGTGTTCTTTTTTATAGAGGTGATACTGATTCTTTACCGGATAGCTGTAGGCTATATTTTCTTCCGGAATATAATCAGGAGCTTTTCCCGTTACAAAGTTGCTTTCTTTCACTTCATAGTCAATCTGTCCATTCTCATCTTTCAGGGCTGTCCATCCACTTTGTTCCTTCTTTTCCCAGTGGATTTTTGCACGCACAATCAGAGAAGTTTCCTGAGGCAATGTTTCCGGTGTATTTAGTGCTACCACATCCATTCCTTCATTCCATTCCAATACAGCATTTACAACCTGTTTATTCTGGACGATCTTAATTTCATCTGTCACAATGCGGTAGGTATTCAGCTGATCCTGATTATTCATCATATTCAGTTCTGATCCTACCTTTGTATTGAATGATACCTGAGGAGCTGCAAACACACTCACATCCTGGCTGCTTGCAGCTGGTGAAATGTCAGCGATAACCTCAATATCTCCCAGTTCATTGCCAGGAGCAATAATTTCGCATTCTTCTCCAACAGTAAAGGTCAGATTCACTTTACCTTTGACCAGTCCACCCAGAATAGAATATTTTCCGGCTATACCACCCCGCATCCAGGTTGGATTAGGTAACTTTGCCTGAAGTAAAGCAGCTGCGCCCAAACTAATGATATCAAAGGATCTTTTTCTTTTTCCTACCCGAATGCCCACTTTACCGGAAAGGAAGATATAGGCCTGTCCGGAAGCATACCATCCATTCATCCCCAACGTGCCTGATCGTCCGCTACAGGTAGCTTTTTCGCCGTAGTTTCTCAGCATAACATCTGCCCCGCCACCGAGAGCGAGAGAAGCATAGAAAGGAGTTACCTCTACACTTTTGGCTACCTTGATATGTACACCCAGTGCAAACCCTTTTCCGGATGAAATAGCATTTTCATCCCGCATGAAGTTCAGATCTATATTATCAAACACTTCTGCCACTTCCGAAGGAGGTAAAGGCAGATCTTCTACTTTGGTTCCTATCATAAAGTAGGCTTTGGCAGTAGCGATATTTGCCATATTCACACCCAACATCTGGCTGGGACGTCCCACATAGATATACCAGTCCTGTGGATCCGCATGTATTACGATTTCTCCTATCAACCCATTGGCACCTGTACCCCGAATCACATTCTGCACATTCAGGTACCCCTTCATATTAGCATGTAACACATCATTGTCATTGTCAAACCGCATAGCCATGCTAACATAGAGCGGCACTGTGGTTTTGCCTTCGGCACCCCGTGCACGGGACTGTACAGCGGTAAAGAAGTAACCATCTCCCTTAAACTCTACATACCGCAATCCTCCTCCCTGATTAAAGGCCGCTTCCAGTGTTACATCCGCATTAAAGGCTTTGTCAGATCCGGTGATCAGTGTAACTCCAGCCATAAAGCCCAGCGAAGCAGTTGAATCCGGAACATAGGTAAACTCGGCTCCACTGTTGCGGGTTTCTGTATTGTTTGGGTTATTCTGTCGTACAGTATCCGCATTAACGACATTTAGTTTGGAATAATCGGGAACAAAGGCTTTAGGCCGTGTCATGTGATAGGACATTCCTCCCAGAATCCCTGTAATGCTCACAGGAGGAATCACAGGGATATTACCTGTAGGCACATACGCATCCAGATGCCAGTAGCGGTAGGTAGGCATGCTACCAAAGTACGCATTGATCTGAATCGGCTTTTTCATGATCTTCGACAAGGCAAAGGATATATTTCCTCTGAATCCATTGCCATAAACCGGGTCATCATCAAACAGTGTCAGTCGTCCCTCCAGATCAAAGGCAGTCACATGACAGGATACTGAGATATCACTTATCTTTACTTTATCAAATTCCCAATGCTGGGTTTTGGTTTTTATATCGCCATTGGTCTGAGTTCGTTCTTCTACTTTAGCCAACACCTGTACAAAAGTGCGTACCGATAATCCTTTATCGGATGAGTTCTGGGCTCCCATCAGGTTAAGTCCTACCCCAAGTCCCAGTGCAAATTGTCCCTGATAAATCCCAAGCCGGATGGAATCAATACTGACCGGAAACTTAGCCACCCGTGGTTGTGCAATAGTCTGTTTCTTACCTTCCGGGTCTGTAACTGTAATAGAATCTGGCATGGAGCCTGAACCAAACACACCACTCACCAGATAAGGCTTCTGGGTAGTTAGTCCCAGATTCTGGAAATCAATAGACTTTATTTGCAATAAACTTGTCGCTTCAATAGAAAGCACACCATGCAATAGTGCTGAAGGAATCAGTTTGCCATCTCTGGATTCTACCTTGATAGCACTCCCTTTCTTTAAGGTAAGCTTACCAGACCATGGCATGGAATATTCTTTATTCTTCAGAGTCGCCAGACTCATCGAATAGTCCGTAGATTTTTCGGTTTGTATCATCATGGCCTGATACCGTAAGGAATCCTTTCCCAGAAAAGGCACCTGCATGTTCCCAGCAAAACCACCACCAGTCAACCGATTATGTACAAGTTGCACTCCCAAACTATCCACCGAAAACGGCCATCCATCAGCAGACGCATTCAGTATATTTTTCAATCCAAAAAGACCAGACACTCCCAGTTCATCAATGAGCAGGTTACGGGCATTGGCACTGGCTCGTTCACCACGACTTGCCAGCTCTTTGGGTAATTTCACGACAACTTCCTGCAGATAAAATCCTCTCCACAAGGTGATATCTTCTCCATAGGCCTGCTGATAATCCTGCGGGAAACTAAAGCCGGGAGGATTGATGATATCACTCATATCTACTACTGCATTCACGACAGAAAATGAAAAGTCTTTAAGGCCTTTGATCTGAAAGGGTAAAATACTGGTTGAAATCATCATATTATTCAGATCAGTAGCATTCACAGCAAATGTGGCTGTAACGGCAGAAGGTGTATTATCCTGGCTTTCTGCAACATCCGGAATCAGCAATCCTTTGTCAAACGAAAAGATCCCTTTCAGATTAACAGACCGGAACCCATTGCAATCAAACTCTACATAGTTGCTGTTGTCAGACGGGATAGTCAGTGTAACATGCGAGCCGATATCAATGGAATGTTCTGAGACTAGTACCAGACGAGCCAGATTGGTAGATGCCAGACCGGCTGCATTGAATGCAAGTCCCCGGCCAGCAAAGGCGATAGGTTCTGTGGTACCAGGAATAGTGAGCATACAATAGGCTGTAAAGAACCATCCCCGTTCGTTATAGTAGGCGCTATCTATGGCTATCACATATCTGTTTTCGCCTACTGTTTTGACTAGTCCTACAGGTAGTTTGGTAAAATCTCCGGCTGTCAAGGTTTCTGTTGTGCGTCCATTTTCCTGCACAGCCTTACAAACCGCCAGAATTCGTTTATATAATGGAGAAACCAGCTTGCCTTTTATCTCAGGATGTTGAGCATGAAGTGTATCAAATTTCAGAAGGGAAATACTAATTAAAACAAAAGCGCAGACACATACCGAGAGATGTCCCGTTCGCAATTTTCGCATACAACGGTGAGTTTTTTCAGAGAGAATTCTTTTCAGAAGTGGTATTCAAAAGAAATAAAAAATAACAGGACGGGGCGTCAAGGAAATTTACAAACCTTACATGTGTAGGATTGGTGCATATTGTATCAGATCATCAAATTAGGACGATACCCAGCAATAATTTCATTCTTTTACATATGTAATTACAAGCCCCAATATTAATTACATAAATAACTCATAATCAATTATTTATACAACAAAAATTAAAGTAGACAATAGTATGTAAGCTCAGAAAAAAGAAGTATATTTACCTCATTATTCATGTAGCATTTACTACTTTTTCAACCACTATGGCTTATAAAAAATATACCACTGACAGTACCATTCGTAAATATAGATCAGAATACTATCGCCTGATGGCTGAAGAGGCGCGTCTCAATGAACAATTGCATCATATGCTCAAACGCATCCGAAAAATTGCACAAGATGAAAAGCAATCTCTTGCCAATCATATTCATTTAACAAACTTACTGGCCCAGGCAACTCAGCAGAAAGCGGAACTGGAAGCTCAACCAGCATCCAAAGAACGCAACAAGCAACTTAAAAAGGCTGAATCGGTATGGAAGGATCTCACGATTCAATACAAACGCAGCGATCTTCGTCTGGCTGTGCTTGACAGAAAAAAAGATAAGGACAATGCCGCTAAGTATATTTTAAAAGAGCTGAAACGGGATCAGGTGCGTATCCGTGCCAAAGCAGCCTATGACATCTGGAAGAAATCAGAACAGGCAGAGAAATATGAGTTTATGGACTTTGAAATGTTCATAGCATTGCATATTGTAAAAACACAGCAAAAGGCACTGGCTATTACCCAAACAGACGATGTTGCATCCGCCCCAGAGACGGTCTTAACTCAGAAGGAGCATTTTAATCAATCCGTAAATCAACCGATTACTCATAACGCATTTAGTACTATTACAGTAAAACCAACCTATAAGAAGGCATCAGCAACAAATGCCCGAAGCACCTTTGCAGCAATGCACTCAAGGCCACAACATGTTTTCAACAGTTTGTCAGGTATTTATTATCTCACAAGGCAGAGGGCATTTTCCGCCCCATACCAGGCTTTAAACAAAGCAGATAACACTCTGTATAATAACCAATTACGCCTTACAGCTTCATCATAGACTATAGGTATTTTTTATTTATTTTCCTGCTTACTTTTACTGAGCTGTCGGGTTGACTACCTGACAGGCGAGTATCATGTTATCAATGTAACTAACTTAGAATCACTTTTCGAAAACAGAAGCAACTGCCTTTCTGAGCCAGATGCCTTTACGAAGATTGCCAGCTGGAATTGTTTTTCCATCCGCACCCACAAACGGATGAGTCACTGTGCTCCAGATAGTATCTCTGCCTGCCATAAAACGAACCAGACGGCTTACCTGATTGCCACTGATAGAGACTATCTTGCATAAAAAAAGCCCTCGTTTACTAACGAAGGCCTATACTTATTTTCAAAAAATCTACTTAGCCTATTTGAACTGATTATATTTGATCAGATATCTCAAACTCAATCGGACAAGGGGTAATTGAAACATTGGTGAGTTGAGCGGATTCTATCGCTTCTTTTAAGCGCTTTGAGATGACAATTCCATAACGATGAATAGAAATAGCATCTATGTCTCTAAAATCGGGTTTCATTACAGCTCTGCGAAAACCCCAATCTCTCCAGTCCAAAGCGTCTTTTTTTTCTATTAGGTCATTGTAATCCTCTACTATTATTTCATCATCACTTATCCATTTATGTCGTATAAAATTATAATTACCAAAAGATGATTTTCCAAAATCTATATTTTGCTGGTACTTTTCTGTTAATAAATGCCAAACAAAATAAGGGTACTCCTTTTCATTCCATAGAACACTCCCTTCATAAAACTTTGTATTCGGAATAGCAAATTGTTCCAGTAATTCTTTGAATTGCTTTGAAACTGGATACATCAATCCAGCAGGAATATCTTTAATCCAACCATGCAAATCACATATAGCATGAATTTCTTCTGGTGGATGATCACCCACATATAAAGGAATCATACTATGAAAAGAGGTATCCTCTGGCATAAATTGCTGATAGTAAATAATCTTTCTATCTAAAGCATTTTGACTGGGGATATTTTCTGGGTTTAAATCAGGATAGATATAATTTATTGTTTCATCCCGGCCTCCGGTTTGTAAAATAAATCTTTTCATGTTCATTTCAACTATGATGCATTTAATAGGCTTCTCTATAAAAACATCAAGGCCATGCTTTACAAATAAGAATGGCCTTGAAAATAACAATAGCTGTGATTATTTTTTGACAGGAGGTAGTGAACGAGTTGCTTTGACTAATAACTCTTCTCCTTGTGGAGTAAAAGCATCGTATGGGCTTTCTCCTACCTGAATTAACAATCCATCGTGAATGCGTTCTGTTTTCAGTAAAGGATTAGCTTCTAAAGCTTCCATACCTCCTTGAAGTTCTAATTCCTCTTTTCCAAAGTACTGAAGCCAATTTAAACAGGTAAGATTTTTAGTGCGTAGTTCAAAACCGAAATTATTAAGAAGAATCTCATTGTATATTTCATTGAATCTACATAACGCAAAGTCACAAGAAGAGATTTGCCGCAGTAAACCGACAAAAATACTTAACAGATTATTTTTGTTGATATCTCTTTGTATTAAAATATCGCTCTTAATAGAGATAGAGATTGATGATAAATTGTAGTCCTGATTTATTATTATACAAGCGTTTTCATCTACATCATTATCAATTACAATTTGATAATACTTTTCATTTTTCTTATTTGAGTCTAAAACAGAAAGCAATTCTTGATCTATGAAAGAATTGATATTAGCACTTTTCCATGTTAAAGAGGAATTGGTATATTGTATTTTTTTGGATTTGGCAAATTATTGATTGACAAAATTTCCAATATTGGAAAAAATTTATCTTTTCCTCTAAAAGAATTTCCATTAACTAAAAACTTCAAATAAATATCATCTTTTTTCATAAAGTTATGTTTATATAGGCTTTTTCAAACCATTAGTATCAATATAAAAAATCTCAAAAAACCTCTTATCTCCATCAAATGGATCATTAATAATATTTTTATTACTTAATGCTATACTTTGTTTACTAAAAACGTATTCAATTTTAATGATTTTTGTTTTTGCTACCTCCTTAACGATCTGTCCATATCGGATGAGCTGAGCTAAGGGTTCTCCACTTAATAAACCATCAATATACTTCAATTCTACACCAACTATATGACTAGTTTGATACAAAAAAGCCCTTGTTAATACAAGGGCAGTATTAAGTGATAATTATCTATTTATGCCTGTAGGACTCTTTAGTAGTATCTCTATCAAAAAAATTATAAAATCTATTCATTTCTGTATCAATCATAAAAGTCAAAAACAAGAATAGAACTATATTTTCTTAAGAAGCATCATTCATCACTAATTCAATATTTTTCAAAATGTCATCACTTTGAAGATCTGTAAATTTTACCCCTATAATATGCTGATCTTCTATAGTTTGCTTTAAGCGCTCACTCACAACTATTTGTCCTTGCAAAGCAAACATATCATATATGATTCCTGGCTTAAAAAAGGCCTTAATCAGTTTTAAACCAGACTTTCGTTCCTTACGTTCTTGCTTATCTCTGAGCTTATAGCCTTCTATTGATATTATCTCTCCTGGTTTTAAGATTTCGTCTGGAATATTCTGCCCATATTTAAAAACGCCAAATACAGATTTATTATACTCTATATCTTCAAGTGTATTTTGGATAAAATGAAAGACATAATAAGAATGTTTTTGCCATTCATCATCTCGCACATATGCTTCATAGAAACGATGAGGAGGAAGAAGAAATGTTTGTTTCTCCAATATCCCTTTTAATTGCGGGGAAATAATTAAACAATATGCCCATGCCCGTCCCAACCCCCATGAATAAAAATCTCGCAGGCCTCTTACATGACCATCAAGTTCTCTATCGAATGGTAATTTTAATCTAATTAATTCGTTATTAGGCTCATAAAAATTATCAAAAGAAAACAAATTTTGATAGTAGTCTCTATCTACTTCCACATCATTTGTTTGCACTTCAAATGGATTATTATCAATAAAGTCTGAGTCTACTTTAAAGTAAATCATTGTCTAATATTAAGGTTGGTACAATTCATTTATTTTAATTCCATTCACGATACTTTTTTTGTTAATGTTGTTCTTCACATCACTTATTAAGGATTTTAGATTCTCATGATAGTTTTCTACTATATCTGCTATTTCGTCCTGAGTTAGCATCGCCGGATTTCTACCTGATAATATATCATTAAATGAGTCTTGTAGTTTTTTTGCAATATATTGATTATATGTATCATGAGAAGCATGGACTCCATTGGGTAATTCTTTTGTAAATTTTTCAACCCATATGCCATTTTCTATTCCATTAAAATCCAAACAATTGCTATTACAATGATTAAAATACCACTGTAACTCTGGAGAGTTTTCTAGTAATTCTTTAGGGATGATATGATGAGCTTCAAAACGGGTACTTAAGAAATCATTGATTGTTAAATTAGGATATCTCTTTTTGTATTCTTCATAAACCTGTTTCAGTTCTCTTTCAAATGGGTCGGTCAGTTCACTTATATTTCTAGCCAGTATAGTATTCATCTTATCTTTCATTGCTGTACGTAAAGCATATTCAGCCTTTGCCAATTCATCTCCACACTTACTGCATACAGCTTTCACTGCTTTCTTTATATTTCGTTTTGTTGCTTGTACAAAATCATCTGCTTTCGTCAGATACCAATCATATGTACTACTAACAGGATCAGTAAATCGCTCAGTTAATTGTATTTTCGGTGCAGCAATTTCAAGACTACTTAGATCTAGCAAGGGTGACTTAAACTTTGTATCTGCAGGCAGATTGGCTGTATTAAGTTTTTCAATAATTCGAAAAGCAATCCACTCTTCACATTCTGTTGTATTTTTACCCATCAGTACCAACAAACCTTTTGCACTTTCATCTGTGTATTTACCTAAGAAATCGTTAATACCCTGAAATACTTTTTTCATTTCTAAACCAGTCCGGTTACCTATTTTTATCCGACTTCCAATATCTTTATAACTATCAGCTATTTTAGAAAGAGTTTGCTTATCAACTTTTTTTAAAAGTGTAGTTACTATCTCCAAATCCGCAAAAGAAATTCGTAAAGATGTTCGGTTCTTTAGAACTTCCCAAGCTCTTACATCCAGATCGCCATTATCAAACTTGTTCAACAAATCGGCATTATTCTCAAAATCCTTTACAAATTCGTTAAACAGGTGCTCATCGGAAAACTTACTTTTTAGACTGGTCAATAGTTCACAGATAGTTTTTACCACCATTCCCTGTTGTCCAACCAGATAGGCATCAAATTGCTCTACTTTCAGATTATAGACTGTAGCAGAAGTATCGACAATAGCCACACTATCTACTGCAACTGCCTGGGCTTCTGGCACAAATACGGCACTGGAAGCGAGCATCACAGAAGCAACTGCCTTTCTGAGCCACATACCCTTGCGAAGATTCCCTGCTGAAATTGTTTTTCCATCCGCACCCACAAACGGATGAGTCACTGTGCTCCAGATAGTATCTTTGCCAGCCAAAATACGGACCAGACGGCTTACCTGATTGCGACTGATAGAGACTATTTTTTGCAGAGCAGTTTCGCCACTACATACACGTTGAGCTACTACCGTTTCCCCTACCTGCAAATCCCCTATTGGACGCGTTTGACCACTTTCACTTACCCATACGGGCGTCGAAGCTACAAAACAAAATCCGCCACTACAACCCAGATTCCCATTTCTATCTCGGGTAAGACCAAAACCATCAATAGGTTCCTGTGAATTAGGGGGCAGGATTCTGCCATCGGCTATCACCTCCACTGTCTCGGTGGGATTATCATTCATTCGTTTGGCTACCAGATCTCCCTTTGAGGTAATGGTAGCAAAATCTTTTTCTATATGGGTATTATCTACATATGAAAGCGTATAATCGGCTCCCGAGGAGTATACATGCAACTTGTTGCCCAGACCCTGCAGCCACTTTTTGCTGTTGCTGTAGGTATCCTTCAGCAAGCCAAATACACTGGACAGATTGGTGACCAGACGAAGACTTTTTCCGGAAATGTCTACCAGTGCTTCATTGCCATTGTCCAGTCTGGCAATGCCATATCCGTCTGCATCGGTCTGCACAGTACCATCAGCATCGGTTAGCAGGGTCTGTATACGGGTAGGACGAGTGGAATTGTCATCTGTCGGAACGTTTTCAATGACAGTATACGACTTGCCTGCTTTGTCAGTCACCACACTATGGCGCAGGCTACTCAACTCATGCAGTACCTGCCCCTCACTATTTAAGAGCTGAAAGTATTTTTTGGCATCACTCCAGCTGATACGCATAAAACCTTTGCCAAATACATAGGCACCACGTATGCCCGATGAAGCCACCCGTAAAGCTAATCCGGATGCTCTCAGTAGCTGACTAAACACATCCAGCTCATCAAGAAAATTCAGAAAAGCAGCAATTTTAGTCCCCTTGGTAGCCGCCAGAATGGGCACCACAAACGTAACTACATCGAAGGCAAAAGAACCTATCTTGGCACCTATCTGATAGGCATTGCAATCCACGCCATCACAGGTTACAAACATTTTCCAGAATGCTTCCACAATACATTTTCCCTGAATCAGGGCAAATCCCTCTAATTGCACCAACCCTCTGGCTACTGGATTGAGCTGATCTGTAGCCATATAGATCAGGTGTACAATATCCTTATTATCTCCTACACATTTGGCCATCAGCTTGGTGATTCCATCAAAAAAGGCTTTGATCTCCTCTTTTTCAGGCCAGTCTATGATAAAATCAGCAAAGCTGGCTGCCGTTCGGGGCAATGATTCGAGCAGATTGATAAATCCATTATAAAATCCACAGACAACGGCAAACTTGAATTGCGAAAAATCAATATCTGTAACACCAGCACTTACAAGCAATTTCTCCAAAGGTGTCGAAAAAGTAACCACAGATACACCGGTGAACTGAAATACGACATACAGAATATCTGTGTACTGTTCATGTTTGGGATTGTAATACTTTTCTGGAATTTTGGCATGAGAAATCAGATCAGCCCACATATTTACGGATTGTACAAAATAAAACCGATACATATCTTTGGCATAACTTCCCATGTCCCGTTCCCAGATAGTATTAATCAACAGTTTTCCCAGCTGATTTTTAGTGGCATAATCTACCTGTAACCCATTATTGAGTACCTGATAGCGAGCTTCTATGGTTGATTCCTTTGTAAAATCTATCCAGAATACCCATACCGAATTGGGCAAACTGGCTATATAATCATCAATGGCCTTCTTGTCTACCTGTGAAGTACGCCAATCTGTTGTGATCACCCGAACAGGCAACTGGGTATTCTCTGCCAGCAATTTGTTCAGATCCTGTTCATCGCTATCGAGTACCTTGGCAAAATCATAGACAAGCTTTCCGGTGTTCTTCATCAGATTTTGAGCAGGATTCTCACTACCTAAACGCTCCATTAACTTTCCCAAAAAGGATAAGCTACTTTTCGTACTTACAGAAAAATTAATCCACTGTTTGGCAATCACACCGTAATCTCCAAAACCAGACAAATACAACTCCGACCCAGCCAGAATATCGGCAACACTGGAACGTAACCACTCACTACGGTCTCCATTAAAGTCCTGCCACAAATCAACTTTTGGTTTTTTCACCTGCCAGGCACTCTTAAAAGCCCGATCCACCACGATTTCACTTTCTCCATAAATACTGGCAGAAGGTTTTGCTGGTCCATTGCCATCTGGTGTTATGGTAATAGCCGTGCGAATCAGTTCAATCCCAAACAATACAATTTTTTTTTCACCCGGATATTCCCGCTCCAGCAGTTGCAGGTGAGCAAACTGTAACGAACGAAATGTTTTTTCAATGAGTTTAGGATTATCTTTTTGTTTGTTCAGATCTGCCAGTGCCTTCATATCTACTTCCACTTCATCAGGCATATACATCTCAGGCAGGTAATATCTTCCGGTACATACAAATACCTTTACCTTATCCTGTTTCTTATGAAAGGCCTCCAATTGTTCTTCCACCTCTTTTCCTGCCTGTTCTGAGAAAAACCATTTTCCTGTATTAATAGGATTATCAGAAAGTAAAGGGACTTTACTATCTGACTTTCCTGCACTAAAGATGTATTGTCCTTTTCCATAGACTCCTTTTTTCTCCTGCTCGTGTGTATGTCGGAGAAAGTCTTCAAACTGTCTGAGTTCCTCTTTATAAAGGCTATCAGCAGGCAGGGTAAATGCCAGACAGGGATTTGTCAGAGCACTTATCCAGACACTAACAAATAAAATCAGTATTTCTTTTATGCGTAAAACCATATATATAAATACAATAGCATGAAGGCATTTCTATTTTGAAAAACTATTCCAGTAGGAATAGATGTATTGATTAATATTCTTCTGGATTTGCTGTTTGGCAATTTGTATTTGTTTCTCTTCACTGGTTCCATCGTCCTGGAGTTTCTTCAATGTATCTGCCAGTGTTTCAGAATTTTCAGTTACCAGCAAGGCCAGTTCTTTGCATTTTTTGCGGGTATCATAGACTTTATCCGCAAAACCATAAATAACTTTTGTATAGAAATACGCAATAGAAGCCTTTGCCAGCTTTCCAGCGTTAACAATGGATTCATCTTCTGTATTATCTGTAGAAATAGTGTTCTGACTTTCTCCAGCAAAGAAATATTTCTGACTCAGCGAAGCCGTATCTACATCGGTCAGAACCTCCTGTGTGGAAATAGCTTTTTCACTCAAAGACACATAAGAGGTTGTTATACTGTCTTTTTTGGCACTTGCCTCCTGTTTCAACTCTTTCAAAGCTTTCAATACAACAGAGGCAACGGCATTGCTTACTCCTGTAACATCAATTTCAGGCAATCCACCTCCAGGCACTTTGACAGGGTCTTTGCCACTTTCCACTATCCACTGATCTCCATTCTTGTCTTCGACAATCAGGGGTTTATCCAGTTGCTGAGGTATCTCCTGTGTACGAGCCGTGTAGGCTTTGCCTTTCTCATCTACCAGGGTCACCTTTCCATCTGATCCTACCTGAATGTCAGCAATGGCAATATTATCATAAAGCGCTATCTTATCGGAAAACTCGTAGTCTGCATACTTTTCCTGGTTTTCTTCCTGCTGTTTGGAAAGCGTTCTGGCCGAATCTCTGGCTGCCTGGTTGGCTAGGGTCTGATCTACCCACTCTTCAATCGGCATAGTCAGAAAGTAGATCGTTCCTCTGGTAACCTCACGGTTTTCATTCACATACACATTCTCAAACTTTACCCCAAAGCTGGCTCCTGCCAGAAACCCAACCGCTACCCTGCCCTCTCCACTGTAATATCCATCCTGACCATTGGCCTGTCTCACTTCCGTTAGGGTGATGTCCAGACTGCGGGCAGTGATTGATTCATTGACAAGCAGATTACGCAGCGGTTCTCCCAGTTGCTGAGCGGTCTGACTGGTCGAATCACCACACTGCACTGCTACTCTCTCTGGGGTTTTAAAAGTGGTAATGGCTGAGTACGGACCCATAAAGCCCTCTTTTTTTCCCTGAATACGGGCTTCGTATTCAGTATTGGCGGCCAGATCAAATACTTTTACATAGGCAGAATCTTTCTCCTCAATGCGGTTCCATTCATAGCCGTCTCCTTTCTTTTTATATTCGATCCGGTAGGAATCAAACTGAGCTGCATCCTGAGTCCAGCTCATCTGTGCCCGTCGATAGGTCTGGGCTTCTACTCGAAAGTTTTGTACCTGTCCCAGGGTAAAGGTGGCTTTGTTGCCTCCATACAAAAACGAACACACTTCACTGTATCCGTTGTTGCGAAAGGCATCTTTGCCCTCCTTGTCGATAGCCCGTACCCGCCAGACATACTCCATTGAATCAATCAGCATGGGTTCACTCAGCCCATAGACGAGTTGGGTAAAGTCGGTTCGGGTGGCAAAGATGGGAGTTGAAGTCTGGACTACATTGTTTATATTTCGCCCTTTGATACGGTTTTCATACAGCGAAAACTCATACTCAGTGTTGGCTGCCGAAGTGGGTGAAGCTGTATTGCGGGGCAACCACGAAAAGATAATCTGCTGGGGATCGCGGGCAGTGACCCTACTTCCACAGGCAGGTGTATTGATGAGCGGGGGTTCATTTTTGGAAAGAAAATACATGGCACAGCCAGCATTGGATACAGCCACATCCTGACGGCGGTAATCATAAGCTGTAAAGCAGAAGGTATAACTTCCTTCCGGCAGTGTCTTTGTTTTCTCATACTGATTCCGGTCCATCCCGATAAAGGTCAGGTTTCGGCTGTCGACATAAGCTGCCAGGTCGGCTCCTGACAGAATGGTTGGTGTGCCCGGCTCCAGGGTGATGGGCGGTGGCTGAAAGGAAGGCGCAGTCTGCAAAATCGTTTTGCCGTTGAGCTCTACCCGTAGCACCAGCCGAACCTGATATTCAGGCCGGGACAGATCACGCTGTAATACAATGACCCGGATTTTTTCATTGCCCTCACTGGCATAATCAGCCAGATTAAGCGAATAAGGAGGTATCAGCTGGGTTGTCAGCTGCAACGGCTGAATCTGCTGGCCTACTGCCGGAAAAGTCAGCAGGCTACAGACCAGCACCAGATACAGATACCTTATTTTTGTTTGTACTACATTCGCTTTCATGCGCTTGATATATCTCATGCAATATTCTTCTGTCAGAAGCTATAGGTATAGCTCGAGTTAATGGTCCATTCCGTATATTTTTTGGAAGCTGTGGTATTGCTTGTTCCGGTGTCTGTTCCGGCAAACTTCTGCATCCGGTTTATACCCAGCATAGCATTGTGTCGTCCGGCCTGCTTTTCCCCTCCTGCTTTTTTAGGACTATAACTTAGGCTTAGCCGGTTGTTCCAGACAGGTCCGGAAGAAGCACCATTGGCAGTGGTTTTGTTAAAGGAACTAGCCAGTGAACTACGCAAAGTTTTAGCCAGCAGACCTTTGGTAACGCTCAGGGTAGGTCCCCAGTAGAGACTGTTTACGGTGCTGGCATTGCTCAGGTAGTAGTTAAACGCTGTCGCCAGTGTCAGACTTTTGGGTGCCAGCGAATAGCTGTAGGCCACATTGCCTGTATAAAAGTCTGAAAGGTCATTGCCTTCTGCATACCCGGCATGGGTATTAGCCCGCTGATAGGACCCCATCAGCATAATGGACTGACGCTGGTTTTTGTCGCCAAACGAATAGGTGGCTGTACCACTGGACGTCTGAGTTACCTGATAATAGTTAAGGGTGTCAAGTGTATTCTTATAATACGGATCTAGCTGAGGCCGCATATTGGTGTAACTCGAAAAGTTGGAGTAGTTTCCGGCAAAGTTCCAGTTCTCGTTAGGGGCATAGGTGGCATTCAAAGCTCCTACTACCCGTTTGGTGGTGGCATTGCGGGTTTTGTCGAGATTGTTTTGCTGCAAACCGACATTGGCCGATAGGGTAAGTTTGTTCTGAAATAACTGCACGGCTGGCACAATGGTGATATTGCGCATATCGTTGTTGAAGTAATAAGCCCCTAATGTGGTATACTCAGGTGCAATGCGTTCGTACTTAACCTGCAGCTTATACCAGCTTCCCTGATACCCTACACTTCCGTTAAATGCATCATAATACCGCTGGGTAGAGTTCTGAGGCAATAGTCCCTGAATCAGGTTATGATTGGCAATTGCAACGGTGTCTATGGATTCTTTGTTTTTACGAATGTCTGTGTTCAATGCCGACAAGCCGTATTCTCCTTCGATAAACAAGGCAGAGGTAACTTTCACGTGGCCTCCCAGGCTCACAGCTATATTCTGCTGAGGGGTAATCTGACTCTCCGGCAATACAAAAGGCAGGGAGTTTATATCATCTTTCGCCTGGAACAGGCTGACTGTAACAGTGTTGCCGTTGTTGTCGTAGCCTACTTTGAATCCATACCCCATCCGTTTGTAGGAGGCTTCGGTATATTGTGTAGAATCCTGAAGATTATAGGATACAGCCTTTTTCAAACGGCCATACATGGCAGCAATCTTCCATTTGTCGGGAGTCACCTCTACACCTCCACCCAAGAAGGTATAGCCTGCCAGGGTATAAGGCGAAAAGGTCATGGAACTATACCCGATATAGGTTTTCACCCATTTGTACTGAGGGGCAAAGCTGAACTGGTTAAAGGGCTGGGTGAAATTGCCACCAGCATTGCTATAACTAAACGAAAGCGGCGCATTGTACCCAAACAAGTTCACATTGAGATTGCCGGACAAAAACCAGTTAAACGGATCACGACGGGCTTCGATGCTTTTGGCCGCATATCCGACAGCATTCAAATTCACAGAACCCGAAAGTTTGGCTCCTTTCTTGACGCCAATCTCTTCCAGGTTCTGTGCATTTATGACAAATGGAACAAAAAGCAGATATAGAATAAAGGGTATATAAAGGTGTTTCATCTACAATCGAAAATCAATAGTCAATCATTCACAGCCAGGCTTAGTGGTTTATAGAGAGTCGTATTTCACGGGCGTCATTGTCAGTAATGATTCTGACTATATACAACCCCGAAGGCACGTTTAGGGAAATGGATTCTGAAAGCTGAGAAGTACGATCCCATTTTTTCCGAAATTTTTCATTGCCCAGCAAATCGGTAATTGCCAGCATGATCTGTTGTTTTTTGATCAGTTCAGCACTAACGACAAACTGTCCGTCATTCGGATTGGGACTCACACTGAATTCTTTGATGATGTTGTAATCGGGAATCGGGACCGGATTTTGATTGGGGTCATAAGGAGCAATCACCAGTGTTCGGCTGATGGTATAGGCACAACCACCAAAGTAACCTGTCATCGAAACGGCATAACTGCCCTCTGAAGCAAATCGTATGGATGGAGAAAACATAGAGGTATCAATCCAATCGGCCATTGCACCAAAATCCCAGTGTACAGAATCCGGTTTGGGCAAGCTGATATCTTCCAGATACAACGTATCCAGTGCCTGCTGACTACTGGCTACGATAAAATCTACCACTGACTGATCGTTACGCAAGTTTACCACCGCTGTTCCACTCACACTACAGCCCTGGCTATCTTGTACTACCAGTTGATAGGTTCCTACTCCTACTGTCGAAAAAGAAGGATCTGACTGATAACTCACTCCATTATCTACTGAATACAGATAAGGTGGTGTTCCTCCACTGGCTTTTATCTCAATCAACCCTGTTGTTTGTCCATAACAAACAGGTGTAGTTTTTGCTGACAGACTCACTGATGCGACAGGCTCACTCAAAGTAGCCGATAGATTGATGCTACAACCGACTGCATCTACAATTTTTACAGAATAGGTACCAGCCGAAAGACCACTTACTGTTTCACTGTTGCTACTCATGCCACTCCACTGATAGCTGTAGGGAGCTACTCCTCCTGAGACAGAAAGAGAAATCAATCCGTCCTGACCTGATTTACAGCGGATGTTTTCTGTATATACATTGGCGACAATCGGTGCATATAAACTACTGATGCTTTCATTCAGACTAATACTACAGCCATTCTGATCCCGAACAGTGATCTGATAACTTCCCGCTGCCAGAGAAGAGAACGTAGGGGAACTCTGATAGCTGCCTCCATTGAGACTATAACTATAGGGTCCTACTCCTCCTGTTGCCTTTACTGTAAGACTGCCTGTAGCATCGCCTGCACAGATTACATTCTGCTTGCTCTCTAACTGAACACTTAGTTTCTCGCTGGTCTGGGTAAATACAACGGATTTGGTAACTATACATCCTCTACCATCTTTCACAGAGAAAATATGGGTGCCAGCAGTAATCCCTTCAATCAAAATTGCACTCTGGTATGTTCCTCCATCGATAGCATACTGATATCCATTGTAACTGGCTCCGTTTCCACCTGTAGCTGCAAAGGTGAGTGTACCGTTATTGCCTCCAAAACAGGAAATATTGTATCCATTGTAATCAGATACTGTATAACTAAAATCCAGTGCAGAAGCTGGAGCCGTAATAGAGAAACTGGAAGGATGAACGGTTATACAGCCACGTGCATCACGTACCCGAACCTGATAACTACCAATAGCAAGAGGTGTATTTTTATCAAATGCTGTCCAGGCGCCATTGTTCAGAGAGTACTCAAAGGTATAGGGTAATGTCCCACCTGTGGCGGTCATGTCTATAAAACCGTTATCTCCCAAACAAACAATGTCCTTCCGGCTTACAGTGGTCAGTTGAAGTAAGGCAGGCTCTGCAATACTGATGAGTGAACTAACTGTTTCACAATTGTGGCTATCCACTACCCGTAACTGATAGTTACCCTTATCCAGATTATTCACAGTCAATCCTGTCAGTGAAATCCAGCTGGCATCTGTGTCTCTCTTATAATATAAGGTATAGGGGGCAGTTCCTCCACTTAGAGTAGCTGTTATCTTTCCATCTCCCATTCCATAACAGGTAATGTCTGTCTTGCTGGAAGTGATTGCCAGAGGATTAGGTTGAGTAATGACAATAGTGGATGGATAGGTATAATTGTCCGAACAACCCGCAATCAGTCGGGTAACTATCAACTGATAAGTACCGGTAACTAAACCTGTCAGAGTTGTGTTACTGCTTTGAACGACCACAGCCCCATCTGCAACCCGTTTGAGGGTATACTGGTATTGTCCATTACCGCCCATCCCAGTTAAGGTAATACTACCAGTACTCCCTCCTGGGCAATCTACATTTTGGGTTGATAAAGTTGGAATGGGTATAGCAGCAGGTGCATTGATAGTAATAGGCTTATCGTCTCCACTACACCAAGTAGAGGCGGTACTCTCTTTTATACGAACAGAATAGTCATTCCCTGCAGCTAGTCCTGTAAATGTATAACTGGTGGCAGAAGTACCATACTTGCTATCTAGTAATACGCCAGCTTTTCGTATTTCATAATCATAACTACCCGAAACAGGCATATCAAATGTCCCATTAGACACACTGATGCCTGCCTGTACTTTCCCATCACCTGGCGAATTACACAAAGCAGCTATGCTTGTCAGACCAACCGTGATACGAGCCGGCTGTTTGATTACTACCGTTTGAGTAGCAGGTGACTGGTTACAGGCATCACTCACACTCACTACATAACTTCCTACCGGTAAATTACTGAAACTAACTCCACTACCTACCGTATTTACACTTTGGGTACGAATATCACTTCCATTCTGTATCCTATAGACAATCGGCACTCTGCCGCCTGTAGAATTAACATTAATACTCCCATCTGAGCCAGTATAACAACTCGCATTCACCCCACTTACTGTACCCAGACTCAGTACAGGGGTTTCGGGTATCTCTACATTATAGGTCTGACTACATACGCCATAAGTACTTCCTGGATTGGCCAGCCACAAAGTATACTTGCCAGCAGCAATACCGGAAATAGTAAAACTGCTGCCCGATGTTGTTCCAGAAGGCCCCTGAAGACAATCTTCTTTTTCTGGATGACAGGTAGTGGTATTACCAAATCCATCTCTTAACACATACAGATAAGAACCGAATCCACTTACATTCTGAATGCTAATACCTCCATTGGCTATACCTGGACATGCAGGTAAAACACTAATATCTGTAGCAGGGTTGGCAATTTCCGGCGGTAAAGGAGACAAAGGCAAAGACACTATCACCTGAGAAAAAAGACCTCCTTCTACTGCGCCTTTGGCCTTTACTCTAAACCGAATATCCTGATTGGCAGCCTTCCCTTTCATCCAGTTGAATATATCTGGTACATCTTTGTACTGAACATTGGTTATCTGACTAGTTGCAGGAAATGTATACCAGGTATTATTTCTGCCAGGAATATTGTATTCCCATTGATAGGTTAGTCCACTTAAATTCAACCAATCTATGTCTGCCTTTAATCGAATAGGTGTATCATAGCAATAATTAGTTCCTGAATCCTGATTTAAAATTACAGGTTTAGGAACCTGTAGCATAATAGATACATCTGCACCAAATGCATACGAACCATAAGAACATCCGGAAAGATTATGGTTATAATAATTTGCTCCACCAATAAAAGAATAAGAACCTAGACTGATAGAAGGCAAAGAAACCTGCCCTACCACCACAACACAATTTTGTACAATTTGTCCTCCTGATGATGTGAATGCAGAAGAATAGCGTAAAAAAATAGATTTATTTGTTACACTAATACTATTCTGGCTGGCAGATGGATTAGAAAAGCTAACATTCCCAGGACCATTGCCATAATAGGTAAAGAAACTTAATCCAAAACCATATTCCGGATTTGGAAGAGTGTTACCTGAAGACATCTCAAAATTAAAGCGTGTATTGGGACCAGGTAAAGAAGAGGATAACCCTGTAACTATTATTTTAGAATATGTTGGATAATCATAACCAGCTTTAGGAGTTACCTGAGAATAAATACAACTTATTTTAACAAAAAACATCAACAAAATGCAAGAATAAAACCTGCTCATAGTATCACAGTTAAAAGCAATTTATTTTGCTATTTACCAACATACTACTTCTTATTTTTTATACAAATCGACGTTTACCTACATATGTAATAATTGGGTTTCCTATATTTTATGCCCCTTTTCTGTGACCTCACTCCTGAAAAAAAACTAATTGGCAAGCCTCAAAACCAAATCATATTACACTGATTAAGAGAACTCTATACTTCTATTCTAATTTATTACATCCAGGTTACCTTTATACAGACCCTATTTTTACCGTAATCACTAAATCCGTCTATATTTGAAAGATATTACTGTAAGAACAAGGCATGCAAAAGTGTTACCCTATCTATCATTGTATTTTGTTTGTTAGCTTCCTTTTGTGGTTTTCCCAAAAAGGCAGTGCCCAGTCTACCTCATATGGAATCAAAGTCTTAGCCAATCCGCAGAAATCACAGGTAACCTTGCGATGGGCACCTACAGATCCTATTGTGTGGCAACTGGGGAATAAGTATGGCTATACCATTGAACGCTTTACCCTATCTGTGAAAGGAAAGGTAGAAGAACAGCTGGCTGGCAAAGGTAAAATGCTGACAACTACCCCAATAAAACCTTTACCTAGAGAGCAATGGGAACAACTGATTCAAAAGGAAGAGAAAGCGGAAGCAGTACACGAATTGTTGTATGGTGACCAGTTTTCCAGTGTCGACCCAACCAGCCCGTCTGCCATTCTGAAAAAGAGCCGTGAAATAGAGAACAGATTTGGTATGGCACTGTTTATCTGTGATCTGTCACCTCAGGTCGCGATTGCAGCAGGCCTTATGTGGGTAGATCAGAAGGTTTTGCCTGGTACCCGGTATGTATATCGCATCCGTTTAGCTCAACAACCGCCTAATCTGACAGTAGAACCTGGAGTTATTATTGTCAATCCGGAAGAACCACCCAAATTACCTATTCCGATACAGGTGCGTACTGAGTTCAAAGACAAATCTGTTACCCTAAGCTGGCCTGTATTTCTGCATCAGGGTATTTATACAGCTTACTTCATTGAAAAATCTACAGATGGCAAGACCTTCAAATCTGTTACCGACCTGCCATATGTTTCTACCAGTGAATCTGCCAATCCGGAAGAAGCATTTTTCGTTGACTCTCTGTCAGATAACCAGCAAACATTCTACTATCGCATCAAAGGGATTACCCCTTTTGGCGAAATAGGGCCCACATCTGAAGTAGTAAGTGGCAAAGGCAAAGAAGATCTGGCAGGAATGGCAATTATTGAAAACGCAAAAATCACCCAAAACCAATCTGTTACCATCACCTGGTCTTTTCCAGCAGAAAAACAAAACCAGATTCAGGGCTTTTTTTTGAGTCGCTCCAGTAAACCTGAAGGAAGTTATGTGGATGTCAATAAAAAAATCCTTCTTCCCAATCAAACTAGCTACACAGACAAACCAACCTCCAATAACAACTATTATCGGTTGCGAGTAATCGGCAAAGACGGCAAAGAATTAACCCAATCCTTTCCGTTTCTGGTACAGCTGGAAGATACGATCCCTCCACAGATTCCAACCGGACTCACAGGAACTATTGATTCGTTGGGTGTGGTAAAGCTTTCCTGGAATGCCAGCAAAGATGCAGATTTGCAAGGCTACCGTTTATTCAGAGCCAATAGTCTGCACGAAGATTTCATTGAACGCACACAATACATCTTAAAAAAGCCAGTGTTTACAGATACAATCAATCTGCAAACACTGACACAGAATATCTATTATCATATTGTGGCAGTCGACAAAAACTTCAACCCATCACTGGCATCTAAACCTTTGTGTTTAAAAAGGCCGGATATAGTGCCACCAGCACCGCCTGTGTTTACCCAGGCATCGCTTAAAAGTGATAGTGTATGGCTTCAATGGCAACCCAGTATCAGTGACGATGTAGTCACACATGAACTTTTCTGCCAGCTGAAAACAGATACAGTAATCAATCAAAAACATACTACCTACTGGAAAAGCCAGAAACGTCTGGTAGTACCAGGTCATATATTCTATGCAGACAAAGGACTGCTTCTCGGGCAAACATACCGCTATGTGATCCAGGCTTCGGATAGTGCAGGCAATACGGCAATGGCTATTTCTCCGGAAATCTGGTATGAGACAGGCGTCCGTCCAGCGCCAGCCAATATAAAAGGAGTAGCAGATCGAACGAAAAAGAGAATTCAGCTGGCCTGGAAATATCCGGCAACGAACTATGCTATTACCAAATGCATCATTTATCGTTCCACAGAAGGCGCACCCTTCCAGATCTATCAGACTCTACAGGGCAATCCGGAGCTTTTTGAGGATACCCTTTTGACAGTCAACACCCAATACCAATATAAGATCAAACTTTTCTTCCAGAAAGGAATCCAGTCACAACTCAGTGATCCGGTAAAAGTTGTCTACTAAAATCAAAAGCCCTTGCAGAAAGATAACTGCAAGGGCTTTTGATTTCTCCCGTCGCTGGCGTTATTCACCAATGACCTGTTCCCCACATATAGATAAAGATGGAAAACTCATTCTATTAACTCTTATACAAATCCATCTGTAAACGGCTCTCTTCCAGATCCAATTCATGCTCTATTTTGCGTAGAACCTCTTCGCTTGCACCTCCCTGCCGATGCAGCATTTTAATCACATCCCTTTCAATAGTTAACAACTCCAACTCAATGCCTGTAAACCGGTTGAAGATCTCCTCTACCGGATTGCCATGTTTCTCTAAAAAACCTTCCGGAAGTTCGGTATGTTGCAGACGATTGTATTTAATCTCATACTTGTTTTTGATCTTGGTAAGCAAGTCGTCTTCTGTCAGAGATAAATTTTCCTCGATATGAGTGATAGACGCAGCAATCATTTTCATACGCACCTGGTATTCCTCTTCCACAATAGAGTGTTTGGGCAGTTTCAGTCGCCGGATTACCCAGGGCAATGTAAGTCCCTGTACCAGTAAGGTAAAAATGATCACACTAAACGTCAGGAAGATAATCAGGTTTCTGTTAGGGAATGCCTCCCCGCTATCAGTCAGTAAGGGGATCGACAGGGCAGCAGCCATAGAAACTACTCCCCGCATACCTGCCCATCCGAAGATTACCAGATTTCGTCTGTCAAATGTTTCAGTTGTCCGAATACGCTTACTTAATATTCTGGGCAATGTAGCTGCGGGTACTACCCAGATAAAACGAACAATGACTACCACCAAACTCACTATGAGTCCATATATAATCAATTGTATCAGAGACCCATCCTCTATGCCACTGATAACATATTTCAACTGAAGACCCAACAAAATAAATATCAGGCCATTCAGAATAAAGACAACTACATCCCAAACAGCATACGTCTGAATCCGGGATTGAGTAGAAAATATCTCGCCAGACTGAAATGACAAATACAAACCTGTAGTTACAACAGCTAATACTCCTGATACATGAAAATGTTCGGCAATCAGATAGGATGCAAATGGGGTCAGAAAGGTAAGTGTAGTCTCTATGATAGAGTCACATACAAAGCGATGATGCACCTGAAACATAATATACCCAATCAGCAAGCCAATCCCTATGCCTGCCACAATTACCCAGACAAACTGTAATCCTGCATCTAATACTCCAAATGTTCCGGATATAATAGCTGCAAGTGCATACTTATAAGCAATCAGACCACTGGCATCGTTGACAAGGCTTTCTCCTTCCAGAATGGCAATGATACGGGGATTTAATCCCAAGCCTTTGGTTACAGAAGTAGCAGCCAGCGCATCCGGAGGTGACACAATAGCTCCCAGTAAAAAGGCGTGTGCCCAGCTAAGGTCTGGTATTACATAGTGTGCTACCACTCCAACTAATCCAGTAGTAAAAAATACAAGTCCAATAGCAGCCAGTGAGATAGAACGTATATTAGCTTTGAAGTCATGCCAACTGGTATTCCAGGCAGCGCCATATAGCAAAGGAGGCAAAAATATCAGAAAGACAATTTCCGGTTTTAAGGTAACCAATGGTAATCCTGGAATAAAACTGATTGTAAGCCCTGCCAATACCAATACAATAGGAAAGGGAAAATTGTACCGATAACTCAATAAAGCCAGAATGGTCACACCAAATAAAAGAAGTACAATAATCTCAAGATTCTCCATAGATGAATAGAAATAGACAAAATGATTTCGACCCTATCCTGTTCTGGAATGGGTGATAGAATGCAAATCTGAAAAGTGATTGAAGTACAAGTATACAGAAATATATCTGATTCCCGAATTATCAGGCTTTGCGGATAAACAAATTCGGGTAGAAATGTGGCTTTTCCATAAAGCCAAACACCAGTCCTTCCTCATAGAAAATGATAGAAAGACTGGTGTTTCAGACTAAAAATAAAGATATCTTATTTTACCAGTTTAATCTCAGCTACATAAGATGAAATCAATGCCACTTCTTCAGCAGTAAGCTCAACTGAGCCGGCTTTTGCATTCTGAACAGCCTGTTCAGCATTACGTGCTCCTGCCAATGCAATGGTGATACCTGGCTGTTGTAGTGTCCAGCGTAATACCAGTTGACTCAATGTTATACCTTTATCTTCTGCAATAGGTCGCATTTTATCCAGAGCATCATTGGTACGTTTGATATTCTCATCGGTAAAGAAATACAATCCTGCTCTGTGATCTCCTGCTTCAAAGGTATACCCAGGTTTCATTTTTCCGGTCAATAATCCTCTCTCCAATGGACTATACGCCAGAATAGATTTGGTGTGTTCCAGACAATAAGGAATCAGTTCTTTCTCAATATCCCGCTTTACCATGCTGTATGGAACCTGATTAGAAACAAGGGAGATGTATTTTTCTGCTTCCTGCATCTGGGCTGCATTGTAGTTACACACCCCTGCGTATCGTACTTTTCCTTCCTTAATCAGTTGAGCCACAGTTTCCATTGTCTCCTGGATCGGTGTAGTAGAATCAGGCCAGTGAATCTGGTACAGGTCTATATAGTCTGTTCCCAAACGACGCAGGCTATCTTCACATTCTTTGATAATACTTTCACGTCCGGCATATTTATAGATATCGATAGGTTGTCCCTGATTATTCTTGCTGGAAAAACCAAAATCACCTTTTGCCAGATCCCAGCGCATGCCATATTTGGTCACAATCTGCACTTTATCTCTGCGAATATCTTTAATAGCCTCCCCTACGATTTCCTCACTGGTTCCCTGTCCGTAAATTGGGGCTGTATCAATAGAGGTTACTCCCTGATGATAGGATTCAATAATTGCTTTCACGGCATCTTTCCGTTCAGTTCCTCCCCACATCCATCCACCCGCAGCCCACGCGCCAAATGTAATAACTGATAATTCCAGATCTGAATTTCCTAACTTTCTGTATTCCATGATTGATATGAATTAATGGTAATGATAGGGTTTGTCAAAAAAGCAATGCCAGACCTCTTTATATGCCTGAGATCTGGCATTAATAGTAGGAAGAAAACTTAAAATCAAACACTTACTTTTTAGCTGCACGCTGGCTTTTCACCAGAGCAGCCGGAACAGCATCTGCATTATTGGTGAAATCACTCCGGATGTAGGTCAGTACATCAGCGATTTCCTGATCTGTCAGAAACTCAAAGGATGGCATAGGATTGGCGTAATAATCACCATCGACCTCTACACCACTCAATCCATTCAAAAGAATGGTTACAAGTTTTTCCTTTGGCCCAAGAACAAAAGATGTTTTAATCAAAGGCGGGTTCAGATGAGGAACCCCACTCCCATCCACCTGATGACAGGTCAGACATTGCTGTTCGTAGATTCTTTTTCCTGCTGCCACAGGCGATTCAGTTGCCGCAGGTGTTTTTTGTTGTGCCATCACACACACAGATGCCAATCCCACAATACCAGCGAGTATACTCTTTCTCACACTTTTCATTATTTGCCTTTGTAAGTAATTTTATAAATAGTTCCTTTTACATCGTCAGATACATACAATGCGCCATCCGGGCCCTGAGCCAGTCCACAAGGACGATGCTGAGCCTGTCCGGGAGATTGCAGGTCTTCTGTTCCAGCAAAGCTGTCAGCAAATATTTCCCATTCTCCACTTGGTTTTCCATTTTTAAACGGCACAAAAGCCACAAAGTAACCTTTCTGTTTTTCAGGAGCTCTGTTCCAGGAACCATGAAATGCGATAAATGCTCCATTTTTGTATTTAGCAGGAAACATAGTACCTGTATAAAAAAGCAATCCATTAGGGGCCATATGGCCAGGAAATGCCACTACCGGGTCCAAGGCTTTTTCGCCACCTACTTTTTTACCATCCCCACCATATTCAGGTGCCAGAATTTTTTTCTTCTGAAACTGATCATAATACACATACGGCCATCCGCAATCATCGCCTTTTTTTACCGCATACATCGTTTCCGCAGGTAATTCAGCACTTTTCTTTGCATCATACATATCCGGATACAACTGAAACAGTTGGTCCCGTCCGTGCTGCATCACAAAAAGCTCATTACTGGCAGTATTCCAGTCCAATCCTACTACATTGCGAAGACCTGTTGCATAACGTACCCCATTTCCATATGTCTGATTTAATACAGATGCCTTAAATTGCCAGATTCCACCAGCCGAATCCAGAATAGGACAAGGAGTCATCCCTTTCGATCCTTTTGTACGGTCTTTTTCCTGACAAGCATTGGAATAGGCCCCGATATTTACATACAGATTGCCATTGTTATCCAATACAATCGATTTGGATTCATGCTGATGACGATTGATCAATCCTGTTACTATCTTTTCTGGTTTATCGGGATTAGTAACTTCACCATTGGCATTTAGTGTATACCGGAATACTTCCTCATTGGAAGAAGCATAGAGATAGTTACCTTTTATTGCAATTCCAGTACCTACAAAATCACCAAAGAACTTTTGCTGGTCTACTTTGCCATCTCCATTAGTATCTTCTAACATGGCGATTCCTTTTCCATCTTTCAGCTTGGCAAGCTTCACATAAACTTTCCCTTTTGGTGTAACCACCAGATGTCGGGCAGTTCCCAGGTTTTCAGCAACAATTGTAGCGTCAAAGCCTGCCGGAATCTTCAATCCGGTTTCTTTCTGCATCACCAGTTTCTCTTTTCCAGGCAACCCATCGTTCTTTCCGTTATCACGGAAACCTGAAAAAACTGATACGGCCAATACCAATGCACAGGCACGGAACATTGTTTTTTTCATAAATCTGTTGATAAAATGTATGTAAGGGTATAAACTAAAAAATGAAACAGAATAAGACCATATTTCCGCCATCAAATCAAAAATGTGTATCTTAGTCTCTGTTTCTCTTGAAACCTTAAAATAAAAACATCTGTTCCTCTCAAGCAACAACTCATACCATTAAGTATAACTCATAAAAAAATTAGTCATGGCAATACGAAAAACTACTTCAACCAACTTCATGAATCAGGCTTTTCTGGAAAATAAGTGTGCCCTTAATGAGCTGATTCATTTATTAAGTAAAAGATGGCTTACAGAAGTTCTTTTTAGTATAGAAGAAGGTAACAACCGTTTTTCAAGCTTAAAAGAAGATCTGCAACATATCAGTGATCACATTCTCGCCGACCGACTCAGGTTGCTGGAAGACTATGCACTTATTACACGAAAAAGTGTACAGGAAACCCCTCCCAAAGTGGAATATGCACTTACCGAACGAGGATATGAATTAAGCAACTTGCTGGATGGATTATGTGGATTTGCCGAAACAATATCGTTTGCTTCTGTTTCTCAGGATTCTTAATCGATGCTTTATCCCTACTATACTATATTCTCTGTTATTTTCTATTTCATCCGAAATATATACAATAGATTTGTTGTTCCCTGATTTTCAAACAGATTGATTGTAAGTATATTCTAGTCTTTTGCCTTAGCCATCGGTTTTAATTATTTTTTATAAAAGATTAAGAAAAAATTTAACGATTCTTAGTTAATAATGTACTTTATTTGCAGGAATAGAGTTAGTAAAGAGTACCAACCAAAAGGTAGACACTTATTTATCATTATTAACACTTGGAAATCTTTATGTGGAAAGAACAGAATGCACCCACAGCCGTTGTTTCTGATAACAGCCGACCCAACAAAACTCTCTCAGAATCGAGTACCAACACCTACCTGGTTCCGTTTATTCTAATGACCACTCTTTTCTTTATGTGGGGATTTGCACACAACCTTAATCCAATTTTGATTCCACATTTGAAGAAAGCCTGCCAGCTTACCGATTTTCAATCTGCCATGATTGATTCAGCCTTTTTTGTAGGCTATTTTGCTATGGCTATTCCAGCAGGTATAGTAATGAAAAAATATGGGTATAAAGCGGGTATCATTGGTGGACTCATTCTATTTGCCATAGGTGCATTCCTGTTTGTACCAGCTGCCAATGTTCGGATTTTCGGATTCTTCCTTACTGCACTTTTCATCATTGCCAGTGGACTTACCTTTCTGGAAACAGCTGCTAACCCATATGTTACTGTATTAGGAGAAAAAGAAGGAGCTTCTCAACGCATCAACCTGGCTCAGTCATTTAATGGATTGGGTGCATCCATGGGAGCCCTTATTGGTGGACGTCTGATTCTATCAGGCAAAAACCTGACAGATGCAGAGAAAACAACAATGTCTCCAGATCAACTCAACACCTTTCTGACAGAAGAAGCCAGTTCGGTAAAACTTCCGTATATAGTTATTGGCTTTATTGTATTAAGTATTGCTATTATTCTCTATCGTACCCGATTGCCTGAGATTAAAGAAGATGACCATGAAATTGACTTATCATCAGGCAAGAAAAGCATCTGGCGTCACAAACATCTGATGTGGGGAGTTTTAGCTCAGTTCTTTTATGTAGGTGGACAGGTATGTGTATCTAGTTTCTTTATCCGGTATCTGTATCAGACAGCACATATTGAAGAACAAAAAGCCTCTGATTATTTATCAGCTGCTCTATTGGTCTTTATGGTGGGTCGCTTTGTAGGTACCTTTCTGATGAAATATATAGCACCTCAGCGTCTGTTAACGATCTATGCAGTAATGAACCTGATTTTATTGACTGTGGTAGTGAGTTATGGTGGTATGATCTCTTTGTTTGCCCTTATAGGTGTTGAGTTCTTTATGTCTATCATGTTCCCAACCATCTTCTCTCTCAGCATTCAGTCGCTGAAAGAAGAAACCAAAATGGGATCATCCCTGCTTATTATGTCTATTGTAGGTGGAGCGATCTTCCCTCTTATTATGGGACATATCTCTGATATAAGTTCAATTCAGACAGCGTATATTGTTCCTCTACTGTGTTTTATTGTTATTTTCTATTTCGGCTGGAAAGGTCACAAAGTAAAAGCCTGACAAATATATAATACTCTATTTATAGCAGGATGTGTTACAAGCAGACAGATAGTTGTCATTGTTACACTTCCTGCTTTATTATTTATCAATCATTTTCTACTTTCGGATTTTTATTCCGCAATTTTTTAAAACCGTATGAATCTTCATTTAAAAGACAAAGTCATTATTGTTACAGGAGGAGCCAAAGGCATTGGAGAAGGTATTGTGCGGGTTCTTGCTCATGAAGGAGCTGTTCCTGTTATTGTAGGTCGCAACGAAGAAGACAACCTACAGGTACTAAATGATCTGTTAGCCAAAGGCCATAAAGCATTTCAGGTAGTAGCCGAACTTACACAACCTGCTGAATGCAAAAAAACGGTAGAGGCCGTACTGACAGCGTTTGGAAAAATCGATGGACTGGTTAACAATGCTGGTGTAAATGATGGAGTTAGTCTGGAGAATGGGAATTACGAAGATTTTGTAGCATCACTGCACAGGAATCTGATTCACTATTACCTGATGGCTCAGCATGCTTTACCAGCTCTGAAAGAGTCTAAAGGCTCTATCGTCAATATTTCATCCAAAACAGCCGAAACAGGACAAGGTGGTACATCTGCCTATGCGGCTTCCAATGGTGGTAGGAATGCACTGACACGCGAATGGGCAGTAGAGTTACTAAAATATGGTATTCGTGTCAACGCCCTGGTTGTAGCGGAATGCTGGACGCCCTTGTATGAGAAATGGATCAAAACACTGCCCAATCCGGAAGAAACGCTTCAGGAAATACAGGCCCGTATACCATTTGAGAACCGGATGACTACCTCTGAAGAAATTGCCAATATGGTAGTATTCTTGTTATCTGATGTATCCAGCCATACCACCGGACAACTTATCCATGTAGATGGTGGATATGTACATCTGGACAGAGCTATTCTGAAAATGTAATACTACACAAGCTAGTTCTACCTTAAGCATAGTGGAACTGGCTGCCTTATCATTTTATTTCTTTGCAAAAGCCGTGAAAACAATTGTTTTAAATCAGCCTGGCGAATTACATCTTACCTCACGGGATGTTGATGAGGTATTATCAGATAATGAAGCCTTGGTTCGTATACATCGGATAGGAATCTGCGGAACGGACTATCATGCCTATCGTGGAAAACAACCTTTCTTCAGCTATCCACGTGTATTGGGACATGAATTGGGTGCTGAAGTGGTAGCTCTTGGAAAATCTGTTGACACAAAGCAACTTGATATAGGAAATAAAGTTGCTGTAGAACCCTATCTGAATTGTGGACATTGTCAGGCGTGTCAGAATGGCAAATCCAACTGCTGTGAAAACCTCAAAGTAATGGGTGTGCATACAGATGGGGGCATGTGTGAGTATGTAAAAATTCCAGCCAATAAACTGCACCATTCAGCCCAGTTAGGTTATGAGCAACTAGCTCTAGTAGAAACATTAGGTATTGGTGCCCATGCCGTTCAAAGGGCCCAGGTTTCAGCCAACGACATAGTACTGGTTATTGGAGCTGGCCCTATTGGGTTATCGGTGATACAGTTTGCCAAAATTCAGAATGCTCAGGTAGCAGTTATGGATTTTAGTACGCAACGCCTTGAGTTTGCGAAACAAGCCATGCATACCGATTATAGCATTACAGCCACAACTGAATTTAACACAAATGATTTGCGAAAAGCGCTGGGAGGTAAATTGCCTACCGTTGTTTTTGATGCAACGGGTAATTCTCAGTCTATGATGAAGGCTTTTTCGTATCTGGCATTTGGAGGTAAACTTGTATATGTAGGTCTTTTTCAAGGAGATGTAACATTTTTCGATCCAGATTTTCATAGAAAGGAAGTCACACTTTTTGCCAGTCGTAACTCTCTGCCTTCAGATTTCAAAAACATCATTCAACAAATGGAAAGTGGTCAAATCAATACACAAGCCTGGCTCACACATCAGGCAGCATTTGAAGAGCTACCTTCTGTTTTTGAGACATGGCTTAACCCGGAATCACATGTGATTAAAGCAATGGTTGTAGTATGAGTTATAGTTAACATTATTTCTCCCAGATAAAGGTCCTGTTATACACAATATCTGCTTGATAACACCTCAATCCTTTACAGGCAAAATTCAGCCAATACCCCATCCAATACAGCGATAACGTTAAAAATTATCGCTGTATAAACTATGTCTATCTATGTTATCCTAAGTGTACTCATCTTTTGGTTCCCAAAGCTCAATACTGTTTCAGTCCAGATTGCGCACATGTACAAAATCAGTTTTCATCCGTCCTTTATCTGCCACCAGTAGTGACACTTTTCGCAGATCTCATTTTCCTAAAAAAAGAATTTGGCCAAAAATTAGCCGGATAAGAAAACACCAAATTTTGATAGCGATGGAAAGCATATCAAATTATCAGCAAAAACATCCAAAGATTTTTAGTAGGAAACCTGCTTTCAACATAGTTTAACTGACAGAATAAGAATATTTTTGAGGAAACAAAGCGATTTGTGATAAAGGCAGACCTGCAAAAGATCACAAAGCTGTCTGATAAACTACTATAATACAAGCAAATACTATAACATTAACTATGTCAAATACTATAACATTAACTATGTCAGGGATTGTGATATAGTGCATGCTACCATCACAGGAGATTGTTAAAACCAAACACGAATGATTGTAATTAATAAACACAAGGTATTCTCTATAGATACTGTCCTTTTTACCTTTGCTTTAGATTCTGAAGCTGCAGAAGTATTTGATGGATACACCAAGGTAATTACAGGTATTGGTAAGGTAAATGCAGCATACGAGCTTACCAAAGCTATTCAGAAAAACAGGCCAGCATTGATTATCAACCTGGGATCTGCTGGGAGTGCTCAGTTTCAAAAAGGCGAGGTCATTTGTTGTACACATTTTGTGCAGCGTGATATGGATGTAAGAGGGTTAGGTTTCCAAAAATATGAAACACCTCTCTCAGGCCTGCCACCCATTTTAGCGTACGGCTTGGAAATGGAAGGACTCAAAAAAGGTATTTGTGGTACTGGTGACAACTTTGAAATGGGGCACTTAGCTATTGATTACAATGTGGTGGATATGGAAGCGTATGCGCTAGCAATGATTGCACAAAAAGAGAATATTCCTTTCCTATGTCTGAAATATATCTCAGATGGCGCCAACGAAAACGCTGCTGATGACTGGACTGTACAGGTACATAAGGCAGCAGTGGCGTATGGCGAGATTCTTCAGATTAAAAAGGGAAAGATAGAAGTAGCGTAATCTCACTAGATTTACACTATTTACCCAATCAATGTAAAAAATCTTTTTTACTTAGCTTAGTAATAGAAGTGCTAGTTCTAAAGATATAGCAAGGTGGGAGAAGTCAAATCTCATCAATACTATACATATTATATTTAATCTCAAAAAACACACCACAATCAACTGTTTATTAATAAGTTATCAGACAACATCTAAAGTAATAATTTACCCATCCATACAAGGTTCTTCCATCTCTTCTTTTTCTAGAACAACTTCTCTATATTTAGAATGGTGTATCTGTTCCAGATCTTCTAATTCTAAAGTAATCAGTTCGTGACTATATAATGGAATAGAATAAGATACCCAGAATGAAACTACAACAGCCAGAATGGCAGCCGCTCCTGCAGGAACATTTACCTGTAGGGATTCTTCTATCCATGCGACTATACCTCCGGTAACAATACCAGCCAGTGTACCCACTGTGATTTTTCTCAGTGGCAAATTAGATTTTAGTGTAACTTTCATATAGAGTGGTGACTTGAATTATCTTCTGATTTACTTTTTGCCAGAGTTCCTACGCACAAAACACGCTCACTATCAACAACTTATCAAAATTAAGCTCTTCAGATTTAACCTTCAATACCCATTTCGGGGTATTTTATCTTTACAACACACTGATATACAACAAATTAGCCATCTATGGCTTTACAACTTGTCTAAAGTTCTTCTCTGTTTTATTTCATTGTCTAAACAGACAAATTTTAAGCTTTTTTTAATGCGTTATTTATGGAATTCTTTCTCCTTTTTTCTTGCTTTGACCTTCAAAATCATTGTTTTCACGCTTTATGCCACATTTAGTATTTTTAAAAGATAATCTACAATTCTATTTGTACACTGACTATACATTTGTAGGAATACGTCAGGACAAGATCTATTGGCATTTTATCAAACGGAAACCAGATGTAATTAAAGTATTGAATGAGATTGGCTATAAGGTAAGCCAATCTCATTCCAGAAAAACAATAAAGGAAACTTCATTTTTATTCTATACAAAAGTTCACATTACCGTTTTTGACCAACAAACACAGAAAGAGATTTGTGTGAAATCCAGTACATGGATTGGCGCATTAAATAAGCTACTTCCGGTTTTATCAGACGTTAAGTAGGCATCTTTTTTTGTATTCAGTCACCTGAATATCTTCTTTATCACCCCATTCTATTGAGCCCTTGTTTGGAACGAACTCTCTACGTTCACAGAAAAAGAATATCTTTACATCCAGAGTATGTATCATATAGGCAGTAAATAGCCTGGCTTGCTTTGTAAGGCCTGCTATTTCAAGCATCCTTTTAAGTCAGTTTACGTTTATAGAAATACAACTCATTTTTTAAACTTTTCCATTTTTAATTACTAAAACTTACTACTTTCATTATGTGCGGTATCGTAGCATACACAGGCTACAGACAGGCCTATCCCATTCTGATTAAGGGATTAAAACGTCTGGAATACAGAGGGTATGATAGTACAGGGATTGCCCTGTTAAACGAACAAAGCCTCAACGTTTACAAGAAAAAGGGTAAAGTCAGTGATCTGGAAGACTTTCTGGCAGACATCAATGTAAATGGAACCATTGGTATTGGTCATACACGCTGGGCTACCCATGGAGAACCTAATGATGTCAATGCCCATCCTCACTATTCTTTCAGTAAGAACCTGGCAATGATTCACAATGGTATCATTGAAAACTATAGTTCTCTGAAACAGGAACTGATCAATCATGGACATGAATTTCAAAGCCAGACAGATTCCGAAGTATTCATTCACTTTATTGAACATGTTCAGGAAAAAGTCAACTGTTCACTGGAAGAAGCGATCCGACTAGCTCTGAAGGAAATAGTCGGAGCCTATGCAATTGTGATTATGTCCAAAGACCACCCAAATACACTGTTTGCAGCCCGAAAAGGTAGTCCGCTGGTGATTGGTGTGGGAGAAAAAGAATATTTTCTTGCGTCTGATGCTACTCCTATTGTGGAATACACCAATGATGTAGTTTATCTCGATGACTACGAAATTGCCGTATTGTCAAGAGATAGTCTCACAATCAAAACCATTGAAGATGAGTCTATTGCCCCTTATATTCATACACTGGAGATGGAACTGGAGTCTATCGAAAAAGGGGGATATGAACATTTCATGTTAAAAGAAATATTTGAACAACCCCGTTCCGTGCATGACAGCATGCGTGGCCGTGTCAACTCAGCAACCGGACATTTGTTACTGGGCGGCTTACGGGAATATCTAAATAAGATGATTCATGCACGCCGTATTATCATTATCGGATGTGGGACTTCCTGGCATGCCGGTCTGGTAGCTGAATATATCTTTGAGGAATTTGCCCGTGTTCCGGTTGAAGTAGAATATGCATCAGAATTTCGTTACCGAAATCCAATCATCAATGAAGGAGATGTTGTTATTGCTATTTCTCAATCCGGAGAAACGGCTGATACGCTGGCAGCTATTGAGTTAGCCAAATCCAAGGGAGCTATAATCTTCGGTGTTTGCAATGTAGTTGGCTCTTCCATACCTCGTGCCACTCATGCAGGTGCATATACCCATGCAGGTCCGGAAATTGGGGTAGCCAGTACCAAAGCATTCACAGCTCAGGTGGTAGTATTGACTATGATGGGAATCATTCTGGCCAAAGCCAAAGGCACTATTTCTGAAACAGACTATCGTAAATTGCTGGTAGAACTGGAAACAATTCCCGAAAAAATCGAGAAGATTCTGAGCAATCACAAACAGATCGAATACATCAGCGATCTGTTCAAAGAAGCGCGTAACTTTTTATTTCTGGGACGTGGATATAACTTTCCTGTAGCACTTGAAGGGGCACTGAAATTGAAAGAAATTTCCTATATACATGCGGAAGGCTATCCGGCTGCAGAAATGAAACATGGTCCGATTGCTCTCATTGACGAAGAAATGCCTGTTGTTTTTATTGCGACCAAAGACAGTAGTTATGAAAAAATCGTCTCTAATATTCAGGAAGTAAGGGCACGCAAAGGACGCGTCATTGCAGTAGTGACAGAAAACGATAAACTCATCTCTCAAATGGCTGAGTTTATCATTGAGATTCCACATACTCATGAGGCTTTGATGCCACTGTTATCGGTTATTCCGCTGCAATTACTCTCCTATTATATAGCGGTAATGCGTGGTTGTAATGTGGATCAACCCAGAAACCTGGCAAAATCTGTTACAGTCGAGTAAAATAACTACATAAAAGCTTGATTATAAGGAACGAAAGTACTATACTTCGTTCCTTTTCCTTTTTAGACAGGTACTTCTGTGTTTGAAGATCTGTCATTTCTGAGCATTATTCATTATAAGATTACCACAAGCCACTTCCTGTACATTGGTGTTATCTATTCATTCAATTGCCGTCATGCTCACGGTAATAAGTCATGAAAACGTCCATACTTATTGTTTTACTAGCCTCTTGGCTAAACCAGCTTGAACTATCAGCTCAAACAAACGTAAAAAGCAAAAGAAAAAAGATTCCGCCTAAAGTAGCCATTCCTACAGAAGCTGTGCCTGCAGCTGTTCCAGAAGAAATTTTGTTAGGAAAGATCATAACTGATAAGATGACTATTAAAATTCATCGTATGATAGAGGTTCATCTGTCTGCCTGTCAGAAATGTGTAGGTACAGACCAGAATTACAAACCTAAACCCAGTCATAAGGTATTGTTGTTTGAGATTTCCCGTCGCAATCCCAACACCTATGAACTCAATGCACAGGTAGAAAACACAACCCCTCTCTATGCCCGGATTGTAGGGACAGACCATAAGGAATATCCATGTTATACTGTTCCATCACTGATAGAAATAGCCATGGAGCAGAAACAAGGCATTAATGAAGGAAATGCTAAAATATATTACCAGTTATTAGGTTCTGCACCTCCTCGTACCGAACAACGGGCATTTGCACTTGCTGTTGAGATGCCATCTGATGTACAACCGTTTGAACTAATATGGAAGAAGGAACAAATGTTAAAATGCACACTTAACATGCAGAATAACAAATTTACACCTGCCCCATCTCTTGCAGCAGATAAAGCTCCGGCTACTGACAGCAAAAAAGACTTTTCCTTGGCTCAATAACTGTCATCCATTCTGATCTGCTGTCAGAATGGATGATTTTATTTCTCCTATCTATGTAGTCTTCTTCTGGAACTTCTCTACCTTTGCAAATCCTTATGTCTAAACTTTTTTTTAGAGATATGAGGTTAGCTTCTAAAACGCAAAAATTAATTGTAATCAAATCGGATGCTAGTTGTTGGAAATACCTATATCAGCGATGACGTTGCTGAAAAACAGTTTGTTTGTGATCTGGAAAAATGTAAAGGTGCCTGTTGTACAGAAGGAGATCTCGGGGCTCCTCTGGATGAGGACGAATTAGCCATTCTTGAGAATATCTATCCTGTAGTTGCACCTTACCTGAGTGAAGAAGGACGAAAAGCCATCGAAGAGCAAGGCAAATGGATCAAAGACTTTGAAGGTGATTACTCAACTCCTACTATTGGAAACCGGGAATGCGCCTATGCTATTTATGATGCAAAAGGAGTATTAAAATGTGCCATAGAACAGGCCCATCTGGATGGTAAAATAGATTATCACAAACCTATTTCCTGTCATTTATACCCTATCCGCATCACTAAATATGATCAGTGGGATGCTATTAACTATCACCGCTGGCAAATATGCCATGCAGCCTGTCAATTAGGAGAATCGCTTAAAGTACCTGTATACAAATTCCTTAAAAATCCACTCATTCGCAAATATGGCGAAGCATGGTACTCAGAGCTGGAGCAGGAAGTACAGAATAGAGAAATAGAAAAAGCAATGCCAGTGAAGAAACGAAAGTAAATACTCTCAAAATAAAAATCCCGTATTCATACGGGATTTTTATTTTGTATAGCCTCAAAGGTATTACTTCTTCTTTGACTTTATACCCTCTGTATATCGTTGGTTAATGGCATTCCAGTTCAGTACATTCCACCAGCCAGTTACATAATCAGCCCGTTTGTTCTGGTATTTGAGATAGTAAGCATGTTCCCATACATCAATTCCAAAAACAGGATATCCTCTTTCAGCTTCAGGAACTACGTCCATCAATGGATTGTCCTGATTAGGAGTTGAAGTCACCGCCAGTTCACCTTTAGCCGTAACGATCAACCATGCCCAACCTGATCCAAAGCGAGTTGTAGCCGCTTTATTAAACTCTTCCTTGAACTTGTCAAAGCTACCAAACTTTTTATCAATAGCTGCAGTTAATTCAGCTGAAGGTTTATTGGTATTGGGAGCAGCCATAATAGACCAGAACATAGAATGGTTGTAGTGCCCTCCTGCATTGTTACGAACAGCAGCCGGATGTTTGCTCGCTGTTGCCAGAATATCTGCCAGACTCTGTTTTTCCAGAGGAGTACCAGTAATCGCTTTGTTCAGATTGTCAACATAGGTTTTGTGATGCTTGTCATGGTGTATCTCCATGGTCAACTTATCTATATGTGGCTCCAATGCATCAAATCCATAAGGAAGAGCTGGCAATGTAAAAATCTCTTTGGGCTCTACAAAAAATGATTTTGGAAGTAATAAACCCGCAAAACCAAGTAGTGCGGAATTGGAAAGAAAAACACGTCTGTTCATGGTTTGTTTCATTAAAAGTGATGTGTAAACGGCAAAAGTTTGTATGTATATACAATTATTTATTTATAATTAGCCTGTATTAAACCTACTACCATTTTCATGCCATCGTATGGAATAACAGAGTAAACCAAGAGCACTAAAAATCTTCAGAAACTTGCCAAAGCTATCGGATTTCCTGCAATAAATCATTCTTTCATTCATAAAATCTTTATTACTTTGCGAAAAGATAGCTACTGTTATATACAGGCTCTATTCCGCGCACTGTAATTACAGAAAACTGAATATATGGAATTATGATTCCCAATAAAGTATAACCCGTTGAGAAAACCCATAGTACAATTTCTGTATCTAACTGACTATCCGTTATTTTCGACACAACAAACAAAACCTAATTCATTTTTCAAATGAACGAAATCCTTTATTCGGAAATCCCCTCACTAGATCTGTCTGATTTTACATCCGGCGATCCTGTGCGCAAAGCAAAATTTGTTGCAGATCTGGGTGCAGCATACAATGCTATTGGTTTTGTTGCCATTCGTAACCACTATTTGACAGAAGAACTCTCAACTAAATTGTATGATACATTTCAGAAATTCTTCTATTCAGCAGATGAATTGAAAAAGAAGTATGAATTTCCGGAACTTCATGGTCAAAGAGGTTATATAGGAAAAGGTAAAGAGACAGCCAAGGGTTTCAAAACGCCTGATTTAAAGGAGTTTTATCATATAGGACAGCATGTAACAGATAATGATCCTGTTAAGGATGAATATCCTGCCAACATCTGGCCGGATGAATTTCCGGAACTGGAAGAAATAGGGCTTACAGTATATAAACAGCTGGAAAAAACAGGAATAACCATGTTACAGGCTATTGCTTTGTATCTAGGCCTGGATGAACACTATTTCGATGATAAAGTAAAAAATGGAAATAGCATTCTGAGATCCATACATTACTTTCCTATTGAAAATCCAGATGAAGTACCAGCAGATGCTGTACGCGCCGCGGCTCATGGAGATATTAATCTCATTACGCTACTAATGGGAGCCAGTGCAGAAGGATTACAAGTACTCCGCCGGGATGGGGCCTGGATTCCAATTACAGCCCTACCTGAACAATTGATTGTCAATGTTGGTGATATGCTGGATCGTCTTACAAATAACAAACTGAAATCAACAATACACCGGGTTGTAAATCCGCCTAAAGAAAAGATGAAAACATCCCGGTTCTCTATGCCATTCTTTATGCACCCCCGTTCGGAAATGGATCTGACTTGTTTGCCATCCTGCATTGATGAGGCACATCCTAAATTGTTTGCAGATATGACAGCAGGCGAATTTCTTAATGAGCGTCTTATTGAACTGGGCTTGAAAAAGAAATAGCAATCTGTATTACAGCTACCTATATATATTATTGGCTGTACTGAATTAAATACTAGAGCCGCTTACTAATGCTTGATATACGTCCTTCACTGAAACTTACTACTCCTCCCCATGAAAAAGTCAGGAGAATACGGTATTTTATCTTTCTGAAGGATGTATTTATATTAGCAATTACGGCTATGGGAGGACCTCAAGCCCATCTGGCCTTGTATCTGGAAGTGCTCGTTAAAAAAAGAGCCTATGTTACAGAAGAAGAATTAATGGAACTAACTGCACTGTGCTCTATTCTTCCTGGCCCATCCTCTACACAAACATTGACTGCCATTGCCTTTAAAATCGGAGGTCCTAATCTTGCATATCTCACCTTATTCGTATGGATTACCCCAGCTGTTGCTATTATGACCGCTGCGGCTTTATCCATCAATTATTTACAGGCGCATCAGATTTCGCTCGATTTTACTCACTTTATACAACCCATGGCAGTGGGATTTATGATTTATGCTGGGTTTCAGATTGGTCGTAAAGTCTTTACCAATGCAATGCGTGTAGGAATTGGTTCTGTAGCAGCTATATTAGGTCTGATATTTCAGTCCCCTTATATCCCACCCATTGTTTTGCTAATTGGGGGTATTACAACAGCAGTTCAGTTCAACAAACTTGAACGACAGGAACACAAAGATCCTCTTCAGATTCAATGGTCTAACTTTTTGCTCTGGCTGGGTATACTAGTAGTGGCAGCCATCATAGGTGGTATCACCCGTTGGCTACCTATACGTTTGTTTGAGAACTTTTACCGAAATGGGAGTCTGATTTTTGGAGGGGGACAAGTGCTAATCCCATTGATGTTTACAGAGTTCGTTCTCTTTAAGAAAAAACAATATCTCACTCAGGAAGAGTTTCTGTCCGGCTATGCTATTGCTCAGACAGTTCCAGGACCTGTTTTTGCCTTTACCGCCTTTATTGGTACACTTGCCATGCGTGATTATGGCATACCCGGACAATTAATAGGCAGTATGGCAGCTACAGCCGGTATATTTTTGCCTGGTACATTTTTGATATTCTTCGTGTACCGTTTCTGGAATCAGCTTAAGCAATACCGTGTAGTTCGAGCTTCTCTGGAAGGAATCAATGCCGCCTCAACCGGATTAATTGTGTCTGCTGTAATACCTATGTTTGAGCCATCAGCTGGTAATATTCTTGACATAAGTGTGATCGCTATTACATTTTTGCTTCTTACTTTCACTAAAATACCTCATCCTATTATTGTAGTAGTAGGGTTATTACTAGGATTTATTTTATAGATCTGTTTCAGATATATATTGAAGCAACTGACCCTACAAAGCGGAAATATTCAATTTCCGCTTTTTTATTTGTAAAGTTAAAAATATGCTATAAATTTATGACTACTTGACGGATAAATTGAACTTTATTTATAATTTATTTCAAAACAAGAGAATCACTAAAGGTATATAGGGTCTATACTTAGAAGATTTGAGGAAGATATAGCGGAAAAAGCCTACTAGCCTCAAAGAAAATGGTTGTATAGAACCAATATTATTTTTAAAAGCCTTCATCAAAATACAATTTACTAAAAATCAGACTTTTTAATGGAAAATACATTTATCTCCTCTCCTATCAGTTTTCACTTATCCGAAGAACATCTGGCTGTGCAGGCTGCAGCAAGAGATTTTGCACGTACAGAACTCTTGCCCGGAGTTATAGACCGTGATGAACACCAGATTTTTCCCAAAGAACAAATCCGCAAAATGGGTGAACTAGGATTTATGGGTATGATGGTTAGTGAACAATATGGTGGTGGAGGTATGGATACTATCAGCTATGTATTAGCGATGGAAGAGATTTCCAAAATTGATGCTTCCGCATCAGTATGTATGTCTGTAAATAATTCGTTGGTCTGCTGGGGCCTAGAGAAATTTGGAACAGAAGAACAAAAACAAAAATACCTGATACCTCTGGCTACAGGCGAACTTATAGGTGCGTTCTGTCTCTCTGAACCTGAAGCAGGTTCAGATGCAACTTCACAACGTACTACAGCAGTCGACATGGGTGACTATTATTTACTGAATGGCACCAAAAACTGGATTACAAATGGCAGTTCAGCTTCTGTATATCTGGTGATAGCCCAAACCTATCCGGAAAAAGGGCACAGAGGAATCAATGCACTGATTGTAGAACGCGAATCGCCCGGATTTGTAGTAGGTAAAAAAGAGAATAAATTAGGAATCAGAGGTTCAGATACACATTCTTTGATGTTTACCGATGTAAAAGTTCCTAAGGAAAACAGAATTGGAGAAGATGGATTTGGATTTAAATTTGCCATGCAAACCCTAAGTGGAGGGCGTATTGGTATTGCCTCTCAAGCCTTAGGTATTGCATCAGGCGCCTACGAGTTAGCTGTGGAATATGCCAAACAACGTCAGGCTTTCGGGAAACCTATTGCAGAGCATCAGGCAATTCAGTTTAAGTTGGCAGATATGGCAACACAGATTGAAGCAGCCCGCTTACTTTGTTTAAAAGCTGCCTATCTAAAAGATCAACACGCAGATTTTGCACGTGCAGCATCCATGGCCAAACTCTATGCGTCTCAGGTTGCAATGGACGTAACAGTGGAAGCAGTTCAGGTGCATGGTGGATATGGATATGTGAAAGAATATCATGTAGAACGGCTTATGCGGGATGCAAAAATTACGCAGATTTATGAAGGGACCTCTGAAATACAAAAAATTGTAATCGCACGGGATATTCTTAAATAGAAAATAAGTCATTATCTTACTTTTGGCCAATTTTATTACTACAATTTGTTTTTAAATTGTTTCTTTCGTAGAATTGTGCAAAATTAAAAAGGCGAGCACCACGAACTTTTTTTGTATATTATTCCTTTTTCATACAACTATTCACCGATATATCCATATTTTTCCAACCCAAGCACCTCTGTATGGAAGATTATAACAAGATTATTGAATCTCTTGGCATTAAATTTTTAAAAGCCAAAAACATTAAATTATTACAACCCATTCATGTAAGAAACTATTATGATGTAGAAAATACTATTATATTACTACACCAAGGTACATTATCTTACGGGCCTGATAATATAAAAGTGAGTGAAGGCGATATCTTATTTATTCCAGGAGGCAAGCTACTAAGCATCACATATGGATCTAATCCTACTACCATCACTAACGAAGAATTTGTCAGCAATAAAGAAAAATACTTTGCAGCCAATCGGGATATCGCCCGGATTGGAACACTGAGTGATTCTTTTTCGCAGGTTAGTTTTGAAGCCAAAGTATTTGACTCCGTAAACTTCTTTGCATCACTGGATATTCCTCCATTTATTATTTCTGGCGTTCCTGAACTTGTTCGGACTATTCAGGAGCTGGTAGCTGAACAACTTCAGGAATTGCCAGGAAAAGAACGGGTAACACAAATAAAAACAGACGAAATTGTAGTGGAAATTGTGCGGTATATATTGAAAAACCGTATGTTTGTAGAAAAGCTGGCAACCAACAGTACTTATTTCAAAGATCCTCGCCTGATAGATATATTCAATCATATCAAGATAAATCTGGGAGGCGATCTATCTAACAAGGTATTAGCTAATGTTGCCAATGTATCAGAAGATTATGTAGGGCAGTATTTTAAAATGCTGACAGGCATTAATCCTCAGGATTACATTGAATATCAGCGCATGGAACAGGCAGTAAAACTTCTGCGTACAACCAAGAAAAGTATTCGGGAGATTGGCCACGAGGTAGGGTATAAAGACACTGCATACTTCTGCCGCCGTTTCAAAATGATGTTTGGTATTCCAGCAGGTAAAATGCGTCGCCGGGAAACACTGATGAACATATAAGGGTTTTTACTTATTTACAGATACCGCTCTTACCCTAACAAACCTTCCTTACAACGGCCTTGGTATTATACCAAGGCTTTTTTTATTTTTAATTTGAATTATTGTAAAAAATATAAACCTGATATTTTACATTTGCACAAAAGAATATTTTATGAGTAAGTCCCACTAGCCATACAGGATTTCTACCTGATACTTACAACCCATGAATGATCAATATCAGAACGCTGTAGTTACCCGATACAATATCTTCAATAGCTTGTTTTTGAGTTTACCCTTCCGGAATATATTTCGGACAGGCACATTACTCCCTCTTCTTATACAGCAAAGTGAAGAAGGTCTTACTAAAGAACAAAGCCCCAAAGAGATTATTGAACATTTCTTTGATGAATTTCTGGAAGGATCCTCTCATAAAGAACAGATAAGTCTACTTTTCAACTTTATTCAATATATTGAACGACAAGTAGTTTTATTTGATTCTGTTGAAGATGCGGCATTCGACCAAATTCATGATAGAGAAGGAAAAGGATCTATCAACCATCTACTGAACCGCATAGATAACACGGCTATCCGGGAGAAACTCCTGGAAAAACTTTCTGATTATTGTGTACGGATTGTATTAACAGCTCATCCTACTCAGTTCTATCCCGGAAAAGTACTCACTATCATTAATGAACTGGAAAGGGCCATTCGTAGTAATGACTTTGGAGAAATCAATAATTTATTGCTCCAACTGGGAAAAACAGGCTTCATTAATCAGGAAAAACCAACCCCATTTGATGAAGCTGTAAGTTTAAGCTGGTTTCTGGAAAGTGTTTTTTACTATGCAATCCCACGAATTTTACTCAAATTAATCAGAGGTTTGCGTTTTAGTGTATATGACTGGCCTCATAATCAGCTGATAAGGCTGGGATTCTGGCCTGGTGGAGATCGTGATGGCAATCCTTTTGTTACTCCAGATATAACCTTAAAGGTTTCTCAACACCTTCGACGAACTGTTTTACGTTGTTATTACAGAGATATACGCCTTCTGAAAAGACGATTTACATTCAATGGAGTCGAAAGGCTTATTGCACTGGCAGAAGAAAAAATTAATAATAGCATTTACTATCCGGAAGAGGAAAAATATAATTCAGCAGAAGAACTTCTGGCCGACCTTTCAGAAGCCCGTCAGATTCTTATTCAACAACATGATGGGCTCTTCCTCGATTTGTTGGATGAGTTTATCTTTAAAGTACGTTTGTTTGGCTTCTATTTTGCAAGCCTGGATGTAAGACAAGACAGCAGAAAGCATGCAGCAGCCTGGAACGAACTGATTGCAGCTCAGGGAAAACTCAAAGAATACGAACAATTGAATGAAGCACAGAAGATTGACTATCTTCTTTCTTTACAGATTACCCCCCAACCAGAAGATGTCAAAGATGAAACCAGCAAAGACATCATTGGCTCTATTCGTACTATTCAGGAAATTCAGCAGTTAAATGGAGAAGCAGGTTGTCATCGATATGTCATCAGCAATTGCAACACTGCCTTAAATGTAATAGAAGTTCTCTCTTTGATAAAAACCATTCATCAGACAGATTCTATTCCAGTAGATATTGTACCATTATTTGAAACTGTTGGAGATCTGGCAAATGCAGGAGGTATTATGGAATTCCTGTATCAGCACCCCTACTACCGTCAGCACCTTACCAATAGAGGAAATCAGCAGACAATTATGGTAGGCTTCTCTGATGGAACAAAAGACGGAGGCTACTTACGTGCTAACTGGTCTATTTATCAGGCAAAAGAAGAACTAACTCGTATGTCGCGTCAATATGGTATCAAAGTGACCTTCTTTGACGGAAGAGGAGGCCCTCCAGGACGTGGTGGTGGAAATAACCACAACTTCTATGCGTCGCTAGGCAAAGGAATTGAAGACAAAGAAATCCAGTTGACCATACAAGGCCAGACAATTAGTTCCAATTACGGCACTGTAGCTACTGCTATGCATAATCTGGGAAAATTGTTTACAGCGGGACTCGAAAATCACTTATTCAAGGACACAGAACAAGATCTTAGCGACGAAGAAAAAGGCTTACTGGAAGAAATGGCGGAGATTTCTTATCATTCATACCTTGATTTGAAGAATCATCCAACATTTGTCCCCTATCTGGATAAAATGACACCACTCCGGTTTTATGGCCAAACCAATATAGGAAGTCGTCCAACCAAACGAGGTCAGGGAGATGCCTTACGTTTTGAAGATCTGAGAGCTATTCCGTTTGTAGGTTCCTGGGCACAAATGAAACAAAACGTACCAGGATTCTATGGGTTTGGAACAGCAATAGAGAAACTGAAGAAAGAAGGTAAGACAGAGGCGATGTTAAAACTCTATGAGCACTCTCTGTTTTTCAGAACGCTGATAGAAAACTCAATGCAGTCCTTGTCAAAATCTAATTATGCGGTAACCAAATATATGGCAGATGATCCTACCTATGGAGAACTCTGGCATAAGATGGAGGAAGAGTTTCAACGTACCTACAACCTGTTGTTAGAAATATCACAGTCTTCGACTTTGCTGGAAAGCAACCCCATTACTAGACAATCCATTACAGTTAGGGAACGGGTTGTATTGCCTTTGATTATTATACAACAATATGCGTTACAAATGCTCAATACAGACACAACCAAAAGTACAGAACAGACAGAAGCATACAATAAGCTGATTATACGTGCAATGTTTGGTATTATTAATGCGGCCAGAAACTCAGCATAAAGTAATCCATCCAAAACAAAAATGTCCTTTCTATATAGAAAGGACATTTTTGTTTCTAGTACTCAACAAAATATCTTTTAAAAACCGATTATTCAACGATGGCAGCTTGATTTAAAGCCTGTACCTGAGCAGCTATTTCGGGAAGCAAATCAGGATTTCTTTCGATACCATTGCCAACCACAATCAGATCAGCTCCTGCCTGCAAACTTTCAACAGCCTGAGCAGCAGACGTAATACCCCCTCCTACTATGATAGGTACATCCACCGAACGCCGAACTGTAGCAATCATCTGAGGGGAAGCTGTTTTTTGTGCGCCACTTCCAGAGTCAAGGTAGATTAATTTCATTCCCAGCATTTCTCCCGCCATAGCAGTACAAGCGGCCACATCCGGCTTGTCATAGGGAATAGGTGTCGTATTACTAATATAAGAGACTGTCGTTTGTTTTCCACTATCAATCAGCATATACCCGGTGGACAATATTTCCAGCTGACTTTTTTTCAGAATTGGAGCGGCAATTACATGTTGTCCAATCAGGTAATCAGGATTTCGTCCGGATATCAAAGATAGAAACAAAATAGCATCAGCTGACGGGTCAATATGCAGATTACTTCCGGGAAACAATACAACAGGGATAGAAGAATGTTCTTTTATACTTCGAATGAGTAGATTCATTCCCCCACCTACAATTAAGCTTCCCCCAATAAAGAAAAAATCTACACGATTTTCGATTGCACTCCGGATCAGCGTATGGCAGTGCACCGCATCTGTTTTATCCGGATCAATCAAAACTGCAAATGCTTTCTTGTTTGTCTTCCTGTTATGAATGAGTTTCTCTAGTACGCTGGGTGTCATTTTTTCTTAGTTGCTCGATTGCCTGAAAAAGTTTCTCTTTCGCAATCGCGATCAAAAATAGCGCAATTTGTTGTTTGATCAAACTTACAATGGCAGATTCACGTTTTACAGGTGCAGCGGGTAGGTTACGTTCTTCTTTTTCAAATGATAGCTGTGTGGTTTTATCTTTGCCTACAAGCACTCTTACAATCAGATAACCAGCCACTAATGTACCTCCAATAATTAAGGCATTCTTCCCTATCTTTCCTGCATTAGCCTTTAAATCACCTACCTGGTTTTCTATTGCTTTTTTATATTTTTCTGTAGCCCGATTTAAAGAAGCTTTTCGGTCAGCGATACTTGATTTTGTAGTCATAATACCCAATAATAAAAAGTTTTAAAATGGTTAATCCATTATATGTGAAAGTTCTATATCTCAGAGTTATTTCTGTATACATCATTTTCCAGCATCGCTTCGGTATTTCCCTCCGTATCTATCTTTTTCTTCTGCTTATCAAACATTCCAGATACTTTTCCTTCAATCTTTTGTTTCAGTTTCTCTTCACCAGATCTGGAAAGAATAGCCAACATTAAAATCAGATAGATCCCTCCTACTAGAAAATACCCCACAAATGTACTATTTAACCAGACATTTAATGCATTTGCAACACCCCAACTAAAAAATAATAACACAAATACGCCTAATATACCAATTATCAATCCCTGAATCAATCTGACTAAAGCAATTGAAACAGATTCCTCTATTTCAAGCTTAAATAACTCAAAACGAGACTCAATATACCGAAGTACGTTTTCCAGAATTTTGTCAATTGCCATCTTTAAAGCATAATAAGATTACACACGTTTTACCCTTCGCTCCAAGATATTCTTTCCATTGGCGTTTACCTTATATAGAAAAAGCGTATCAATGTAAGAATTGCGCCAAAAATGCAACAATTCTTATTCAAATCCAATCCGATAATATGAAGCGTGATAGGACTATAATTGAGATTTGAAAAAAATTATACATAAAAACAGTTATGACCCAAGCTGCCATTATAAAAATGCTTATTCAAAGCATCTGATGCGCAAAAAGTATTGTGCTTGTAAGAAAAAAAACAATTTTATTTTTTAGTAAAAAAGTGTAAATTCGCGCAAAATTTAGTTGGCCAGCTGCCTATTAAGTATCTAAACTACAATTATCTTCCATATAAAAAAGCAACGAGCAGCCCTATGAACAACGCCGAAGAAAAAATGCGCTACTCAGAAGACGAGTTGAGAGAATTTGAAGGTATCATTTCTCAAAAGCTGGACTTGGCTCGTAATGAGCTGAATTATATCAAAGATCAGCTTAGTAAGCGAAATGACAGCGGAACAGACAACACAACAGGAAGTTCCAAACTCCTGGAAGATGGGGCTGATTCAATGGAGAGAGAAAGCCTGAGCCAATTAGCAGCAAGACAACAAAAATTTATTCAACAACTTGAAAATGCCATGATTCGTATCAAGAATGGTACCTATGGCGTATGTGTTGATACAGGAAGACTTATTCCAAAAGAACGTCTCCGTGCTGTTCCTCATACACTTCATTCTATTGAAGCGAAACTGAGAAAATCCAACTAACCTATACGTTATTGATCTTGCAAGGCTTACTATGCTCACAATCGCTTTTGTGAACATAGTAAGCCTTGTGTTTTTCCAAAGATGCTTCGTATCTTTGTAGTATAGGTATCAAACTAAATATATTCCACTGTGAACTTTCTGCAAAACCATGTTGAAGCATTGATCTTCTGCTCGGCACAACCTATTAAGGTAGTAGATATACAACAATGTTTATCAGAAATGTTTGAGGCAAATATTCCGAAGGAAGACATCGAAAATGCCATTCAGGATCTGCTTCACAAGTATCAATCAGATGAATATACATTTGGTATCTATCACATTGCAGAAGGGTATCAGTTTCTTACTAAACCCGCCTACCAGGCCAGTATTGGTATATTGCTAAAACAATCCGCAAAGAAACGATTATCAACTGCCGCACTGGAGACAGTAGCTATAATCGCTTACAAACAACCTATCACCAAAACCGAGCTAGAACACATACGGGGGGTCAACTGTGACTATGCCATTCAGAAGCTACTCGACAAAGAACTTATTGAAATAATGGGAAAGGCAGAAACCTTGGGACGCCCACTCTTATATGGAACAAGCAAAAAATTTATGGAATATTTTGGAATTCAAAGCATGCGGGATCTTCCTCAACCTAAAGATTTTGTAACTACTGAAAACGAAATAAATCCGGAAATTGCAGCCCAGCTCCAGACACCAGATCACACAAAAGACGACTCTGCAAAATAATAGTTGCTATTGCACCTGATTACTATGAAATATAGATGGCTAGAATACACCATGTTAGTACTATTTCCGTCTTCTATCTATTTATTTTAACAGCATAAATAAACGAAAAAACATTTTATCAGAATAAAAGTCGTAACTTGCGAAAATTTTCGAATAGAAACAGGCTATTCTGTTTCTTACCATACAATAGAATACTATCAAGTACATTCATTTAGTTTAATACAGTAGTGATACTGCATGCACATGAGAAAAAAAGAGAATGCATCGGGGTCTTTTAGATCCCAGAAGAATGACAATCGCCCTTCTAAATCGTTTTCCAACAGAAAGTCTACTTCCAACCGCAATTCAAATGAGGAAGGACAACAATCTTTTGGCAAAAGAACCGAGTTTTCAGACAAACGTAAATCAACAGGCGGTTCTTCCTTTAAAGACCGTCGTTCCTCAAGCAATTTTAGCAACGACAAGCCTTTCAAAAAATCTTTTCGTAAAAGTGAAGAAGGCGATGATAATCGCAAAAGCTCATTTCGTAGAGGAGAAGAGAAAAAAGAGTTTGGTAAAAAACCATCCAATTTTCGCAAACGTAACGAAGGAGAATCAGAAAGATCTTTCAACTCAGACAAGCCCTTTAACCGCGAGAAAAAATCATTCGACCGTTCAGACAAACCTTTCAACCGGGATAAGAAATCTTTTGATAGATCAGATAAATCATTTGACCGCTCTTTCAAATCAGATAAGCCCTTCAATCGGGAAAAAAGAGCATTTAACAAGTCAGATAAACCGTTCAGCGATGAGAAAAAGTCGTTTGATCGCCCATCTAACTCTGACAGACCTTTCAATCGTGAGAAAAAATCATTCGATCGTTCAGACAAACCTTTTAATCGGGAAAAAAGATCGTTTGACAAGTCAGATAAACCGTTTGACCGTGAGAGAAAATCATTTGACAGATCAGATAAGCCCTTCAAAAAAGTATATCGCTCAGATGAAAGATCTGATGACAGAAGAGATAGAAACACATTTGATAAAACAGATAAGAAACCATACGGATCTAAGAAAACAGGTGCTTTTGGCGGCTCAGACAGACGTAAATCCTTTAATAAGGATATTTCTTCCGAAGAGATAAAGTCTGAACGTCAAAAAAGAGATAATTTTTCTGATAAATCCGAACAAAAGCCATTCCGTAAGACCAATAAAACAGATAATCGGAATGAACGATTTACAGGACAGAAATATCGTGCACCTAAAGAAGATCAAGAGGATACAGGAGCCTATGCATTTGAAGGAAAAAAACAAACTCCTCCAGAATACGATTTAAAAGGATTCGATAAAAGAAATAAAGGACGCGGAAAAAGCAAGAGCAAGACCAAACAGGATTCAATACCTGATGATGCTGATATTCGGTTAAACCGCTATATTGCCAATGCAGGAATTTGTTCACGTCGTGAAGCGGATGTATTGATTGAATCCGGAGAAATTAAGGTTAACGGCAAGGTAGTAAATGAACTTGGCTATAAGGTAAAACCAGGTGATATTGTAAAATATGGCAATCGTACATTGAGCCGTGAAAAAATGGTATATGTACTCTTGAACAAACCTAAAGACTATATTACTACCACTGAAGATCCGGAAGAACGCAAAACGGTAATGGAACTGGTAAGTAATGCCTGCCAGGAACGTATTTATCCAGTAGGCCGACTTGATAGAAATACTACAGGTCTCCTGGTACTTACCAATGATGGAGAACTGGCTGAAAAACTATCTCATCCATCCAATGAGATTCAGAAACTATATGAGGTAGAAATTGACCGCCCTATTACACCTGAAGATTATCAGGCAATCATTGATGGTGTAGAGTTGGAAGATGGTGTAGCCAAAGTAGATGATCTGGCAATAGTCTCTCCTGACAGAAAATTTATAGGAATTGCGCTTCATCTGGGACGTAACCGAATTGTTCGCCGTATTTTTGAACATCTGGGTTATAAAGTTGTAAAACTGGATAGAACGACATATGCAGGGTTGACGAAAAAGGACCTTCCACGTGGTCACTGGCGCTATCTTTCTGAGAAAGAAGTAATTCGCTTAAAATATTTTGTTTAATTAAAGAAAAAGCCATCTGATTTACAGATGGCTTTTTCTTTGTGCAGCAATTTGAACAAGTTGTATGTTATTATCTTCTCCTTATTTCAACAGGGGCAATATTAATAATCTGTTGCTTTTTCGTTGCCAGAGAATCCATAACCATCTGCCGGCGTCGATAAGTAATCCGCCGATTGAGTGCATCATACAAGAGGATAGTTTTTTTATCTGTGCTATCTACAGCTAATACAGCTTGTAATGATTCCATCTTAATACGCTCCTGCCCGGTAAGATCATAGCAAACAGCCAGCAATTCCGGTACATCCGGATACTTGACAAATCGTGTAGTTAGCTTCTCAAAATAAGGAGTAGCAGTCCAGTAATTTTTCTTTTCAAAGAATATTCTGCCCAATTCATAATTCAGATTATGTTGTGAGGTATCTCGTTTCAAAGATCTTTGAAAACAATAGACAGCACTGTCTGTTTGCTTGGATAGCCTATAAATTGATCCAAGATTATTATTGATCAGTACATTATTTGAATCTATTTTCAATCCTGCATAGGCATATTGTTTGGCAGTTACGAAATCCTTCTGCTTTGCATAGATCTCAGTCAATCGATTATATGCCTGGATATAATCTTTGCGGGTCTGTAAAGTTGTATGAAATAGTGAAATAGCCTGTGCTGTATCTCCTAATCCTGCCAACGCATTAGCCTCCCAATAATATACCTGAGGATCAAAAGGTGTCATCTGTTTGGCTTCTTTTAATGCATTCATTGCATTTGTATACTTTCCTTTGATGGCATACAATTGACCGCGAAGTAAATAAGCAGCTGCTGACTGGGCACCAAGCTTTTCAGATTGTATTGCATCCGCATAAGCCTGGTCTATCTTGTTTTGCAACAGATAAATACGTCCGCGCAATACATAATAACGTCCATAGGCTTCATTGGTGCTTCGGTATTCAATAGCCTTGTTAATATCCTGCAGTGACTCACCATACCGATGTGCCTGTTCATATAAAGCCGCTCTCCTGAAATAATAACTGCCATTACGAGGCTCATCTTCTATCGCATCTGTCAAGGCAGCCAGACTGGTTTGTATAACAGCCTGTTCTCCATTAGGCAATGGAGGTATCTTCAGCTCTTTCTGCTCTGCCGGACGACAGGCACTCAGTAAGATAATATATCCAAGCCATCTTCCGATCTTCCCATATGTAGACATTTCTTTCATTTTCTGGATAATAGCACAACTAGTACTGATTAATATATTTTCTTTTACAAAGTTGAGAAAAAGAACGGGTGTAAGCAACCTTACATCAACAGGTTTCAGAAACAAAATGTTCGCAAAACAAACCAATCACTTCACAGCTGTTAAAAACAATTTGGCAAACCACACAATAACATAACACAAACCATTCATAAACAACAACTTAACGCACAAAAAACAAACAACAAATCAATATAGCCCAGCAGAGTAGCCATATTTTTGTTCGTCATTAAAAAGAATAAGAGGAAAAGTTTTATAGAGGTAAACGAAATTTTTATTTAATTTTGCAAATAGCAGGCAGGTTCAAGATTCTCTCGAATGGCATATTTCCTAGAAAAGAACCTGCTTATACTAATAATCAGCCTATTAATTTTAACTATACACTAAGCAACCTATATGGCAACCCAACCACAGGCGTATACGGAAGACAGTATTAAATCACTTGACTGGCGCGAACATATTCGTTTGCGTCCAGGGATGTATATTGGCAAATTAGGAGATGGAGCTTCGCCTGATGATGGCATTTATGTTCTGGTTAAAGAAGTAGTAGATAATTCCATTGATGAGCACACAATGGGTTTTGGAAAAACTATCGAAATCGATGTTACAGAGAAGCGGGTCACTGTGCGTGATTATGGCCGTGGGATACCTCTGGGTAAAGTAGTAGATGTGGTTTCCAAAATTAATACAGGTGGTAAATATGACTCATCTGTTTTTCAGAAATCAGTTGGTCTGAATGGTGTAGGTACAAAAGCAGTGAATGCCCTATCTACCTATTTTAAAGTACAGGCGTTCCGGGATGGAAAAACCCGCTCAGCAGAGTTTGAGCGAGGTATTCTGAAAGTAGATGCTCCGGAAAGTGATACCAAAGAAAAAAATGGAACACTGGTATATTTTGAACCAGACGATACCATTTTTAAACACTACCACTTTATTCCTCAGTTTCTGGAAGAACAGATCTGGAACTATGCCTACCTGAATGCAGGCTTAACTGTTATCTTTAATAATCAGAAATACCATTCCCCAAAAGGATTGTATGATCTTCTGTCCAGAAAAATAGATGAAGAAAGCAGACGCTATCCAATTATTCATCTAAAAGGGGAAGACATTGAACTTGCATTGACTCACGGAAGTTCGTATGGTGAAGAATATTATTCATTTGTTAATGGTCAATACACCACACAGGGAGGTACTCATCTTCAGGCATTCAGAGAGTCATTTGCAGTCACAATACGCGATTTCTTTCAATCCAATAAGAAGAATTTTGAATTATCAGATATACGGGCCTCTGTTGTAGCGGCTGTTTCTGTACGAGTACAAGAGCCAGTGTTTGAATCGCAGACAAAGACTAAGCTGGGTTCGTTGAATATTGCTCCAGATGGAATGACCATGAAGAAGTTCGTGGACGATTTCATTAAGAAGAATCTAAATGATTACCTCCATAGAAACAAAGAAACTACAGCTGCTCTGGAAAAACGTATTCAGCAATCCAAGAAGGAACGCGAGGAACTGGCAGGTATACGTAAAATAGCCAATGAACGAGCAAAAAAGGCCAATCTGCATAATCGTAAGCTTCGCGACTGTCGTGTCCATCTTTCTGATGAAAAGAATGATAAACGTTTTGATACTACATTATTCATCACAGAGGGAGACTCTGCCAGTGGATCTATCACTCAGGCACGCAATGTAGATTATCAGGCAGTATTCAGCTTGCGGGGAAAACCTCTTAACTGTTATGGTCTAACCAAACGTGTTGTATACGAAAACGAGGAGTTTAACCTTCTTCAACATGCACTAGATATCGAAGATAGTTTGGATTCATTGCGTTATAACCAGGTAGTTATAGCCACAGATGCAGACGTCGATGGAATGCATATTCGTTTGTTATTGTTAACTTTCTTTCTGCAATTCTTTCCGGATCTGGTTAAGAAAGGACATATTTACATTCTGGATACTCCCCTATTCCGGGTACGCAATAAAAAAGAGACCATTTATTGTTATTCAGAAGAAGAAAAACAGGCTGCCATTCGAAAACTGGGAAATAAACCTGAAATAACACGATTCAAAGGACTTGGAGAGATTTCGCCAAGTGAGTTTGCCAGATTTATCGGTGAAGATATTCGTCTCGACCCTGTTATTCTAGAGAAGGAAAGCTCAATACATAAACTATTGAGTTACTATATGGGTAAAAACACACCAGATCGTCAACGGTTTATTATTGATAATCTTCGCATTGAAAAAGATTTCACAGAAGACGCACCTGCAACAGAAGAAATAAAAGAAGAGGAAGATACACTGGTGTCGTAGTTTTTTTGATGTCTCAACAAACTTAGCATGTAGGAATTTAATCATCTTGCTCACTCAATATTTAAGTACCCTTGCAAACTGATTCTGTAGAAACCGAATTACTCAAACTACGTTATACAATTGATAGTCTGGATGAACAGATCCTTCATTTGCTTAACCAACGACTGGATGTTGTAAAAAAAGTAGGAGAATTAAAGCGTGCCAATAATTCCATTATTTATCGTCCGGAACGTGAAAAATCAATTGTAGATCGTCTGACCCAACTAAGTAGTGGTTTACTCACACGCCCTGCCATTGAAGCTATATTTCAGGAGATATTTGCCGTTGCGCGGAATATTGAACTTCCTGAACGGATAGCCTATCTGGGTCCGGAAGGAAGCTTTACTCATCAGGCAGCCGAGAGCCGGTTTGGAGCGATTAGTGAATACATGGCAATGGGAAGTATCCGCTCTGTATTTGACTCAGTTGAAACAGAGAGAGCAAGATTTGGTATCGTCCCAATTGAGAATAATCAGGAAGGTAGTGTAATTGAAACAATTGATTTACTATCAGAGAAGGACGTAAAAATTGTAGCTGAAATTCTTATGCCTGTTCATTTTACCTTTGCCAGCAAATGTGATAAGCTAACAGATATTCGTCGTATTTATTCAAAGGATATTGCGTTCCGTCAGTGTCAGAAATTCCTCACAGATTACTTTGAAGGAATATCTGTAGAATACATTCCAGTTGAAAGCACATCAAAAGCTGCACGAAAGATCAGTGAAGAGCCTAATTCCGCTGCTATTTGTTCACATATAGCAGCCAAGCTTTACAATATACCGATTTTATTCAATAACATTGAAGATAGTCAAAGCAATGCCACCCGCTTCTTTATCATTGGGAAGAACTTTGTCAATCAGCGAAGTGGCAACGACAAAACTACTTTTGTAGTAAATCTTCCGGATAGTGATAAGCCAGGTAGCTTATTTCATTTCCTGGAAGAATTTAATAAACGAAATATAAATATCACCAAAATTGATAGTCGCCCGGTTCGCAATAAAGGGAAGTTTCAGTCATGGTTTTATCTTGACTTTGATGGGCATATTGATGATCAGTCTGTTCATGATATTTATACCCTACACCGCCAGCATATAAAATGGGTAGGGAGTTATGTTAAACTGGGCTGATAGATAATACTTACATATCAACCAGTTACATCTTAAAGAGAAAAAAAGCGCTAATGGATACGAACGATAACCACAAAGATACCGACCCGAAAGACACGGAACAGCAAGGAACTGAACAACAGGAAGCTACTGACTCCCAGGAAGTAACGGAGCAGCAGGAAAGTACGGAACATACTGAATCTGATAAACCTAATGTAGAGGATCTGTTACATGATAGTGAAGCTATTGAAGGTATGTACCAGAACTGGTTTCTGGATTATGCCTCCTATGTAATTCTTGAACGGGCAGTACCTTCTATTGAAGATGGTCTAAAACCTGTACAACGTCGTATTCTTCACGCCATGAAAGAAATGGACGATGGAAGATACAATAAGGTAGCGAATGTTATTGGACAAACCATGCAGTATCACCCACATGGAGATGCATCAATCAGTGATGCTATCGTAAATATGGGTCAAAAAGATTTACTTATTGATACACAGGGTAACTGGGGTGATGTTCGCACAGGGGACAATGCAGCGGCCTCTCGTTATATTGAAGCTCGTCTGAGCAAATTTGGTCTGGATGTTTTATTTAATGCAGATCTTACAGAATGGCAGCTTTCGTATGATGGACGAAAAAGAGAGCCTGTTACATTACCAGTAAAGTTTCCATTGCTTCTGGCACAGGGTGTAGAAGGTATTGCAGTGGGTTTGGCTACCAAAATTCTTCCACACAATTTCTGTGAACTGATTGAAGCCTCGATAGAAATACTTCGTGGACATACTCCCACTCTATATCCTGATTTTATTACAGGTGGTATGATTGACGTGTCGAACTACAATGATGGCATGAGAGGTGGAAAGGTTCGGGTTCGTTGCCATATTGAAGAGAAAGACAAAAAGACATTGTTGATTAAGGATGTTCCGTTTGGTGTTACAACTGCACAGCTTTGTGACTCTATTGTAAAGGCTAACGATTCCGGAAAGATCAAGATCAAAAAAGTAACTGATAACACAGCAAAGGATGTAGAAATTGAGGTTCAGTTACAACCAGGTACATCACCTGATATTACCATTGATGCCTTGTATGCCTTTACAGATTGTGAGGTATCTATTTCGCCTAATACCTGTGTTATTTTTAATGAGAAACCTGTATTCCTAGGTACAGGCGAGTTGCTCAGAATTTCTACGGAAAATACCAGAGAGCTGCTTCGGCAAGAATTGGTAATACGTAAAAGTGAATTACAGGAAAAGATTTTATTCTCATCTCTGGAGAAGATCTTTATTGAAAACCGCATTTATCGTAAGATTGAAGAATGCGAAACCTTCGAGGCTGTCATAGCCACTGTAGATAAAGGATTAAAACCACATAAGAAGAATTTTTACAGGGCAATTACAGAAGAAGATATTCTGCGTTTGCTTGAAATCCGCATTAAACGAATCTCCAAATATGATGGATTTAAGGCAGATGAGTTAATGCGGAGACTGGAGGAAGAATTAGCAGAAGTAGAAGATCATCTTAACAATCTGACACGTTATGCTATCAGCTACTTTAAAGAGTTGTTGAAAAAATATGGGAAAGGAAAAGAACGTAAAACAGAAATCAAGAGTTTTGAAGCCATTAAGGCTACAGTAGTTGCAGCAGCAAACCAGAAACTCTATCTGAATGCAAAGGATGGTTTTATTGGATATGGCCTGAAGAAAGATGAAAATGCTATTGAAGTAAGTGAATGTTCAGACATTGATGAGATCATTGTGTTTCGTCGTGATGGCAAATGCCTGGTAACTAAGATCCAGGACAAAGCGTTTGTAGGAAAAGATATTCTTCATGCTGCCGTTTTCAAAAAAGGAGACGAACGAATGGTTTATAACCTGGCCTATACCAATAGCCAATCTGGTATTACCTACGTGAAGCGCTTTCAGGTAATAGCCGTTACCCGCGACCGGGAATATGACCTGACCAAAGGTGGAGGAAAGATTGTATATCTTACAGCTAACCCTAATGCAGAAGCAGAAATCGTCTCTGTTAAATTAACAGCCAATTCTTCTGCCCGACTTAAAGTTTTTGATTATAACTTTGCCGACCTGGAAATAAAAGGCCGTGATATTCAAGGCAATATACTCACAAAGTATCCTGTTAAAGAAGTTAAGCTAAAAATTGCAGGAACTTCTACACTGGGAGGACTGGATATCTGGTATGACAGTACTATTGGACGTCTCAACACAGACGGAAGAGGTAAACATCTGGGTTCATTTGAAGGAGAAGACCGTATTTTAGCTATCTATAATGATGGTACTTATGAACTAACTAATTATGAACTTGTCAATCGGTATGACAATCTTTCATTCATTGGTAAGTTTGATCCAGAACGTATCATAACGGCAGTTCACTCAGATGGGAAGGACTTTTACGTCAAACGTTTCAAAATCGAAACAAGTACCATTGACAAGAAATTCTCTTTCATTACAGATAATAAAGGAGCCAAACTTATGGTCGTCACACTTGATCGCCAGCCACAAGTAGAGGTAATTGTCAAGAAAGAGAAAAACAAAGAGGAAACGGTAACCTACGATCTGGATGTAATTGGTGAACTTAAAGGATGGAGAGCGATCGGAAATAAACTAACCGCTCAGAAAGTTGTATCTATTAAACTACTAGCCTCCAAATCTTCGTACGATGTGGAAAAGAAGAATGTCGGTCTGGAAATTACCAATCCCGATAAAATAGAGCCTAAATCAGATGACACAGATAAAAACGAAGATGGCCCAGGAAATGGTCAGCTAGGAATGTTTTAACAACTACTATTTCATACTAAAAGCCCTTTATCTATAAAGTAAGGGGCTTTTTTAGTTATGATTCTTTCTGTATCCACTCAGGTAACTTCCATACATGAATTTTGCCATCATAGGAAGCACTTATCAGTTCGCCTTCGTCATTCAAAACCAGAGACTGAACAAAATTTTGATGGGTAAAAGTCAAAACAGGTTTCCTCTCAGATAAATCCCAGATTAGTACTTTATTATCCTCTCCCCCACTAGCCAGATAGCGATTATTTATCCATACTATAGTGCGAATAATTCCCAGATGAGCATGGAATGTATGAATAAGATGCCAATCTAATGAGTTGTTAGTATTTTGGCTCCAGATATGGACTTCTCCTATGTAATTACCGCTGAGTAGTTGGCAGGTGGCTTTATTATATGCCAAACAATGCACAGGTGCATTATCCTGTAAAGTAACCAGACAAGTACCTGTCTGATAGTCCCATATTTTAATCGTTTTATCTTCTGAACAGGATGCCAATAATGAATTTTCCAGCCACAAAAGATTCCAGATCCAGTCTGTATGTCCTGTCAATGTTTTCAGAATCTGCCCTGAGATAGTACCTATTCGAATCAAATTATCCCCTCCACTACTGGCAACTATCTGATGGTCTATTATACAAAGAGAAAGCACCAGTGCATTGTGCCAATAATATATTGCGTCCTGTACAAACCTACCATCTTCATGCAACTTCCACACTCGAATACTTCTATCTCTTGAACCAGAGACAAAACATCTTTCATCTATCTGAGACAAACACAATACAGAATTTGCATGTCCGGCCAAACGTTGTGTGCAATGTCCATTTACATCCCAGACTTTAATAAAAGTATCTCTCCCTCCACTGATCAGAAGGCCATTCGTGAACCACAATAGTTTCCATATATATCCCAGATGTCCCTCACTATAAGGCAATTCTAGAGAGGTTAGCTCTACTGGAGAAATCCGTTCGTACAAAATGTCACTTCGGAGTACAAACTTCTCTCCTGCAGTCAAAGCTTCACCTTCATGCCAAAGATTATGATCAAATACAATCAGATCGCCTTGCTGAGGGATATAAGAAGCCCAAACTTCAGATGTATCCTTAGATGTATAAAAAAGAGTTCTTCCACCTTCAAACTCACTGGCATCATTGAGATAAACCATGAAGGTGAGTTTAGACTGAACATTTTCACTACGATAATGGACCCCATCCAAATGACGATTAAAGTACTGCCCCTGCTGATATCGGCAATAACGTAGTCTATGATTTAGCTCTTTTAGTTGCCAGCTACCAGCCTCAGCATTGTCTGATTCAACAAAAATAGTTTCTGGTAAATAAGGTTTTACTTTCTCAAACAATTGACTAGCTAGTACAGCATCGTCCATTACCAAGCGGTCATTGTTACGATAGGATGTTGGATAATGCGTATTGGCTTCCTGAAAAGAGTTCTTTATCTGGTCAGAAAGCAGGATCTGGCATTCCTCCCTTGAAAAAAGCTGCCTGATAACAAAACAGGTATAGGATTGTTCAGGCAGCAATTCCACCATTTCGTTTAATACAGACATAGAGTAGTCTTACTTAAACAACAAACAACACATAACTATTTACCAAGTGCAGCTCCAAGCCGTTCCAGAAGCCGTTCTTCCAGTTTGTTTGTACCATGAAAGGAGTCTGCAATGGAAGTTGAGGTATCTAAAATCCGCTGCTTTAGCTTACGGGTAAGAAAATCCGGACGCTCTTCTACAAAATGCTCAAACTTTTCGAGGGCTTTTTCTGCTGAAGGCTTTTGTTCTACCAGCCAGTCAAAAGCAATTTCAATCTGAAAAGCAGCATCTGAGCCAAATTCGTCTTCTGTTGTTTCCAAAGATACCCATTCTTTCCTCACAATTTCACGCACTCGGGCAATCTCTTCAGGAACAATCTTTTCATCGGCTTTAGCAATAGCATAATACAAATAGGCCAGGCGTTGGTAAAACGTTTTCCAGGTTTGCTTCGTTGCCATAATTTTTACTTACGTTAATAAAGTGAAAATTTATACTGATCATGCAATCACGAAAAAATAATACCTTCTTACAAAAAAACCTGACATTTTGTGTCAGGCCCTTCTATAGAATCAGCTTTATACACTAACTTTTAGCTACTTCAGTATCACGCAACATCCGACGAATGATCTTGCCTACATTGGATTTTGGCAATTCAGTCCGAAACTCTATATGTCTTGGACATTTATACGCAGTCAGGTTTTCCCGACAATAGGCCTGAAGTTCTTCCACTGTCAGACTTGGATCCTTTTTCACCACAAATATCTTCACAGACTCTGTTGTTTTTGCATCAGGCACCCCAATAGCTGCGACTTCCAGTACTTTAGGATAGGATGCCACAACATCCTCTATCTCATTAGGATAAACGTTAAAACCAGAAACCAGAATCATGTCTTTCTTCCGGTCCACAATTTTAAAATAGCCATCATCATCCATAATGCCAATGTCTCCTGTCTTAAACCAGCCATCTTCCATTACTTTTTCTGTTTCGTCTGGCCTGTTCCAGTATCCTGGCATTACCTGAGGTCCTTTTGCCCATATCTCTCCTCTTTCTCCAATCACAGCATCTGTCCCATCATCTTTAACAGTTTTCATCTCCGTACTTGGGAATGGCAATCCAATAGTTCCTGCTTTAATGGTTCCATTGACACAATTGGAACTTAATACAGGTGAAGTTTCAGATAAACCATATCCTTCTGCGATCACTGTCCCTGTTACAGCCTTCCATTTTTCCAGAACAGCATTTTGTAAAGCCATTCCTCCAGCAGAAGCAATTTTCAGGTGACTGAAATTAACTTTGCTGAAGTCTGCATGGTTTAGCATACCATTATACAAGGTGTTTACCCCTGTAATCATCGTAAATGGATATTTAGAAATCTCTTTCAGATACCCTTTCATATCCCTGGGATTGGTAATTAACAGATTCATCATACCTGTTTTAAGTCCCAGGTTGGCATTTACAGTAAGAGAATAAATATGATAAAGTGGCAGAGCTGTTACAATAATATTTCGAGCATTCAGGTCCATTCCAGAACCCATCCAATGATAGGTTTGCTCAAGGTTGGCTATCATATTGCGATGAGTCAACATAGCGCCTTTGGATATACCTGTTGTCCCACCAGTATATTGAATGTAAGCCAGGTCTGTATTCTTAATTTCTACACGTTTAAATGTGTTCTGACTCCCTTTTGCCAATGCATCAGAAAATGCAACTGCCTCTGGCAAATGATAGGCAGGAACCATCTTCTTTATGCTTTTTACAACAAAATTGACGATTTGCTTTTTGGGGAATCCAAGCATATCACCAATGTTGGTAATAATCACATGTTTAATGGCTGTGTTTTTTATGATTTTCTCCAGATTGTATACAAAGTTGGCCACAATCACAATAGCCTTTGCACCTGAATCTTTGAACTGATGTTCCATCTCTCTTGGTGTATACAAAGGATTGGTGTTCACAACAATCAATCCTGCCCGTAAAGCACCATACATGGCAATCGGATATTGTAATAAATTTGGCATTTGAATGGCCACTCTATCGCCTTTTTGCAAGCCTATGCTTTGCAGGTAGGCAGCAAACTGTTGTGTCAAGGTGTCCAGTTCATGAAATGTAATTTGCTTGCCCATACACGTAAAGGCAGGACGATCTGAATATTTCTGAAAGGCCTCATCCATTAATTCGGCCAACGAGGTATATGCGTCAGGATTTATCTGATGAGGTACGCCTATCGGATAGTTTTTCAACCAGGGATATTTTGCTATTTCAACATTTGCTTCCATAGAACCCTAAAAAGATTTTGTTGTATTTTATCTAGTGAATAAAACAAAGATAAAAGAAAATTGGATGATCCAAAAAGAAACTAGTACAAATTACATATTCCAGAATATGTATTCTCAAGATCTCCATTCCAAATAAATAAAAATCATTGATTCATAAGCTCTTGGCTTTATGTGTCTGAATTGGATCTATTCAGGTCATTCTTGTAGCCCTTTGTTTTTTCCAAGAGGCTAAGTACAGCTTCGTTTTTCCATTCCACTGTGCGTACAGCCAGTGGAACACTGATGTCATGTTCATCAAAAATCCTTTTAATTCCCTTAACAGCTTCACTCATTGCCATAGGCGGACCCACTTTACCTTGATCGATCCAGAACCAGATCAAAAAAGTAACACCATTATCCCCAAAATTCTGATAGTGAAACTCAACATTTTTTCCCTCCTGCAGAAACGGTAAAGCAGTCATAAACTGTAAGGCAAGATCCTGTACCTTTTGTAGGTCTTCTTTATAGGAGATCCAGCCATTCAATTGCAGTCTCCTCTCATTACTTTTACTGAAATTGACGATAGGCTTCTGAAGAATATCCTTGCTGGGAATTTCTATTTCCTGTCCGGCAAAATTGTCAATAATCGTTGAACGAAGATTAATTTCTTTGACTTTTCCGAAATAGCCATTGGTCTCTACAACATCTCCAACCCGAATAGGTTGACGTATGGTAATAAATGTTCCGGACAAAAAATTAGTAGTCAGATCCTGAAAGGCAAGACCTAATGCGAGGCCAATAATGCCTGCACCAGCCAAGAGAGAAGTGACAGCTTTGTCTAACCCAAGAATGCTCAAAGCGACAAACATACCTGTCAGAATAATGGCCATACGAAAGACCTGGCTTAACAAAGCGACTAAAGAAGAATTGTCTGTAGTTCGCCCAATCAATCGGGATGCTAGCTTTTCAAGATAGCGTGAAAGAAAAATGAACAAGAGTAAAACAATCAGTGCTACCACCAGATTAGGAGATAGTGCAACAATATGTTTTAACCAGATAGTTATTTTCTCTTGTATCAAACGAATTGCTTCCCGTATTTCCATAGTGATTCAATCAGATTAGGTCTCTATAATTGTACGATTCTATTTGATGAAGTACAAAATTTTTCATCCGAAAAATAGTTACAAACCATAGATTAAAAACAAAACCCTCTGTCAGATATCTTTGACAGAGGGTTGTATATAAATTAATAAAGAACAATATTAACGGATATACTGATTAATCAGATTTTCGTATAGTTCTTGTTTTCCACTACGCTGCTCAGGTTCACCATGCTTAAAAGCAATCTCACGCAATGCATCCAGTGTCAGTTTGCCTTCTTCGTATGCTTTGCCATCCCCACTATCAAAAGAAGCATAACGCTGTTGACGCCATTTCCGGTAAGAAGATTTTTCAAGTATATCGTGAGCAATCAACAATGCACGAGCAAAAATATCCATTCCACCAATATGCGCAATAAACAAATCTTCAAGGTCTGTTGAATTACGACGTGTTTTGGCATCAAAGTTTACACCACCTGTTGCAAAACCTCCTGCTTCCAGAATAACCAGCATGGTTTCAGCCAGTTCGTTCAGATCATATGGAAACTGATCTGTGTCCCATCCATTCTGATAATCACCACGGTTAGCATCAATACTGCCCAACATACCCGCATCCGCAGCTACTTGTAATTCATGTGTGAAAGTGTGTCCTGCTAATGTTGCGTGGTTTACTTCCAGGTTTAATTTGAAATCGTTTTCCAGTCCAAAATGACGTAAGAAACCTATTACAGTTGCTGCATCATAATCATACTGATGCTTGGTAGGCTCACAAGGCTTAGGCTCAATATAAAACGTTCCTGTAAATCCTGCTTTACGCGCATAATCACGAGATGTTTGCAGGAAGCGCCCCAAATGTTCTGTCTCACGTTTCATATTTGTATTTAACAGAGACATATAGCCTTCGCGACCACCCCAGAACACATAACCTTTGCCACCCAATGCAATTGTTGCATCAATTGCATTCTTTACCTGAGTAGCAGCATGTGCCAATACCTGAAAATCAGGATTGGTAGAAGCTCCGTTCATATATCTTGGGTGAGAGAACAAATTTGCTGTTCCCCACAACAATTCTACACCAGAAGCCTGTTGTTTTGCTTTCAGATAGTCTACTGTTGTCGCCAGGTCTTTTTCTAACTGAGCAAAAGTTACTTCGTCTACAACATCTACATCATGAAAACAATAGAAAGGAGCACCTAGTTTAGTGATAAACTCAAATGCTGCATCTGCTTTATCCTTTGCACGACCAACAGGATCACTTTTGACATTCCATGGAAAGTCTTTGGTACCAGGTCCAAAAGGATCTCCACCTGTACCGCAGAATGAATGCCAGTATGCTACTGCAAATCGCAGGTGGTCTTTCATCGTTTTGCCACCTACCACTTGATTTTCATTATAAAATTTAAATGCTAGTGGGTTGTCTGAGTCTCTTCCTTCGAACTTAATCTGGGAAATTCCCGGAAAGTATTCTTTGTCTCCGAGCGTAACTTTAATAGACATAATACTGTGATCGTTTGTAAAGTGAAAAATAAACTATCCTGAATCCAAAATCTGCGGCTAGTTTACAAGCTTTTCGGCAGTTATGCAAATTATTAAGTGTTAAATAAACAATTAATTTTTAAAGAATTGTGAAAGAGGTTGTTATACTTATTCGAGCCCATATAGCAAATACGGATATAAAACGTTTAGCAGTCTCTATTCTATCTATCAGGAATCTAACTTCTCTTATCAGGAAATATGGACTCTTCTTTCTCCAATAAATGCTTATTTGGAAAAAATCTAAATAAAGATTGCAAGATATAAATTTATAGAGCATTTTTGCGACATATTTAGAAACAGTCTAAGTAAGTTTATTCTTTTCAAACTAGCAGAAAGAATACAAGGCAATCAACCATCCTAACACGTTTCACTTAATGAAAAAAACACAACTATTATTTTTATTTCTGATCAGTACGTTAACAGCAATTGCCCAAACAGGGAATATCAAAGGGAAAGTACAAACTAGTGATGGCCAAGCTGCGCCTTTTGTAACTGTCAACTTAAAAGGTTTAACCAAAGGAGCGACTACTGATCTTTCAGGAAATTATGAACTAAAAAAAGTTGCCCCTGGAGATTATACTCTTATTGTATCTTTTGTAGGCCTGGAGTCCAAAGAGGTTTCCGTTAGTGTTCAGGCGAACGAAACTACCAATCTGCCTGCCATTGTTCTGAAAGAAGACAGCAGACAACTAGATGAAGTGGTAGTTATTGGATCAAAACAAACCTATAAAGTTGATCAACCCTCTCAATCATTACGTCTTCAGACTCCACTAATTGAAACACCTCAGAATATACAAGTAATTACAGAAAAAGTTCTGGCAGATCAACAGGTGATAAGCATGAGTGATGGAGTAATCCGGAACGTAAGTGGGGCTACTCGTCTGGAACACTGGGGAGACATGTATACACGTATCAATGTACGTGGTGGACGAGCGTCTGCATTCCGCAATGGGATGAATATAAATTCTAATTGGGGCCCTCTGACAGAAGATATGAGTTTTGTAGACCATGTTGAATTTGTGAAAGGTCCTGCAGGTTTTATGATGTCCAATGGTGATCCTAGTGGTATTTATAATGTAGTAACTAAAAAACCTACTGGACGTAATTTTAATGGTGCTGCGTCTTTTACACTTGGTAGCTTTGATCTGTATCGCGGTACACTGGATCTGGACAGCAAACTGGACAAGGAAGGAAAAGTTCTCTTTCGTCTGAATCTGATGGGACAAACCAGAAACTCTTTCCGTCTGTATGATTTTAATAACCGTTACAGTCTGGCGCCAGTTATCAGTTATAAGATTGACGAGAATACAACCCTGACGGCTGAATATATTCTGCAACATGTATCTATGTCAAATATTGGTTCTCCTTACATTTTTGCAAAGAATGGATATGGAGGAACACCTATTGAGCTAACCCTGAATGATCCGGGTATTGATCCTACTAAAATCAATGACCACAACCTTACTCTTAATTTACAACATAAGATAGATGACAACTGGAAACTGACTGCACAGGCTGCCTATTTCAATTATCAGCAGGTAGGAAGTTCTTTATGGGCAGATGCTGCTACTGAAGACGGAGGTGTTATCCGTAGAGTAACGATTGCAGATGCTTCCAATATAGGGAAGTTCGGTCAGGTATTTATCAATGGGGATGTAACCACTGGATTTATTCGTCATCGTGTATTGGGTGGTCTGGATTTAGGAACAAAGGCATATCTGGGAGACTGGTATCAGTCTCACGCACTGGATACAGTTGGGGCTTATTTCAATATACACAAGCCATCCTATGGAAGTCCTGTCAATGGCTATCCTACTTTTGATCGCAGCAAAGGTATTGCGGAAAGAGCTGGCTTAGGAGCTTCCATCTCACAAAGATACACAGGTCTTTATCTTCAGGATGAATTAGGCTTTTTAGATAATAAAATCCGCCTGACACTAGCAGGACGTTATACATATGTAAAAGAAGTATCTTATGGAACACCTACCCAGGATGAAAAATTCACTCCCCGTATAGGTCTTAGTGGTTCTATTAATTCCGAAACTTCTGTTTATGCTTTATATGATCAGGCTTTTGTTCCACAAAGTGGTTCTATAAGAGGAGGAAAACAACCTAAACCAATTGCTGGAAATAACATTGAGTTTGGAGTGAAAAGAGACTGGCTCAATGGAAAATGGAACACAACATTAGCTTTATACAATATTATCAAAAATAACGAATTGACTCCTGACCCTACAAATACAGGTTCAGAACAATTCTCTGTACAATTAGGACAAACTCAAAGTAAGGGTATTGAATTTGACGTAAGAGGAGAACTCCTTCCTGGCTTAAACCTTACAGCAAACTATGCTTATACTGACTCTAAAATTACCAGAAGCAATAGTACAACAAATGGTGCCAGAGAGGGGGACGTTGTGCCTGGTTATGCAAAACACAATGCCAATGCATGGTTGGGATATAAACTTCAGAATGGTGCATTGAAAGGTCTTGGTTTATCAGCAGGCTTCTCCTATCAGGTAGATCGCACTACTTGGTCATGGGGAAGTCCAGGAGAAAAATCATTACCTGATTATTTCCGCCTGGATGGTGGTATATTCTGGGAAAAAGATAAAATCAGAATTACTGCCAATGCATTTAATATCTTAAATACATACCTTTACAGCGGTTCTTATTATGCCTATTACGATTATTACTACTGGCAAACTGAAGCCCCTCGCAATTTAAGACTTAGCCTTAATTACACATTTTAAACATTGATTACATGACCCTAAAAAAGATAATTGGTCAAGTACACCTTTGGCTCGGACTTTCGTCCGGGCTAATTGTTTTATTTCTGGGTATTACCGGTTGTATCCTGGCATTTCAACGAGAAATAGAAAATGCAACGCGACCGTATCTTTTTTCAAAGGTCCAGAATAAGCCCCTGCTTCCACCATCAGAATTGCGAAAAATTGCAGATGCTCAGTTGCCAGGAAAGAAAGCCCATGGCATCCAGTACGAACCAGGAAAATCTGCACATGTATCCTATTACAATGCAGATCCGGAGTATTACTACATTGTATTTATTGATCCCTACACAGGGAAAGTCCTAAAAACTAAAAATATGAATGAGGACTTTTTCCGGATAGTGATTATGGGTCACTTTTATTTGTGGTTACCGCCAAACATCGGACAACCCATTGTAGCCTCAGCAACGCTCATTTTTGTAGTATTGCTCATTACAGGTATAGTATTGTGGTGGCCAAAAAATAAAGCTGCAGCTAAACAACGTTTCTGGTTCAACTGGAAAGAAAATCTCAAATGGAAACGCAAAAACTATGATCTACACAATGTATTAGGGTTTTATGTGAGTTGGGTAATAATTTTTATTGCACTTACAGGACTGGTATGGGGCTTTCAATGGTTTGCCAAATCTCTTTACTGGACTACTTCCGGAGGAAAAGAAATGGTTCAGTTTTATGAAACTCTTTCAGATACTACTCAGATAGCCAATGCTCCTGCTACTCCAGCTATGGATCAGTTGTGGAGAAAGGTCAAACAAGATAATCCATCCTATACAGGCAGTATTGAGGTACATGTTCCAACAGAACGAAACTCTTCTATTGAAGTAGCGATGAATCCGGACCCTACCACATTCTGGCAGGCTGATTATCGTTACTATGATCAATATACGCTAAAGGAAATTCCTGTTACTCACGTATACGGACGATTACAAAATGCATCTGTTGCAGACAAAATCATGCGTATGAACTACGATATCCATGTGGGCGCAGTACTGGGATTACCTGGAAAAATAATAGCGTTTGTTGCCAGTTTGATCTGTGCCAGTTTACCTGTAACAGGCTTTTACATCTGGTATGGCCGCAGAAAGAAGAATGCCAAGGGGAATAAAAATTCAGAGAATAAACCTACTAGAAAGAATACACAGCCTAGACCATCCTTTGCAAAAGTCAACCACTAATAAAGAAAAGCGGCAACCAAAAATTGCCGCTTTTTACTTTTACAGAAAGAAATATTTTCAGATCTCAATTACAACCTTTCCATTATTTTGTCGATTTTCAAAGGCTATATAGGCATCTTCTATTGTTTGCATAGTATAATAAACAGGATCTACAGAGGGTATTAATAAACCAGTATCCGCCAATTGTGAAGCTTCTCTCAAAATCTCTCCATGATGTTTTCTGCCTATTCCTGTAATAAGAGGTAATAAAGTAAAAACTCCCGAATAGGTGGCTCCCCGAAAGGATAATGGAGCTAAAGTATGAGTTCCCCATCCTAGAATACTCACTACATGTCCGGTATATGTTTTAACAGCCTGAAATGAGGCATCCAGCGTAGTACCTCCTACTGTATCAAATATAATATCAAAGCCTTCTCCTTGTGTGTACTCCTGTAAATACTCATCTACAGGATAGTGAGTATAATCAATAAAGGTTGCACCCAAACTTTCCAGAAATGGCTTCTTTGCAGGCTTATCTGTAGCAAAAACATTAGCATCTTTGGCTTTAGCCAACTGCACTGCAATGGAACCCACTCCTCCAGAACCACCCTGAATTAATACATTTTTTCCATTTCCAACATTGGCTCTATCTACTAATCCCTCCCATGCAGTAATAAAAGCTAAAGGAAGAGCTGCTGCTTCTCTCATAGTTAAACGTTTAGGCTTATGAGCTAATAAGTCTGCATCTACCGCAGCATATTCAGCCAGTGATCCCTGAAGACCGGCAATTCCACCTGTCATCCCAAATACCTCATCTCCAAGTTTAAAAAGTGTTACCCCGTCTCCTACGGATTCTACAATACCTGCCATATCTATCCCTAAAATAGCCGGCAACTGAGTCTTTGCATGTGCAGCCTGTCCTGCCTTGATTTTCAGATCCAGAGGATTTACTCCACTTACTTTTATACGAACAAGTACTTGCCCTGCTGCAGGAACGGGGCGAACCAGCTGTTTTAAGGTGTAATTAGTGCTATACTCTTCCAGCACTAATGCTTGCATAGTTATTTGATTTTTAATTAACATAAAAGTATCCATATGTTTCTACTACAAAATTGTACAACTACTAGCTGTAAATCGTTGTACTTTTGTGTCATAAAGGTGTAATTTTATGTCATGAAGAAAGATACACTACATGAACCGTTTGAATTGGTTCTGAAAGATTTTATGAATGTGTGCTCAAAAGGGGAACATAGCCATAGTTTTTTTGAACTGGTCTATATACGGGAAGGTACTGGTCAGCAACGTATTAATGCGACCCATTTTCAGTATCAATCAGGCCACTTGTTTCTCCTTGCTCCGGAAGATGCTCATTGTTTTGATATTGAAACTCCAACGCAATTTTTCTTTATTCGCTTTAATACTATTTACCTACAAGCAGAAGCCAAACAGCAGGATCTACTTCAACGAATGGAATTGATCCTGCGTAATGCAAGTCATCAGCCAGGATGTGTTTTAAAGAATTCATCGGATAAGGCAGTTATCAGACCTCTTATGGAGGCATTAATACGGGAGCACCAGCAAAAAGATTTGTATCACAAAGAATTAATAGCACAATATGTCAATACTCTGCTAGTGATCGTGGCACGCAATCTGATGACAACTCTGCCTGAAAAAATAGATGAACAAAGCGAAAATAAGGTCATTACTATATTGCAGTATGTACAATCAAATATATATCATCCTGAAAGACTAAAAGGAGAATATATCAGCAAAGAGTTTGGAATTTCAGAAAGTTACTTAGGACGCTATTTCAGAAAGCACACTAATGAAACATTACAACAGTATATTCTAAATTACAAATTAAAGCTAATTGAAAATCGCTTGCTACATACTAACATGCGAATCACAGAAATTGCCTATGAGTTCGGATTCACGGATAAAAGCCATCTAAACAGATTTTTCAAAAAAAGTCGGGGAATAAATCCCAGTGATTACAGAAAAAATAGTAGGATATAATTGCTATTCTGCTAGTTGGCAGAAAGTAACTCTGTGAGAGTAGTTAGAACGTAATATTAGATAGTTACCCAACTTTAAAATATCCTATATCTCAGATTAGTAAAGAAAAATGTAATACATCTTACATATCTGTACCCACTCAAAAGAAACCTTCTTTTAATTATAAGCCACTTGCTATAATTCCCCAATCTGTAATCAGTAACTCTTTAAAGGGTTTGCCTTCTGGTAAGCTTTTGCTACTCTTTTCCCATTTCTCACCGTTGTCATCGTCAATTTTTACATTGAGGGGGAACCATTGCAGGAAGATTGCCAGTTGGCAAGTTGATTTGCACTTACAAACAAGTCATGTCTTTCTGTCCCTGCGAGAAAAATCCCATCTGAACAGGTCAGATCATTTATTACTGCTTGAGGTGGTAACCCATTATCACTTCTCACCCAGTTAGTAACTCTGTCTCTGGACGGATAGATTTTTCCAGCTGATGGTGTTAGCATCTGTTCCAAAACAAGATGAGGAAAAAAAGTAAGCAAAGGCCATACGAAATAGATCTTATACCAATATCTCATGGCTTTATATAGTTAATTGGTGTGTTCCAACTATCCACCTACCGGCTTGCGCGTCACAACAACAATACGGTCTTTTACCTCCTGTCGTTCGTCGCGCAATTGACGGAGGCGGGCATTAACAGCTCCTGTTTTCCAATCCGGCTCCTGAATGATTCCGTCTGTTACATTTTCTATATACAATTCATCTTCTACAATCTGCCGTTCAATTCGGATAAGAAGCTTGCGTAGCTGGTCTAATGACATTCGATCTAAATTCATATCTACTCTGGTAGTTTTTATGCAAAGTTAAGAACTGATATAGTAATTTGTATGTATTTCCTACATGAAATAATTATACCTGTTTTTGGATTTTTCGCTGGCTGGTCTGTGTGTAATTTTAATTTTGAAAGCACACGTCTGTCAGGCAATGAAACTCTTAGGTTATCTCCCATTCTTCTTCTTTATTACTGCACTTACTGTTATTCAGGCACAACAGGCGCCACTTGACACCATTACAGGGCCTGTAAATGAAAGAGCAGAGATCAAAGATGCACCTCGTGTATATATTGACTGTAAAAGTTGTGACATGTCTTTTATTCGTCAGGAAATTTCCTTTGTAAGCCATGTTAGAGATAGACAATTAGCTGAGGTACAAGTATTTATCACAGATCAGGTAAATGGTAGCGGAGGACATACCTATGTACTGGCTTTTACAGGTAAAGGGGTATATGAGGGAATCAATAATAAACTAACCTTTCATACTATTCAATCTCAGACAGGTAATGAGATACGAACAGGACTGAAACGTATTATCCAGTTGGGACTGGCCTCTTATGCAGCTCATACAGCCCTGGCAGACCAGATTAACTTGTCTTTCAAACCAGATACTACCATGCAGCGCAGAACTCCTGTAGACAGATGGAAAAACTGGGTAATGGAAGTGTATGGAGGAGGCAGTTTTAACAAAGAATCGCAGCAAAGTTCGCTGAATGTATACTATGGCTTACGTGCAGATAGAGTTACTGAAGAATGGAGAATTCGAAATAGCTTAAGCTTTAGTATTAATAATCGCCGTTTCTTAAGCGATAGTACATGGATTCATAGTGAGATGCATCGCAATACATATAGTGGATCTATTGTCAAAAGCATAAATGACCACTGGTCCGGGGGTGTATTCGTAGGGGTGACATCTTCTACCTATGACAACATCGCACTTAATTGTGGTATTGCTCCGGCAATCGAATATAGCTTTCTTCCATATAGGGAGGCTATGCGCAAAGAGATCACGCTGGTTTATCGCATAGGATATTCTCATAGAAATTACTTTGAAACTACACTCTATGAGAAAAACAAGGAGACAGTATATTCTCAGGTTTTGGAAGCAGCAGTACGATTGATGCAACCCTGGGGGTCTGTATCTGTGCAAGTCATGGGCACCAGCTTCTTGCATGATTTCAAGAAAAACCGATTAACATTTGATGGCGGAATCTCTATGCGTGTAGTTAAAGGGCTCTCAGTAAGCTTCAATGGTCGCCTTAATATTGTCCATGACCAGATTAACCTTCCCAAGGGAGATGCATCCCTGGAAGATATTCTGCTACAACAACGAACATTAGCAACTTCTTTTCAATTGTATAACTCCATTGGTGTAAGCTACACGTTTGGATCTATTTACAACAATGTAGTTAACTTACGTCTATAAAAGAAATAAACTCCTGATTATCAACTAAGAAATGAATTAAAATGATAGTTTTTTTCGTTATAGAATTATAACTTAATGAACTATGCACTTTATTATTTCTCTTGCTTCAGCTTTATTGCTTTGTATACAACTAGTTGCCCAGTCACCCAATTACAAAAGTCAATTACAAACAGTTGCTAAACAGGAAGGCGAGATATTTATTGCACTGGAGTATATGCATCCTGAGCGAAATAAGCCTTGCAGAATGGAAGATCTGTTTACCAATACTATAGCATTTAACAGAGATACGCTGGTAGTAGAATTTGATAATTACACCGAATCATTTTGTGAAGCAACAAATCTGGAAACCCAACTGACCTATCACATAAAACTTCGGGACATTGACCCATCCAAAATTATTCTCATGCAGCGAAAGTACAATCTGAAGAACAATAAGCTGCTGGAAGGCCCTCTGTCCTGGTATGAGTTGCAAATCAATACCAAAGGCGAACTGCCTCTGGTAAAGGAACAAAGCCATAAGGAAAGTCAGTTACGCAGGATCAATCAGTTTCGGATTATCTTCAAGACTCAGGAAGGAGCAAAAAAAGCATTGGTAGCTCTAAGAGAATTAACCAAAACGAGTAGCTAATTAAATTCGGATCTGTTTTCTCCTACTCTTTTTTAATTCCTTTAGCAATTCAGAAAGATTCTGTTGTTTAGCTGGCACTTTCGCAATTACTTCATTCTTTTTGTATTCATAATGATAACCAGAAACAGGTTTCTCATCAAAGTAGATATCATACTTTTGAGCCATTCGCCGAATTATAGGAGTTGCTTTTTTGGAATCAAGAACATACAACGCTTTCAATCGCCTCCTATCCTCTGAATCAAAATTTATGGGAGGCTGCGTTAGAAAAGCCTCCAGCTCTGAATAATAATCTATATCTTTTAAGGTACATAAAACAAAGGCGGCCTCTGTCTTATATAGTGAGTCTTCTTCAAAGAATTTCCGCAAACAAGGAATGGCTTTTTTATCTTGTGTCTTTTCCAACAATCGAATAATCATCTGCCTATAATCTTTATCTAACTCTTGCTTAGAATGTTTAAGGTTACATAATGCAGGAATCAGGAGATTATTGTCAACCAGAACGTTTTCCAATACCATCAATAAATTATCAAGGTATTCAGAGGTATCAGCTTTTTGGAGTTGTTCAAACAGAAAGGGAAAAGCAATTTTTTCCATTCCAATCATTCCGTTTCTGGCAATCATAGCAGAATAATACCAGTAGGAATAAGGAACAGGTGTTGTCTTTTGTAATAGAAATTTTGATAGTTGCCTGGCTTTTTCAATAGTATCTGAAATTTGTATTGTCTGTTTCCAAATACCAACTTCCTCAATACATTTACTTATTTCATAACGCAAATCTTCCAAGCCATTAAATCGATGTCCCTTTACAATCCAGAATCCTTCTTCTCTCATCATATCAAATAGTCCGAATCCGCCTGGATTTGTAACCTGATAGTATCGGTAACAGGTTGTGTTTTGAAACCAAATTACCCCACTACTTCCAATAATACTATCAGTCATAATCGTTTTTATCTTGTATGCAGTATCATAGTCACGAAGAAACAATGTGGAGCAATAATAAGGGTCTAATGAATTCCATCCATTCTCAGGTTTGCTTGTTTTTTGTTGACCATATTGTGAGGCCACATTATTCCAGTAATCTTCTGGGTGATTAAATGAAACAAAAAGGATAAGATGATTTACAGCAGGAAAACTAAAATGAATGTCCATATTTCTCACTTCCAGTGTATCTGTTAACATGAAATGTGCTTTATAGATTCTTTCAATAACTACCTTATCATCTCCCAAATAACGACCTTCTATCACTGCATCTGCCTTAAAACACATGTCAATAATAGATATAGATGGATGCAAATCTGCTTTTGCATCCTCTACTGATAGTATTAGCAACCATACAAGCAATATGCATCTCATGGTGTTTGATTGTTCATATACTAATGATAATTCATCCAATCTTATTCCGAAAAGACCTCAGATACTCCTGATATGAAATTGGAAACTCATTTGCTCTTGCAGCCTCTAATAACAAATTCACATAATCCATAGTTGGTTGAGCATACGATTTCTGTTTATCCTGCATCACATAAGTCCAGACATCCTCAACTGTTTTATACCCTCCCCCTTCACGAAGCTGAATGGTAACAGAAAGCCGGCCATAAATCTCCGGATAAAATTTATTGGCATCCATGGCAGCCAGCTCTGTATCACTGATGTTGTACAGTAATCCCCACACTTCTTCACCTGCAGCAGGCACTACATCAGCACCTCCCCGACTACGTTGTTCCAGATGGGTAGTAAATACAAGCTGATAGCTCTCAAGATAACCTGCTCCCAATAGTTCGGCATTGGGGCAAAGCTTTTGCATCTTTTCAGGACTGATGTTCGAGCCGTATGAAAAATAAAGGTTCTGTGACATACTCTTTTCAATATGATACAATAGAAAAGCCACTAACTGAATATGAAATGGAATTCAATCAGTGGCTCTCAGAAAATACAATTAGTCTTTTATACCTTCCAGTTTAAAGATAAAGGCATATTTAAATGCTGTCTCTTTGATTGCTTTAAAACGACCTGAAGCGCCACCATGACCTGCTTCCATATTGGTTTTCAATAACAATACATGATTATCTGTCTTCAACGTACGTAGTTTGGCTACCCACTTGGCAGGTTCCCAATACTGTACCTGAGAATCATGCAAGCCTGTTGTTACCAACATATTGGGATATGCTTTCTTCTCTACATTATCGTACGGAGAATAGGATAGCATGTAATCGTAGTATTCTTTCTCATTGGGATTACCCCATTCTTCATATTCTCCGGTAGTCAATGGAATGGACTCATCCAACATGGTAGTTACCACATCTACAAAAGGCACATCAGCAATGATGGCATTATACTTGTCTGGAGCCATATTGGCAACAGCACCCATCAACAAACCACCAGCACTACCCCCATTCGCATACAAATGAGAGGTTGACGTATACTTTTCTTTGATCAGAAACTCGGAACAGTCGATAAAGTCAGTAAAGGTATTTTTCTTTTTCAGCATTTTACCATTGTCATACCACTGACGTCCCATTTCCTGTCCACCCCGGATGTGGCAGATAGCAAACGCAAATCCTCTGTTTAACAAACTCAAACGAGCGACACTGAATGTAGGGTCAGTAGAATAGCCATAGGAGCCATAGGAATACTGATACAATGGAGCCTGTCCATTTTTCTCAAATCCTTTCTTGTAAACAATAGAAATAGGAATCTTTACTCCATCACGGGCGGTTGCATACACACGTTCGGTCACATACTCTTCTTTGTTATAGCCTCCTACTACCTCCTGTTGCTTCATCAACTTGGCTTCTTTGGTATCCATATTGTAATCAAACGTAGATGGAGGTGTAGTCATGGAAGTATAGCCATACCGCAGTACATCAGTATTGAAATCCGGATTGGTACTGGTATAAGCAGTATAGGCAGGCTCACCAAAGTTGATATAATGCTCTGCTTTGCTTTTTTGATTGATGACCCGAATATTGATCAATCCTTCTTTGCGTTCCTGTAACACCAGATGGTTCACAAATACTTCCAGTCCATCCAGATATACATCTGCACGATGAGGAATAACTTCTTTCCAGGCTGATTTATCAGCAGTTTTGCCTTCCGGAACTTCCATTAGACGGAAGTTTTCTGCCTGCCAGTTGGTGCGAACATAAAACTTGTCCTTATAATGTTCAATGTTGTATTCATGGCCATGTTCGCGAGTCAAAAATACGGTAAACTCGCCTGTAGGCTTACTGGCATCCAGCAAACGGTATTCCGTAGACACACCATTGTGGTCACAGGCAATGGCAATATACTTCTTGGATTTCATACGATACAGTCCCATATAAAACTGATCGTCTTTCTCTTCATATACCTTTACATCCGTTTTAGGGTCAGTTCCTAATACATGTCGCCATACCTGATACCCAAGCAATGTCTGCTGATGACGAATGATATAAAACAACGTTTTGTTATCAGCCGCCCACGCATAGCTACCTCCTTCTGTATTGGGAATAGCATCGGGATAAATCTCACCCGTCTTCAGGTTCTTTACTCTCAATATATAATTCCGACGACTTACTGTATCTTCTCCAAAAGCGATTAACTCCTCATTATCAGACACTTCCAACCCACCCAAACTATAATAGTTATGTCCATGACCTCTTTCGTTGGCATTGATGATCACCTCTTCAGGTGCAGACAGAGATCCTTTCTTTCTGCAATAAATAGGATATTCGCCACCCTTCTCAAAGCGTGTATAATAGTAATAGTTTCCATCCTTGTAAGGTACAGACTCATCATCTTCTTTGATACGGCCTTTGATCTCTTCAAAAAGTTTATCCTGTAAAACTTTGGTATCAGCCATCATGGTGTCTGTATAGGCATTTTCGGCTTCCAGGTATTTGATCACATTGGGATCTTCCCGTTTATTTAACCAGTAATAGTTGTCTGTACGGGATGCGCCATGTTTAGCTTTGACTTCAAAAGCCTTCACCTCTGCAATGGGAGGTTTTACATCAGGGAAATGGGGTGCAGATGTTTCAGTTTCTTTTTCTTTCATAGAGTTACATGCCATCAGGAGTAAAAGTGGCACTGCAAAAGTAGTTTTTTTCATTTGAGTTTTTAGTTGGTTATGATCGATGTGGTTTTACAAATAGTGAAAGATACTACCAAGGCAGACACAAACCATGATTTTAGTATGAATGGTATCAGAATAAAAGACTATTTATTACTTCCTTTTTCAGGAAACAAATATTTTACCACAGCAAAGAAGAAACCAGCTACATTAGCGGTCATAGAACCAATCAAGGCTAATACAATAGCATCACTGAGATGGAAATCCCAGGCTTTTGAGCCACTGGTTACAATGGCAGCTAATACAATAACGAGCCAGCTACATAACATCCAGAAAATACGTTGAGCATATTTTTTCCGCTCCTGTGTATCCTGCTTCTGATCTTCGTTAGCCAGGTTACGGGTATTATTCTCCAGAATAAGCCGCTGCTGCTCCAGAATATGAATCTCACGCTGAATATTCAATTTCAGCCGTAAATCTTCATTCTCAATACGCAGTCGTTCGATATTTACTTCTCTTTGTGCTTTTTCGTAGGAAGCTATTTCTTCTTCTGAGAGGGAATTGGCATCAGCCAAAGACTTGGATTGCTCTTCCTGTTTGAGTTTGTCCTGTAAGGCCAGCAGATCAATGGGCTTCTTTGTTTCCAAGCGAATTCAGTTTTTGAACGAAATATTCTTTGATGTACTCTTCGTTGATGTCTTTGTTGCTGGGAATATTTTTTACACTGCCATATTGCTCATAGATCTTATACCAGGGAGTGCCTTTCTCATGTGTCAGATTAGAAAGAGCAATAGCAGACAGATCAGAGTAGACATACCAAACCACATCCAGAATCTGTCGGGCAGTTTCGTCATCTATGCCTGATTTAACTACAGGGGTATTGAAATTAGGCATGGGCTCTGTGATGGTATTGTTGCCAAAGTGTCGGAATGCCTCATATACCGAAGGAATAACCGGCCCATACCGCCAGGCTTCAATCATTTCATTAAAAAGTCGCTGATTGGTGGTGGCCAGATACCAGCCATAGGCAAAGTACATGAGTTTTTGCAGCTTCATGGGAGAAAGGGGTTTATTGTCGGCTTTTCCTTTCGCTAAAAAATAATTTGCTATAGCTGCAGATGAATACATAGGTATAAATTGGTTTACAGTAAAGTTACAGCATGGTTTTAACTTTATCAAGCCCAATAACATCCCTTATCATGTGTAATGATTAGATATAGAAAACAAAAAAGCCCTGTATGATACAGGGCTTCCTTATTAGTATAGTTATTAGGCTTACTTCATCTTACGCAAGCTTTCCAGTCTCTCTTCTAATGCTTTGATTTTCGCTTCCGCATCAGCCAGCTTTTTGCGTTCGGTTTCAACAATCTCCGGCTTGGCATTAGCAACAAAACGCTCATTACCAAGCTTTTTCAGTGTTGTTTCTCTGAAACCTTGATTATATTCCAGATCTTTCTGTGCTTTCTCAATCTCTACCTCAACATCTAGCTCCTCTTCTAAAGGAATGAAACATTCATCTGTCTTTACAATAAAGCTTAATGCACCATCAATTTTAGTATTTGTAAACGTTAGTTCAGACACATTGGCTAGTTTCTGAATTAGCTTTCCAAAACGTGTATATGCTCCTTGATTTTGTGTACGCACAACTAGTGGAAGTGATGTCTTAGGAGACATACCTCTATTATTTCTAGTATTTCGGATCTGAGAAATTATCTCCTGAGCAATTGCACCGTCTTCGACAATATCATTATTTGCATTTTCTAGTTTTGGATAGGCAGCAATACAAATGCTATCACCATCTTTTCTCTCTGAAAGTGTCTGCCAGATTTCTTCTGTAACAAAAGGCATAAATGGATGCATAACACGAAGAACCTGATCAAACAGTTCAGCTGTTTCTTTGTATACAACACTACTGATCTTTTGACCAAATTCAGGCTTTATCATTTCCAGATACCATGAACAGAAATCATCCCAAGCCAGATTGTATACAGTTAGCAATGCATCGGAAATACGATAGTCAGCAAAATAACCCTCAATTTCAGCTAACTTCTGATTAAACCGGGCTTTGAACCATTGAATAGCAATCAAATCTTCAGCAGTAGCCTGCAGAGAACTGTCAACATTATTATCTAGCTCCCACCCTTTTACCAATCGAAAAGCATTCCAGATTTTATTATTGAATCTACTACCCTGATCACAAAGTTTAGATGCTAAGACATCATTACTCTTATCTGCCAAAAACGCAGCGATCACTTCCGGATCGTTGGACTTTGGTACTGGAGTATCAAAGATCAGGTCATTACCAGCAGGTGAACTAAACAACAAACCCGTACGCACTCCATCTGCCCCATAACGCTCCATTAAAGCAATTGGGTCAGGAGAGTTACCTAACTGTTTCGCCATCTTGCGACCATACTGATCACGAATAATCCCTGTAAAGTATACATTTTTAAATGGCGCCTCATGACGGTATTCATAACCGGAAACAATCATCCGGGCTACCCAGAAGAAAATAATATCCGGACCTGTTACCAGATCATTGGTTGGATAGAAATACTGAATATCTTCGTTATTGGGATCTTTTAATCCATCAAACACAGAGATTGGCCATAACCACGATGAAAACCATGTATCCAGTACATCCTCATCCTGAGATAGTTCTTCTACAGCTAAACCAGGATATTGAGTCTTGTATAGATTAAGTGCTTCTTCATTATTTTTGGCTACTACAAAGTTACCCTGTTTATCATACCAGGCCGGAATGCGCTGCCCCCACCATAGCTGACGCGAAATACACCAATCCTGAATGTTCTCCATCCAGTTGCGATAGGTATTTTTAAAACGGGCAGGATGAAATTGAATGGTATCATTCAACACGTTTTCCAGCGCAGGTTTTGCCAGTTCATCCATCTTCAGCCACCACTGCAAGGATACTTTGGGCTCTACCACCGTATCAGGATTGCGCTCCGAATATCCTACATTACTCTTATATTCCTCTATTTTTTCCAGATAACCAGCCGCTTCCAAGTCTTTGGCAATCTGCTTACGAATCGTAAAACGGTCCTTGCCTACATATTCTGCAATGCCAGATCTTTCATTCAATGTTCCATCATCATTCAGAATGTCAATCACTGGCAAATCATATTTCTTACCCAGTTCGTAGTCATTCAGGTCATGGGCTGGAGTTACCTTTAAGGCACCTGTACCAAAATCCATTGTCACATATTCGTCCGCTATTACCGGAATCTCCCGATTAACAAATGGTACAATCACCTTCTTACCATGTAAATGAACATACCGTTCATCGTTCGGATTTACACAAATGGCAGTATCAGCCAGAATCGTTTCCGGACGAGTGGTTGCAATGGTAACAAAGTCTGATGCAGAACCAGCAATCGGATATTTTATGTAATACAGCTTTGACTGACTTTCCTTGTGAATAACTTCCTCATCTGAAAGAGCAGTCTTTCCTTTAGGGTCCCAGTTTACCATGCGATAGGCACGATAAATCTTTCCTTTATTGTACAGGTCTACAAAAACATCAATAACCGCCTCTGACAAAGAAGGTTCCATTGTGAAGCGAGTCCGATCCCAGTCGCAGGAGGCACCTAGTTTCTTCAACTGTTCCAGAATGATTCCTCCATATGTCTCTTTCCATTCCCAGGCATATTTCAGAAACTCATCACGGGTAATACTTTTTTTGTCAATCCCCTTTTCACGTAACATTCCTACTACTTTGGCTTCTGTAGCAATAGAGGCATGATCTGTACCTGGCACCCAGCAAGCTTCTTTTCCCTGCATACGTGCTCTACGCACCAAAATATCCTGAATGGTGTTATTCAACATATGTCCCATATGTAATTTCCCTGTCACATTAGGGGGAGGAATCACAATACAGTAGGGCTCTTTTTCAGGATTAGGTTTGGCAGCAAAAAATTTATGCTCTAACCAATACTGGTACCACTTGTCTTCAACATTCTTAGGATCGTAGGTCTTTGCTATTTCCATGATAGTATTTAATAATCAATGTACTGTGCTTTACGTTCTACATATGGTGTATCTGTACCATTGAATAATTCAGAAAGCAAAACGTGAATTGGGGTGCAAAATTAGTGACTGTTAGCCGGTATTCAATAGCGGGCATTATTTTTTCGGAAAATTTCCGGGAAATTAGTTGAAAACCCGTAACTTAATAGCTTTAAAAATCTTTTCTTTCATTTTTTGGATCGAAAGAGAGTACTTATTCAGAGGTGGTCTAAACTAATTTATAAAGGCTACAAAGGCATCTTTTGTGCTGCGTCTTCATCTATTTTTCGGCCTATAGCCGCTGGCTATGCCCCTCAAAATAGTTTCGACTCGCTACAAAATCTGCTCTTTTCGCTTCTTTAAAGTTAGTTCAGACCACCTCTAACACTGGAAAACTATACAGCGGAGTATATCCGTATGGACTTGTAACCAATAACCACTTGTAACTCTTCACTTTCGTAATGCTTTTATCATCCCGACAGACCCGTTTTTTCTTTCTGATGTACATCTTGTTACCTTTTGTTACCGGCCTGGGCCACATATGGCAGGGAGCTACATTTCTTGGAGGAGCCTACCTGTTTGTGACCATCCCTTATAGTATAGCTTACCTGACACTGAGACACCTTTCCCGCATCAGCATTCTATTGTTACAGGCACTGGGAGCATTGATGATGATTGTCATTGCGGCAGACCTGTATCAGCAAGGTAATCAATGGATTCCCTACCTGCTTGTGCTTACTGCCATTCTGAATGTCTATGTTTTCTGGTCTGGCAACAGAAAGAAGGTTGGCAGTGGTCAATAAATATTTGCTATTCAAGTATTATGATTGAGGATTAGTAGCCCAAACCGTAGCCTCTGTTACAAACCCTCTGTCATTCATCTGCAGCATGCTTACAATGGTATGCGCAATCTCAATCGCCTCCAACTTGGACGGACTATGAGGACGTACTTCCATGCCTGAGTTACTAACAAAGTTAGTTTGTACCTCACTGGGGTTTACCAGCATAACCCGAATATTGTTCTTCCGAAATTCCTGTCTCCAGCACTCTGTCATCCCTTTTAGTGCAAACTTGGTTGCAACATAAGCTGTTCCACCTGCAAATCCATTTAACCCGGCTGTGGATGAGATATTGACGATATTACCATAATTTTTTGAGACAAAGTGTTTAACACTTTCCCGGCCAGCGATCATCGCTCCTACTACATTGGTAGCAAGCAACTCCTGAAATTTTTCTGTAGATAAGTCTGCCAGCTTCGAAAAATAACCATAAGCAGCATTGTTAATCAAAACATTGTAGTCGCCAAATTCACGTATCACTGTTTCAACAATCCGTTTTACATCCTCTTCCTTGCTAACGTCGCCTTGAATGGGGAATGCGCCGGATTCTTTGGCAGCTTCATGTAAACGGGTATCATTCCGTCCACAAATAGCTACCTGAGCCCCTAGTGATACCAATTGTTTGGCAGTTTCCAGTCCAATACCTGAACTACCACCTGTAATCAATACTTTAGCCTGTTGTAAGTTCATACATCAAAAAGATAGTGTGTACAAATCAAAAAAGTTATGGTAAGAATTTTCTCAATGTCAGTATACAACTTAGTTAGGCATTCAACAGTTCACAGGTATCATTTTTTTACTTATTCTGTGCCTATTCTACACAAGGAAAATATAGTATGCATACCACTTTTATTAAAACCATAGCCTGTATTAAAAATATAATCCTGCCTGCCAGTTTACACCGTTTTCAAAATTTATAACCTGTCATTATCAATATAAATCCATTAAATATCTCAGCCTGTTCCGATAAATTTCTGTATTTATTGCATATTTGACCAACAAGCCTCTAAAGTATTTTTTTCATTTCAACCTTTATTTATGTCGAGTCCCTATACCCGAAAGCAACGCAAAGGAGCCATGCTGGTTCTAATTATCCTATTGTTTTGTTTTCTTGCCTATGCCCTACGTGGTTTTATTACTTCCTTTTTTGGAGCATTAATCATTTACACATTGTTTCGTTCCTGGCATCAGAAACTGGTAGAGCAGCGCAAATGGAAACCAGCCTTAAGCACTACCATAATTCTGATTGTCTCTTTCCTGCTTATTATTCTACCTGTTGGGATTGTAGTATATCAGGTTGCTAATCAGGTTGTGCAGCTTGTGAAAGATCCGACAGTGGTTACAGGTATTATAGCCAAAATCCAGCATTATCCACTTTATCAAAAGTATGTAGATCCCCAGCTATTACAGGATCAACTGAGCCGTATAGGCCAGGTAGCTGTGAATATTTTCGGCACAACCCTCAATGGTCTAGCCAATAGTATAGCTACGATTAGTGTTATGTATCTGATCCTCTACTTTATGTTTGCTCATTACAAAGCCATGGAAACCTGGCTTATGCAGTATTTGCCCTTCAGCCCGAGAAACTCTTATCAGTATGCGGATGAATTACGAAATATCACTTACAGCAATGTGATTGGCTCCGGCATTATTGCTGTGATCCAGGGAGCTTTGGTAGGCCTTGGCTTCTGGCTATTTGGCATTCCCCAGCCTTTCTTTTATGGAACTATTGCTGTATTTGCCTCTTTTATTCCAGTAATAGGGTCTGCACTTATTTTTATACCAGGCAGTCTATTTGCTCTTGCCAGTGGTGAAACAGGTCACGGTATCGGATTATTGTTATGGGGATTCATTCTGGTAGCCAATATTGATAATGTACTACGGATGGTCCTGAACAAGAAAATAGGTGACACTCATCCACTCATTACGTTTCTGGGCATTATTGTTGGCCTTCCGATTTTTGGCCTAACCGGATTGGTGATTGGCCCCTTACTACTCTCCTTCTTTGTTTTGTCTGTACAAATGTATACCCGCAACTATCTTTCCAAACCTGCATCCGAAAAAGAATTAGAGATCAAGATAGTCAAAGAAGAATCGGAAAAAAGTCCTCAGAATCCATCTGACCGCAAAGAAGATACAGACACAAATAAATAATTGGCAGAAAGATTACCCCGACTTGCCGATTCCTTTTTAGTGGAGTATGTTATCAGACTAATTTTAGTCTAACAACATACTCCACTAACTACCATGAAAAATATACTCTGTTGTCTTTATTTGCTTTTATTTTATCCTGCATCCGGACAGACACTCAAAAAAGAATCTATCCAAAACAAGGCCTGGACTAAGGCAACCCGATATGCCAGACAATATGTTGATTCACTGCAACATGCACAAGATATTCCAGGTATATCTGTGTGTGTAGGGAATGCAGATAACATTTTGTGGGCGGAGGGATTTGGTTTAGCAGATCTGGAGACACACCAACCTGTAACTATCCACTCCAGATTTCGGTTGGGTTCTGTTTCTAAATCACTCACTTCGTTTGCTATAGGCAAGCTGATCGAAGAAAAGAAACTTGATCTGGATATCGCAATCCAGAACTATGTCCCTTCATTTCCTGTCAAAGCCTATCCATTTACAGCCCGGCAACTGGCTACTCACACATCGGGTATTCGTCATTATCGGGCTAGTGATCCATTATCCTGCCTTCAACGTTATGCAACAGTACTGGAAAGTCTATCTATCTTTAATAAGGACAGTCTTTTGTTTAAACCTGGTACAGCCTATCAGTATTCTACCTATGGGTATTCATTACTCAGTGCCGTCATTGAGGGGGCTAGTCATCTGGATTATCTCACATTTATGAAACAAGCCGTCTTTGATCCACTGAATATGGCAGAGACCTGTGCTGATTACAGTGACAGCATTGTGGCAAATAGGGTACGTTTTTATGAACATACTCATGGAAAACGGGTCAATGCCACTCAGGTCGACAATAGTTACAAGTGGGCAGGAGGAGGAATGTTGTCTACCTCCACAGATCTGGTCAGGTTAGGCAGAGAGTTTTTGCATCCTACGCTTCTTTCCCAAAAAACACTAGATTTACTCATCTCTCCACAATTACTTCTGGATGGAACCAATACACACTATGGAATGGGATGGCGTATTGGGACAGATGCTCAAAATCGCAGAATTATTCACCATGGTGGTTTAATTGATGGAGGCAGAGCATTTCTGCTGATTTATCCGGAACATAATCTGGTTGTAGCCATTCTGGCAAATATGAGTGGAGTTACTATTAACTTACCAGAAGTGGAAACCATTGCCCATTATTTCTTCACAGCAAACCGATGAAAAAATCAGCTATTATTCTGCTTCACCTGGGTTACTGGCTTTTATATATTTTCTTGTTCAGTTTTCTGTTTATACTTTCAGAGACAACTAACCAGTCTGCATTTGAACATTGGGATGATTGGATAGCAATTCTGTTACTCGCCTTTCTGAATGGACTTGCCAGTTTTTATACATTTTACAACTGGTTAGTTCCTCACTACCTGGCTAACCGGCAAATTAAGCAATTCATAGGATTGGGAATAGGCGTATCCATTGGAATTTCACTTGTTCTAACCATTGTAGTTTCACTGGCGATAAATGTTCTTATCTATATATTCCTACATGAAATATGGTTTATTACCTTTCCACCAGAGTCATGGCCTGTTCTTATTATTGGCTTTACATTCCTTGCATTGATAAATGGTATCATCAGCACTGTGATGAGAGGTTTTGTCACCTGGTATGGAGAAATTCATCTGAAGGAAGTAACTGCTCATAAAACCCTACGTACAGAGTTTGCCCTCTTAAAAGCACAGCTCAACCCACACTTTTTGTTCAATACCCTCAATAACATTGATATCCTGATCGGACAGGATGCAGTAAGGGCATCTTTGTACCTTACCAAACTATCAGATATGCTACGTTTTGTTCTATATGATACCCAGGCAGACCAAATTCTTCTAACTCAGGAACTAGAGTACATTCAAAAATACATTGAACTACAAAAACTCCGTACTACAAATGAAAAATATGTAGCTTTTGAGATTGATGGACAACCCAACAAAATCCAGATACCGCCGATGCTTTTCATACCTTTTATTGAAAATGCATTCAAATATGCATCCAATAAAAGGGTATCTGAAGCCATTTCTATCCATATTAGCATTACTCAAACACATATTCACTTTAGATGTATCAATGTTATTGATCTGAATGATCCGGTATCACGCAATTACAGCGGTCTTGGACACGAACTGATTCGTCAGCGACTTCTATTACTATACCAGGAAAAATTCAATTTAGTAACTCATGTAATTGACCATCACTACTATGTTTATTTGGATTTACCCATAAAAGCTTATGAACTGTCTGCTCATTGAAGATGAACCTCTGGCTATGCTACGATTAAAGGAATATATTCAACGAATTCCATTTCTTCGCCTTTGCCATGCAGTAGACAATAGTATGGAAGCCATTCTACTATTGCAACAAGAATCTATTGATCTGGTGTTTCTGGATGTAGAAATGGATGGATTTTCGGGCATTCAACTCCTGGAAGCTTTACCCAAACGACCCGCAGTAATTCTGACAACTGCTTATGATCAGTATGCTCTTAAAGCTTTTGATCTACAGGTTGTAGACTATCTGTTGAAACCCTATACTTTTGATCGCTTTCTCCAGGCTATATCACGTGTTCCTCCCCCAAAACAGGCAGAAATCCTCAATCCATTTTTATTTGTAAAAACAGAATACCGTCTTCAGAAGGTTGCTTTTGAAGAAATCAAGTACATAGAAGGTATGCGTGATTACAGACGTATTCATTTAGATCAGGAAACAATTATGACACTGGAGACCTTTGGGGAATTAGAACAACGACTACCTCAGCAACAGTTTTGCAGAATTCATAAATCGTATTTAGTGGCACTAAATAAAATTGAATCAGTTGAACGGGATCGTATCCGGATTTCTAAGGCACTACTTCCACTTTCAGAAACATATCGCCATCAGTTTTACGAACGAATTGGTCGAAACGGCAAATGAAAACCTTAGCAAAGAATCAAAAAACAAAACCTACTAAAGCAACAACTTAAACATAAAATATATACTATTATACTACTAAACACTTAGTAAAGCAACAAAATATCACACTTAATACTTTAGAAAATACAGTATTTCGCATAACTATTTTCAGTATCTTTAAAGAAAAAAGAACAGATTCTCAACCAATATTCACTCTTTAATGGCAAGACACACAACAACCTCTGCAATACGTAAATACAGATCAGAATACTACCGTCTAATGGTAGAAGAAGCACGTCTCAATGAGCAGCTTCATCATATGCTCAAACGCATCAGGAAAATTGCACAAGATGAAAAACAATCTCTTGCCAACCACATTCATTTAACAAACTTACTGGCCCAGGCAACTCTGCAGAAAGCTGAACAGGAAGCTCAACCTGTCTCCAAAGAACGAAACAAGCAGTTGAAGAAAGCTGAGTCGGTATGGAAGGACATTACTATTCAACACAAACGTAATGATCTTCGTCTTGCGGTATTGGACAAGAAAAAAGATAAGGACAATGCAACTAAATATATTCTCAAAGAACTGAAACGTGATCAGATACGTATTCGCGCAAAGGCTGCCTATGCTATATGGAAACAACTTGAACAGACTGAACAATACGAGTTTATGGACTTTGAAATGTTCAAGGCTCTCCATTTTGTCAAAACCCAGAAACAAATAGCCTCAAATCATTCTCATTCTACCAGATCCACTAGAGATGGAGACTCTTCTATCAGTCCCAAGACTCAGCCATCTGTTGAAGTAACACACTCTGCAATAACTGTGTATTCACGTGGTGAAAGACAACTAACTTCATATGTGTCTGTTTCTCCACGTATATATTCTCCTTGTATTCTTAGTAAGCGAGAAGTCTACTCTGTTGCTGCACCGTTTGTTCGAGGGAGCAAGAGTGAGTCAGTATCAGACTTGTGTCTCTGATAAGACCTAAAAAATTTATTCAGTTATTCCAAAACAGATTTGCACTCTACTGCCAATCTGCAAGTAACCTATTGCCTTCACTGAATGATTTTATTCTTATTTTTTAATACTATCTAATACTTTTTTAACACTATCTATTCCCTAAACCAAGCCTTCTCAAAATATTTCATAGATTTATCCCCAGTCTGCTCCAGGTATAGCTGGGATGATTTTTTATAATTTATTTACTACATCACACTGTGTATCTGGAAACGGATTCCATTGTATGGGATTATCAATACTATCCTTTTTTATAAACCGTTTACACTTTCTTTTTTATGAAAAAAACAAACCTGGCTCTGCTTTCGCTATTTGGCCTGGGACTTTGTTACCCTTTTACTTTGTACGCGCAAAAGAATAAAACCTTTCAGCTTTTATCCCCCAATAGCACCATTCAGCTTACGGTTGAGGCAGGAAAAAAAATGCAATGGAGCGTAAAGCATGGTTCCGAGTCAATTATTGAACCATCTCCTCTATCATTAAAGCTGGCAGGTGGAGAGGTTTTGGGAGATGCAGCAAAAATCACATCCTCTAAAACAACCAAAATCAATCAGCAGATTAATGCACTTAACTACAAAAAAGATATAGTTCCAGATCAGTATAATCAGCTGGTCCTAAACTGTAAGGGAGGCTTTGGAATCATTTTCAGAGCGTATAACGATGGAGTTGCCTATCGCTTTTTTACCACACGGAAGGATTCGCTGACTATTGAAAACGAAGAAGCGGGGTTTCATTTCAGAGAGGATTATCAGGTATACATTCCGTATGTAAATGATGCCCACAACAACGATGTTTTTGAAACTTCTTTTGAAAATAATTACCAGCACATTGCTCTTTCAAAAGTAAAAAAAGACACACTGTCTTTTGCCCCTATTCTGATTGAACTGCCCAATAATAAGAAGGCTGTTATTACAGAAGCAGATTTGGAAGAATATCCGGGTATGTTTCTGCAAACAAGTCAGCAAGGATATGCTCTGCAAGGGAAGTTTGCTCCTTATCCTCTGGAAGAAAAGAAAGCCGGACATAACAACCTCCAGGCCTATGTTATGAAACGGGCTAACTACATTGCCAAAACTGCTGGTTCCCGTAGCTTTCCCTGGCGTACAGTGATTATCAGCGCCACAGATACAGAATTACTGAACAATGACATGGTCTATAAACTGGCATCTCCATCCCGTATAAAAGATCCCTCATGGATTAAACCAGGCAAAGTGGCCTGGGACTGGTGGAATGACTGGAACGTTACCAATGTTAATTTTCAGGCAGGCATCAACACAGCTACCTATAAGTATTACATAGACTTTGCAGCCAGGCATAAAATCGAAAATATTCTGTTGGATGAGGGCTGGGCAGATAGTCAGGATATTATGAAAATTGTTCCTGAAATCAATCTTCAGGAGATTGTGGATTACGGCAAAAGCAAAAATGTAGGTGTATGGTTATGGGGAGGCTGGCTGCCTTTGGATCAGAAAATGGATCTGGCACTAAGTACCTATTCCAAAATAGGAATCAAAGGATTTAAAATCGACTTCATGGATCGGGATGATCAGAAGATGGTAAACTTTTTTTATCGTTTTGCTCAGAAAGCAGCAGAACACAAAATTATGTTAGACTATCATGGTGCCTATAAACCTACTGGATTGCAACGTACCTATCCCAATGTACTGAATTTTGAAGGAGTACGGGGCTTGGAAAATGTGAAATGGTCCAACACGGATTTTCCTCTGTATGACTGCACTATTCCATTTATCCGTATGATAGCAGGACCAATGGACTACACTCCCGGCGCAATGATCAATGCTAACAAAGGCAGTTTCAGGGCGATTAATTCCAGTCCGATGAGTCAGGGAACACGCTGTCACCAACTGGCGATGTATGTAATCTTTGAATCTCCATTTGAAATGCTTTGTGATAATCCAACCAACTATATGCGGGAAGAGGAAAGTACACGATTTATTACTTCAATACCTACCACCTTTGACCAGACGGTAGCTTTGGATGGGAAAGTATCTGAGTATTGTGCCATTGCCCGCAAAAAGAAAGATACCTGGTATGTAGGCACAATGACCAACTGGACACCTCGTGATATCTTACTGGATCTTTCGTTTCTGGGAGCAGGAAACTTTGAGGCTGAAATCTTTAAGGATGGAGTTAATGCAGACCGAAATGGTATAGACTATAAACGGGAAGTGATTAAAGTATCTTCAAAAGATAAACTCAAGATACACATGGCAGGTGGTGGTGGCTGGGCAGCGCGGATTTATCAAGCGAAATAAGCATTCAGACTTTTTTGGGGACTTTGTTTTATAAAACCAGCGTCTATTCTTTTAAAAAGAGTATAGGTGCTGGTTGATTTTTTACTGATTTCCCTACAAGAGTTTGCTTATTGTCACTTTCATTATTCTGTTTGTGCATCCTCTTTGTTACATTAGTTTATTATCTCTTTCTTCACTCTTCCTACCATGTCACTTTCTTTGCTTGCCCAAAGAAAGTAACCAAAGAAAGGGCACTTTTTCCCGATCCTTCAGCCCACAAGGCCAAAGGCCAACCTCGCGGGAAAAAGATTGCTAACGCACCTACACCACCTTTCGTGATTTAAGTGCTATCTGCTCTCTTTGTAACATCTTTGTATGGCTATATATTTCAGTTAAATCCTTTTCCTCAAAATTTGGGATGATTCATGTTTGCATTCAGGATATTCCAAATACCTTTTACACAGGCTCAAGAGGAATGTAGACTTCTTTTACTAGCCTGGAATATACCACTAGGGCAGGATTAGACATAAACACCTCAAATCCAAATAATTCAGCAATTTTATATCCACTATCAGGTAACCATTGATCATGAAAAATCTGTAAAGCGCGAAAGGTGTCCCGCACCCCTCCTCTGACTTTAAAAACAGCATATTTCCCTCCGGAGATAGTTATTGTCTCTGTATTTTTTGGTATAGCCTGTTCTTTTGAAATACTGATACAGGTGCCATATCTATCCTGATGAGGATAAATCAGCCCCAGCATTCGGGTATCAGAAGTGAGCATATCATGTGCATCGGCAAAGCATAAAATGTCTTTAAACGATTGCTGAATTAAGGTTTCATCCTGTAATGGTGCATTGATAAAAATGCCTCTCATCTCTGCAATCTTTTTGATTTCTACTTTCAATGTCTTTTTGCTGCCACCTTCTGCATACACTATTTTTTTTGAATCTATCAGTCCTTTTAGATGGAAAGATTCCTTACGGATAATTACCTGTTGCTGGTGTTGTACTTGTCGCATTTTTTCAGCAGAGATGCCGAAATAGCTCTTAAAAGCTCTGGCAAAAACAGCAGGTGAAGAAAATCCACATTCATAGGCAACTTCTGTAATAGATTTCTGTCCATACACAATCAGGTAATGTGCCGCAGTTTCGAGACGCATACGGATTATATACTGCTTGGGTGATTCACCCATTGCCTGTTTAAATAACTTCTGCAGGTGAAAGGGAGAATAGTTTGCTTTCTCAGCCAATACCTCCAATGATATATCATTGTTCAGATTCTTAAGAATGTAATTGATTACAGTCTCTAACCGCTGTTTGTGTTCTTTGGAAATATCTTTTGGTAACATAACGTATTGGCTATGATGCAGGCAGTATACTCCTGCTATCTTCAATGTAGGAAAATTTACTATATCAGACACCAGGAAATGCTTCAATATATAGAAGTCCTTTACCCAAGAAGGAGCCAACTGAAGCTATACAAGCTAGTTATATCCAAACAGTTCTGCGTTATTCATAGACAAGAGCTTGCCGGGTCGAAATCGCAATTGCAGAACGAGCAGGAATACGGCTTGCCAGCCATCCAAATAGCAGTGTTACCACAAGTGTGATTAAAAATCCGGGAATGCTAAAGGCATAGGCAAGAATAGAGTTTTGTCCCAGCATCAGATTTCCAAAAAATAAAGCTGCCAGTTGACTCAATGGATAAGCTATAATCAACCCCAATAAAACACTCATGATACTAATCAAAAATCCTTCTCTGACAAACAAACTATAAATCTGTGCAGAGGTCGCTCCGATAGCTCTCATAACTCCAATTTCACGGGTACGTTCCCAGATATTGATACCAGTAGCAGAGGCCATGCCTACAGCACTTACTACCAATACTAGAAAGGAGAGTATAAGAATGTTCGTAAGAATAATATTTAAATGAGCATAAATGATTCTTACCCGTTCAGCCTGAGACATTACATACACTACATTGAGATCAGAAGAACTGATAGCACTTTCAATTTCTCTTTTTAGGGCCATTACCTGATCGTATCTGTTTTCTTTTGCCACAAATACCAATGTATTAATCAGATGGGAAGGATTTACCAAATTATCATAGTGTGCAATGTCCAGATAAATTTTAGGTTTCTCAAATTGTTCGGCGATACCAACCAGAGTCACATGACAGATCTTGTTTCCAATAGTTACATCAAAAGAAGAGCCTATTTCAGGATGGTTGTATAACGCCCATGCCTGCTGATTAATTACTACTTCTACTTTTTTGCTTACCTGCAGCCATCTTCCCTGAAGTATTTTCATATGTAATCGCTGTGTTTTGGCAGGCAACGCTACGATACCAATACCTTTAGTTGTCGCAATTACTTTTGATTGAATCTCTCCTCTGCCTCCTACCCACATCTCAATGGTTTTTACATTAGTGAGTTTTTGAAATGGCTGTAAAGCTTTCTGACGGGAAACTGGCTTATCCAGCACAACCTGTACATCATACCGTAATTCATCTTTTTGCCCTTCCAGCAGATTCCATAATGATTGTCGGACATTAAACCCTGTACAAAAAATTGCAACACCCAGTGCCATTGTCAATACAGTTACCACTAATCTCCGCTTACTTCGTTGTGCATTGCGTATAGCCATTATCCATGCTTCGGATAATTTTAACCGTCTTACTATAGCGTAGCTATTCCATTTTGATTGTTGAACAATGCCATAATCACTTAATGCTATTCGAATTGCTATCTTTGTACCCCGAACAATCACTCCTAACGAAAGAAGAACAGGTAGAGATAAGCTAAGCAGTAGTAGATACAAGTACACCTGTATAGGAACTGTCTTTGTCAGAATATCAAAATTAAGCTTGCCAGCTACAAATCCTGCAAATGCCTGGCTTGATACAGAAGCCAAAGGAATGGCAATCCCACCAGCCATAGCACCTATCACCAAAAGGACAAAGATATACATTCGAAAAATATGAAAACGTGAAGCGCCTATAGCTTTCAAAATTCCGATTTGTCGGACGTGGCTGACCAACATAGAACGGACCAACTGTGATACCAACACTGCTCCCATCAGAAACGCTAATAATCCGATGGCTCCAATAAGAAACAACAATGTGTTTAACTGCCATTGATGTGGATGTTCATTGAATCTGGGAATGTCAATAGATTGAACTGTTACACCTGATCTTTGTAATACATCTGTTAGCAAATGTACTTTCTGTTCAACCTCTTCTGCAGAATGCACATTTCTGAAACGCACAATGATTCGCCGATGTGTAAGTAAACCTGTTATCTGCTGATACGTTTGGGGATCAGTATAAGCATAAATGAAAGCATCTTGAGTAGCCGGTGCCTGTCCTGGATCAAAACATATCCCACTAACCTTGACTGTCTTCACTGAACTACCGATTCGTACATTCACTATTGATCCATTTCGAATTACAGACACATTTTTACCATCCCTTTCTATCAAAACGGATCCCTTTTCAGGAGTTGCAGCTCCTTCCTGATGAAAAATTCTGGCAAGTTTTATATCTGAAAAATCATCTACACTGTACAACCATAATGGTATCCATACATTAGACCGAACTTCAATACGGTGTAGGGAAAAATCACGAAATTCAGCACTTTCTATTTCTGGTAAACTAAGTAAACGGCGTGTATCCTGTTTATCAAAATCCGAAGAGGTAAATACAGCATGTGCAGGTAGTGTCCGCAGGTAGTTTTCCTGCAAATCATGCGTCAAAATAACATAGGCTATGCCTACCGTTCCGACACCCCATATACCTAGTAGCAACGCAAATACAACAGTCAATGAGCGTTTTGGACTATAAGTCAAATCACGGACTGCTTTTATTAGTTGTATATTCATGCTATAATTTCGTTGACAGTAGGTGTGACAATTTCTCCATCTGCTAACCAGATTGTACGCTGATACTTCAAGGATGTATCTTTTTCGTGTGTTACAACGATTACCGTTTTGCCATTTTGAGCTAACTCCTGAAAAATCTGATGAACAGAGGCCGCTGTTTTGCTATCAAGGTTTCCCGTAGGTTCGTCTGCAAGAATCACAGGTGGATCGTTCGCCAATGCCCGGGCAATGGCTGCACGCTGCTGTTGTCCTCCGGATAAAGAAGCAGGCATTTTATCTGCCTGATCTGCAATCCCAACCTGTGTTAAAAGTGTAATAGCCCTTGTTTCCCGCTGAGATCGGGGAATTACATTGACAAACTCCATAGCAAGCAGCAGATTTTCACAAATGGTAAGAGTAGGAATCAACTGAAAGAATTGAAACACGATTCCTATATTCTTTCCACGCCATCGTGCCAGTTGATCTTCGTCCAGCTCATTGATTTGCGTATCATTGATTCTGATGATCTATCCCTGCAATCATATTGAGCAAAGTTGACTTCCCACTACCCGATTTACCTACAATAGCCAGATACTCTCCTGACTGAATAGTCAGAGAAATAGTTTTCAATGCTGTATAAGATCGTTCCGAAGAATGAAATGTTTTGGTGACACCTTCCAGATATATCATTGTCTATTGTTGTTTGTATTGCACAAACATAGATAGCACGGCTACCAAACTCTTTGCATTTCCTGGCAATCACTTTGCATTTCTTGTGATTGATTTTCGACTCTGCAACTCAGGCAATAGAGAGAATCTCTCAATATGATTTTCAGCATTTAGTTACTTTTCCGCATCATCTCCTATATATTGCAAACCATACCATACTACCACACAAAGCAACCTACATTTACAATCAGGTAGAAGATCACAAAACAGATTAAATGTAGATAGTATCATATGGAAAACTACAGTGTAGTCCTGTTCATTCTGGCATTAATGATTGGGCTTTCTGCCATAGCAGACAAAATAAAACTCCCCTATCCTATTTTATTAATTGTAGCAGGAATTGCTATTGGCTTCATTCCTACCCTACCCGAAATAGAGTTAGACCCTGAGATTATTTTCCTGTTGTTTCTGCCTCCATTACTATATGATGCCGCCTTTAACATCCATTTTTCGGAGTTTAAGACACATCTGAATACCATCAGCACTTTAGCTATTTCACTGGTATTTCTGACAGCGTCAGGTATTGCGGTTGTTGCCTATTACCTCATTCCGGACATGACATGGTCTCTGGCCTTTGTATTGGGTGCTATTCTGTCCGCAACAGATGCCGTAGCTGCTATCAGTATTACCAAAGGCTTGGGGCTGTCATCCAAGACCAACACCATTCTGGAAGGGGAAAGCCTGGTCAATGATGCCTCTGCGCTTGTTGCCTATCGTTTTGCTGTAGCATCTGTAACCGGAGCTACCTTTGTTTTCTGGAAAGCTTCACTGGAATTCTTTATCTTAATGGCAGGTGGATTACTGGTAGGTTTTGTTATGGGAAAACTATTAGCGTTTATTTTAAAACGGGTACATCAAAATATGCTGGTAACAATCAGCTTTATGTTGCTGATGCCTTTTGTTACCTACCTTATTGCAGAAGAGTTACATGTCTCAGGAGTGATTGCAGTGGTAATTCTAGGGTTGGGTATATCCCGGTTTAGTAATAAGGTATTTCCTCAAGACCTAAAACAACAGTCCAAGAATATCTGGGATATCATTATCTTTTTGCTCAATGGACTTATCTTTATATTTATTGGCTTACAATTTCCATATGTAATTAAAAGTATAGAAAAGAGCCAGATATGGATTTACATAGGCTATGCGTTTGTAATTACTATTATCACACTACTCTTACGAATGGCGAGAGTGTTTATGCAGCAACGACACCTGAGTAAAGCTTTTCTTTACAAAAAATGGAGAATTACTGAACAAGCATTGCTTGATTTCAGTACCAGTCTTATCATTAGCTGGTCAGGAATGCGAGGAATTGTTTCGCTGGCAATTGCCATTGGATTGCCTTTAACGCTTCAGGACGGGAGTCCGTTTCCATTACGCAATCCTATTATCTTTATTTCTGTAGGAGTGGTTTTGTTTACACTTATCGGACAGGGACTTACTTTGCCCTGGCTTGTGAAGTGGGTATTACGAAAAGACTCTACCAAAGCAGAAAAAACTATCAGTTAAGATTCTAACCAGGATGTTCCATAAACAATTCTACCCTTTTACTATCACTATCCATTCTAATAGTTAGCAAAAGAGTAGAATCATATGTCCTTTCAGAAAATGTAAACTAACTTAATCCTTATTATTTCACAATAATCAGTCTCCACTCCTTGTTCGTATTATTCCAGTTGACGCCTATCATGTTGTCTGCCCCATGTCTGGTTATCTCCAGATCAACAAAGCTGTCACCTATACGTAACTTTTTAATTTCGATAGATTGCAGGTATTCTGGTAAAATAGGTTTATGAAAGGATACTTCTTTGCGAAGAGGAGAAATCTTAATCTGTAGAACAGATTTTAAAAACATATACACTGCACCTACAGACCAGGCTTGAGGTGAGCAGGCAACCGGATACGCAGTAGGTCCTTCTCCAGCTCTACGATCCATCCCACAGAATAATTCGGGAAGACGTTGCAGATTGATATACAAAGATGCATCAAAGAGTCCCGACATGAGCTGCAGAGCTTCCGCTTCAAAACCATATTTTGCCATACCATTGGCAATCAGAGCCACATCATGAGGCCATATAGAACCGTTGTGGTAGGACATTGGATTGTAACGAAATTCCTGTGTAGACAGAGTACGTATTCCCCATCCGCTGAACATATCCGGAGCCATCAGGGTTTCTACCAGCTTTTTTGCTTTGGAACGATCGGCAATGCCCGTAAACAGTACTTGTCCCGCATTGGAAGTTTTCACCTTACAAGGCCTTTTCTGTCCATCCAGGGCCAGTACATAACAATTGAGGTCTTTATCCCAAAACACTTCATTAAATTTCTCTTTCAGCGCTTTCGCCTCGTTTTTCCAGGTTTCAGCCTGCTTAGGTTGATCCAGTATTCTGGCAAGATTGGAAGCATGCAGTTTCGCTCCATATACATAGGCTTGTACCTCGCACAAGGCAATGGGCGGATCTGCCAATTGTCCATTGCTATGAAAAACAGAATCAAAACTATCTTTCCATCCCTGATTTGTCAACCCATTTTTTGCCTTATGCTGATATTCCACAAAACCATCATCATCAATATCTCCATACTGATTGATCCAGTTAATGGCATTTACAATATTAGACCATATTTTTTGTATGGTTTCCAGATCACCTGTTCTGTCATAGTATTCTCCAGCCAGGATAACAAAAAGAGGTGTTGCATCTATGGTACCATAATATTGTTTAAAAGGAACTTCATTCAATGCTACCATCTCTCCATCACGGGTTTCATGCAATATTTTTCCAGGTTCTGCATCTGTACTTTCATTTAATGTATTTGCCTGATTGGCAGCCAAAAAGAAGAGTACATCCCTGGCCAGGTCCGGAGCAGCCCATAATACTTCTAATGCAGTTATAATTCCATCCCGTCCAAAAGCTGTATTATACCAGGGTACACCCGCATAGGGATATTTTCCATAAGGAGTCTGTGACATCAGTGAAACCAAGTCGGCCTTGGAACGACTGATCCAGTGAGTAAACTGCCCATTAGACGTCTTGATAACCGGAAAGTACGCTTTGGTTTTTATCAGATCAGGTTCTACCTGCTTGAGGGCTTCATTAAAATCTTTCTTCTCCGTATGTTCGTTTCCAGCCTCAAATGTTATGGAGTAATGCAGGCTAACTTTCTTTTTAGGATGCAACAAAAACTGAAAAGTCACCTCTCCTTTCTCAAAACCTGAAATTTTATCATAGGCATCACTAAAAGCAATGTCTACCCGTCTCAATATATCATCCAACCCCTGATAGGACATGCGCAAACTGCGGTTGTCAGGATATTCATAGCCATATAATAAACCGCGTTCCTGACGTCTTAGTCCTCTTACCTCAAAGATATCTTTAAAGTCACTCCCTAGCTCTATTGACAAATCTATTCGGCAAACCTGTGCATTGTAATTTTCTATTTCTATCTTCTCATAAAACACCCCGTACCGGATCAACTGGCTTCTGCCAATATGAATAGTTCCATGGTGCATGGTATCTCCATCTATCGATACCATCTCCGGATTGGTCAGATCGACAGAAAGAATTTCGTTCTCTTCTTTTACATTAGAGCTAAGAACAATGGGTTTCAGATTATTTATTTTTAAACCCAGACGGTTTATATACCGGGTATCCCGATGATAAATACCCTGAACGGCGTCGCCCTGACCAACAATATCACCTGACCGGTTAAAGATGCCAAATGTTTCACAATGATTGAGTACCTGCGTACGGTCATCCAGATTGACACTCTCTGCCGTAATATAATATTTGTCTTCGTCAGATGATTGAGTCTGATTTTTGTCTGTAATCATAGGTAACTACGTCTAGTTAGTGAATATTAACTGGCTTGTTTTGTTTTATAAGTATTTAGTATCTTTTCCATTTCAGTAGACATGTAGATACGTTTTCTCTTTTTTGGTATCATTCTTTCAAACAAGTGGAGATAACTTTCTGCCATAATTCCTGCACTAAACCGACTCTCGAACGTTCTACGAACCAGCTTACGATCCAGAAGGTCTATTTGATTTAATGCCTTTACAGCCTGTCCAATTGTATTTACAACAAAACCACTCTCTCCATGATCAATAATTTCAGGAACTGATCCATTGTTGAACGCAATTACAGGAGTACCACAAGCCATAGCTTCAATCATAACCATCCCAAAAGGTTCAGGCCAGTCTATAGGGAACAATAAGGCTTTGGCGTTTCCCAGAAATTCACCCTTTTGTGCTTCACCAATTTCTCCGATAAACTCGACATGGGGCTGATCCATCAATTTTCGGATATGTTTTTGATAATAGGGTTGGTCAGCTTTATCAATTTTGGCAGCCATCTTTATTTTTATGCCAGCTTTTCTGGCAATTTCAATAGCACGATCAGGTCTCTTTTCAGGAGAGATTCTTCCGATAAAAGCCACATAATCTCCTTTACCCTCTCCTTTGTTATATAGATCTAAAGGTAATCCATGGTAAACTGTCCCAGCCCAGCAAACATCCTTCAGTGGTTTTCGCTGTGAATCTGAGATAGATACCAGTGGCCGATCCTTAAATTTATTATATACATATTGCAGATCAGGCAGATCCAATCTGCCATGTAGTGTGGTAATGCATGGCTTACCTAATGTAGCCGAAAAAGGAAAATGCAGATAGTCGTTGTGAAAATGCAGGATATCAAACTCTTCCGCTCTTTCCATAACATCCTGCATCTGTATGATATGGTGCGCAATGGGATCTTGTATTCCGGGGTTTAACCGCAATGCTTCATCAATATGGCTCACTAACCTGGCAGATGTGTTTGAATCGCCTGTGGCAAATAGAGTAACCTCATGTCCCTGTCTGATTAATTCTTCTGTTAAATATGAAACAACTCGTTCTGTTCCTCCATATAATTTAGGCGGCACCGACTCATATAAAGGAGCTATTTGTGCAATTTTCATAGTGTGAAAATAGGTTTAAGTAAAGAGTATTATTTAGCTACCCACCCAACCAGTTACTCTTCAGGTAAAGCCTGTACAGGTATATATCAAACCGAGGCAAAACTAGATATTAACTATAGAAAGGACTGGTTTTTAGCTAGCTATCCATACTAGTATCTACGCACTAAATGATTCCTTTATTTGTCCTTACTTTTTCTTTACTGGCAAGTTGATTCCGGATAGCTTCTATACAATTTTACTTGCCTATCCTGACATCAGATTATGCCTGAGAATTCTGGTTATTGGGATTATAGGATATTCTTTTTTGTACCTTACCATTTTTACCCTGAATAGTAAGTGATGCATTATTTTTACGGGCTTCATCTTTGCCTATCTGTATAGCTTCCTGCTTGGTAATTACGACCTGTTCTACTTTATCTTCTCCTTCTTTTTTAACAGCCCATTTATTGTTTTCATAGGGAATTACATATCGATCTTCTCCATGTTTCTTGACATCGGTAATTTTGGAATCCTTTGCTTTACTTTTGATTTCAATGTCGTGATTCACAGCCCAATCTTTTGCGCGACTAATAGCCGTTGCAATAGCAATTCCTTCTTCCATATGTCTGTCTTCCAGCAAGGCATTCGCAATTTCCACTGCTTTGTTCCTTACTTTGACTGGTAGGTTCTTCATCGAAACCGGATAATTAGTTTTTGACCATGGCATAGCTTTCTCTTATTAAGGATTATCGTTTCAACCATTTTATTGTTACACAAACCACAAGTGTGAAGAAGTTTTTTTTCCACTTCTATTATCTGTGTCCCAAACTTTTACAAAGACTTTTAAAATTACATGCCATTGAGGTTATACATGTCTTTTTCATGTATAGAATACACTTGTGTATACACATGCCAAAAATAGGTTTGTTAGTTTTTTTGATCAACTAACCACCCAGCAGAGTAAACCCTTACTCTCTTTGGGAAATTAATTACCCAATAACAAACTAAAATCAGCTGTTGATCAGACTCAAAAACACTATTTTCTACTCATATACAGTCAGTTATCGACTAGTGTGAAAGGTTGTTAGTTTGTAGAATCAGAAGTGAAAAAGCAAGGAAAATCTATGCTGACAGCAGATCTAAAGTCATGTTTATTTTTCAGGGACAATGGATGGTCTATACTTCTCAAAATCAGTATTTATTGTAATGAAAAAGCGGCTCTTCCGTCTACTACTTGCAGGCACATTATCTTAGAGACACTTCTCTGATTTACTCCATGCTATGGAATACTTTTTTCTTCTACTTCCAAATTTTTTCTCATGTATACTTTAGGTATTAATGCAACTTTTCATGATTCGGCAGCCTGTCTAATCAAGGATGGCCAATTATTGGCTGCCGCAGAAGAAGAACGCTTCACACATATCAAACATGGAAAAAGACCAATTCCTTTTTCTACCTATGAACTACCCTTTCATGCTATTGACTATTGTCTCAAAGTAGCAGATATTCATTTGAATGATGTGGATCATTTTGCCTATTCGTTTGATCCTTATGAGCTGTTGCCGGAACAATATAGGAATGTGTCTGTTATTCCGATACCTCTCCATACTCATTTGGATAAGCCTTCCAATGAGTGGGAATCCGAATGGGACCCTTTGTTTTTATCTCTTATCATTAATGCACCAGAACAATTACGAGACGGATATCCCCATCATTTACAAAAACGTTTCCAGGGTGCCCTGATAGACAGAAGCAAATGGCATTATGTAGAGCATCATATTGCCCATGCAGCCAGCGCATTTCATGTATCTCCCTATCAGAGTGCAGCAGTAATGACGTTGGATGGACGCGGAGAAAAAGCTACTACAACCTATAATCACGGTATAGGAAACGAGTTGACTCGCATAGGCCAGGTAAATATGCCCCACTCACTGGGTTTACTATACGAACGTCTGACAACTTATCTGGGATTTCTCCATTCTTCCGATGAATACAAAGTAATGGCACTGGCTTCCTATGGAAAACCTGTCTTTGTGAAAGACTTTGAAGAGATTATTCAACTGGAAGGAAATGGACAGTATCAAATCGTCAACGAGAATTTTATAGAACGTTTTGGTCCTGCCCGTTTGCGACACGAACCTTTCACCGAACATCATTTTAATCTGGCACATTCCTTACAGAAGGTATTGGAAAACACAGTCGTAAATCTGGCAGACTGGCTATATGAACAAACTCAGGAAGAGAATCTTTGTATGGCAGGTGGTGTAGCACTAAACTGTGTGATGAATGCCCGCATTCGGGATAAAAGTAAATTTAAGCGACTATGGGTTCAGCCGGCTTCCGGAGATGCAGGAACTGCGTTAGGAGCAGCCATCTGGATAGATACCCAACAACGCAAGGCAACAGAACGTACATTTGTCATGGATCACGCCTATTGGGGTCCTGATTTCTCAGATGATGAGATAGAGAAATTTCTACAGTGGACAAAAACTCCCTATCGGAAGTTGCATAATGTGGCCGAAGAAGTAGCCGACATGCTGGCAGAGGATAAGATTATTGGCTGGTATCAGGGAAGAATGGAGTTTGGTCCCAGAGCACTGGGAAGTCGCTCTATCCTCGCCTCTCCTATTAATGCCTCTATGCAGGCACGGCTCAACGAAGTAAAAGATCGGGAGGACTTTCGTCCTGTAGCGCCTGTAGTATTGGAAGAAGATGCTCCTGACTGGTTTGTAAATGCTTATTACTCACCTTATATGCTTTTCATTTATGATGTACAACCTGATAAAGCAGACAAAATTCCGGCAGTTCGGCATGTAGATGGGACCGCACGCATTCAGACTATCAATCAGCATCAACATCCTTTGTATTATGAACTGTTGCAAGCTTTTAAAAAACGCACAGGAGTTCCAGTATTAGTGAATACATCTTTCAATACACTGGGCAAGCCTATTGTGTGTACCCCACGTGATGCAGTTGAATGTTTTTGGGGTTCTCCTTTTGATGCATTGGTGATGGGATCGTTCTTACTTGAAAAGAATCCTCAATCCATCTATGATCAGGCAGAAGAATTATCCAGTGTGTCAATAGGTGTTTAAGAGGTTGTCGGGAAATATTTTATAAAGATTGCAAAGACAGCAATTTGGGTACAAGATTTTTTCTGCTTTTAAAGATCAGCTATTTCAGTTTCTACATATAACTGAAATAGCTGGTGAAATCTGCAAAACCAGTTTACACTATGAAGATCTCCGTTGTTATCCCTACTTACCAACGTCCCAATTTACTTAACACCTGCCTGGAAGCATTATTACGGCAGACTTTTTCCAGCGAATCTTATGAAATCATTGTTGTCAGTGATGGACCTGATGATTCTACAGCACAAGTTGTTCAAACATGGCAGAAAAATTCAGCAGTAACTATTCACTTTTTATCCTTAACCTATAAAAGAGGGCCTGCAGCTGCACGCAATCTAGGTTGGCGAAAATCGCATGGAGAGTTGATTGCATTTACAGACGATGATTGCATCCCAGATACCAATTGGCTAACTAAAATCTGGGAAACTTACAAAGGAGAAGAAGTAATAGCTTACTCAGGCCGGGTTGTTGTTCCTGTATCACAAGATCCTACAGACTATGAACTTAATACAGCAGGGTTGGAAACAGCAGAATTTGTGACTGCCAATTGCATTTGTAGTAGAATGGCTTTGGTAAAAGTAGGTGGTTTTGACTCTCAGTTTTCTACTGCATGGAGAGAAGACAGCGATCTGGAATTTAAGCTACTCGAAAACCATATTCCAATAAAACAATTACCTCAGGCTATTATTGTACATCCGGTTCGTAAAGCACCTTGGGGAGTAAGCTTAAAAGAACAAAGGAAGAGCATGTTTAATGCATTGTTATACAAAAAGTTTCCTCGCTTATATAGACAAAAGATACAACCAGGTCCTGTCTGGCACTACTATCTGATCATTTTCTGCTTTCTGGGATTATTTTGTGGAATGCTGACAAATAGTTCGGGACTAGCGTTGTTGTTTCTGGTTGGATGGATAGGATGTACAGGATGGTTTACCTGGAAACGACTGTCTCGTACGTCCAAATCCTTCTGGCATGTAAGCGAAATGATTGTGACATCTGCACTGATACCTTTTCTTTCTATTTACTGGACTTTGTATGGAGCCTGGCGTTATCGGGTCCTGTTTTTTTAGTTCTTACTTAAAAGCTTCTATTACATAGACTTTTACAACATATGCATTATTCAAAGCTATGAAAATTCCGCAAAACGAAGTTCGGAAAATAATCATTTTCCGGGCCTTACAACTAGGTGATCTTCTATGTGCTATACCTGCTATCCGGGCTTTACGGCAGACATATCCTCAGGCGTCTATCACACTGGCCGGACTTCCATGGGCTAAAGCATTGGTAGAGCGGTTTTCAGAATATTTTGATAACTTCATCTCTTTTCCTGGCTATCCAGGCCTTCCCGAACAAATCGTTCAACCAACAGCATTTACCTCTTTCCTGGCAGAGGTACAAGCTGAAAAATTTGACCTGGCATTACAAATGCAGGGAAGTGGCACGCTTGTTAATCCAATGATCGAACTATTTGGAGCTCGTTATACAGCCGGATTCTGCGTCAGCCATGATTATTGCCCTAACAAAGAATTATTTCTGGAGTATCCTAATTATGGACACGAAATAGAACGCTACATACGGCTTATGAACCATCTTGGCATCGAAGAAAAAGGCTTACAGCTAGAGTTTCCTTTGTCAGGTAAAGATTATGAAGAATTTGCAGAACTCAATCTCCCTCTCGATCCAATGCATTATGTATGTATTCATCCCGGATCACGGGGTTCATGGAGACAATGGCCGCCCAAATACTTTGCAGAATTGGCAGAATATTGTAAGAGACAGGGTTTTGAGGTAGTCATAACAGGAACTAAAGATGAATTGCCTATAGTAGAAGAAGTCATGAGCCATATGCAAACCCAGGCTATTAATGTGGCAGGTAAAACCAGTTTGGGTAGTATCGGCGTATTGATCAAAAATGCCTTTGCTTTGATTTCCAATTGTACAGGAGTTTCACATATAGCCTCCGCCTTCCAGACAAAAAGTGTGGTAATCAGTATGGATGGAGAGCCTGAACGCTGGGGTCCACTGGATAAAAATATCCATCATACGATTGACTGGACAAAAACCTTTGATTTCGGGATTGCACGTGTCGCTACAATCAGCTTATTCGAAGAAGTGACATTTGAATAACAATCACGTAGTTGCCGTTACAAGATTGTGTATTGTTAAAGCTTTGACCCAAGACAGACGGATTTAAAACCCATTTTGATAGGATCTTTCATAAAACAAAGAACCTACCAGAATAGGCTCTAAAAAGACAGGATTTGCAAAAGAGGGTTCCAAAGCTGGAACTGCTATGAGCGATCTGATATGCTTTATTACCTCTTCAGGCTCTGGCATTGGCACTACATTATCATATATCAGTTGATGTACATATTGAAGCACCTCATTTTTACTTCGTAAATCTTCAGGAACTTCAAAAGGCAATACCCGATGAGGAACTTTCCAGGGTGTATGTTGTGGATTGGTCTGCGCATACAAAACTACCACAGGTGTGCCTACTGCCGCTGCAATATGTATAGTACCAGTATTAACCGATACCACAACAGGTGCCATTTTGATAAGCGAAATAAACTCTTTTAGAGACAGCAAACCAGCTAGAGAAAAAGCATTTGGGCCTATTCCTTTTGCCAATTGATCAGTCAGTTCTTTTTCAGCCAGTGTACCTGTCAACAAAATCTGATACTCCAATTCTTTTTGTATTCGTCTTCCTGTATCGATCCAGCGTTGTTGTGGGTATTGACGTTTAAGTTCACTTACACCAGCATGCAGAACCAACCAGGGTTTAGTAAGATCAACTCCAGCATCAGACAACTTTTCTATGGCACTTGAACGATTATCATCTGAAACAACAAGCGACAATTGGTCATTAGTTGTTGTGAGACCGACAGATGCTACAAGTTCGAGATCACGCTTTACCTGATGACGGATAAAGGAATAAGGTTCTTTTTCTGGTATCCAATCGCTTAACAGATGATAAGGATTCTCGCGACAATAGGCTAACCGTAAAGGGATTCCAGCTAAATAAGCCAGCATAGCTGCAGGCAAGGGATTCTGGCTAAACACCGTAAAGAGTATAGCCCCATCAAATTTTCTTTTCTTTAATTCAGCAATAACTTCAAAAAATTGATTGGAGTCCGGAACGCGTTCATTCTTAACCCAAGGCAGATCATACATAAGTACTTCATCTATTTCTGGAAGTAAACCAGCCACTCCGGCAGCTATAGAAGAAGTAAGTACTGTAATTTTACAATCCAATGTCTCTTTCACTGCCCGGATAGCAGGAGTAGACATTATGAGATCTCCCAGATTATCAGGTCGAATGATCAACACATTCCGGCACTCCAACCATTTATTTTTCATTTTATCAATTGCTATATAAAGAATAAGGCTTGTTAAAACGTGTATGAGTTACTTATAAGAGGTAGTCTGACTCGTTAAAATATAAGAAACCGCTTCTCTGAAGTCCTTTGCAGTGAATTCAGGTGTACGTTCTGGTGTGAGCACCCATTCCGTTTCATTTCCGTTATCAATCAGGATAGTATGACATCCAGCCGCCTTTCCAGCCTCTATATCATGTAGGATATCTCCAATCATCCAGGATTCTGACAGGTTTATATCAAAATCCTTCGCAGCCTCAAGCAACATACCAGGCCTGGGTTTTCGACACTCACATAAAATAGCATAAGCACTCACTGCCCCATCAGGATGATGGGGACAAAAATAAAATCCATGTACTGTCACTTCTTCCGGACTTAACAGATGTTTAATCTTTGTCTTCACATCCTCTAACGATTCGATAGTAAAATGTCCATGAGCCACTCCTGCCTGATTGGATATAACAATCAGTAAAAACCCTTTAGCTGCCAGTTCCCGCAACCCTTCCTGAACACCGTCCAGCAAGGAAATTTTAGAGGGATCTACATTATAAGGGATATCCTGAATCAATGTTCCATCCTTATCCAGAAAAATGGCTCTGTGCTGCATTTTATCCACCTATTATTAAATCTGCATCTAATAATTGTTCGGCTCGTTCAGTCAGTACCGTCTGTGGTCTTCCGGCAGCCTCATACGTTCTATATATGACTTTGTTATATAAATCAGATACTTCTTCTGCAACCTTCGCCCAGGTAAATAAAGTGTTAACCCGTTCAATAGCATTTTTCTTCATTTGTTGTAAAAGCTCCGGATCGCAAATCAACTGGCTCATCTTTTCTGCTAATGCATCTGGATCATTTGGAGGAACCAAAAAACCTGTTTCCCCATCTGCCACACTGTACTTGATTCCACCCACCTGTGATCCGATCACCGGTGTACCACATGCCATTGCCTCCAGAGGAGTAATGCCAAAAGGTTCATACCAGGGTGTAGAAATGAACACATCTGCTGCTGAATAATAATGTTTTAACATATCTCGGCTTTTACGTCCGGTGAAGGTAACCTGTAACGAAACGCCTTCTTCCTGAGCAACATGCTGCAATCGCTTGATTTCAGGACATAGTTCAGGATCAGGTAAATCGGATTCTCCTCCTACAATAACCAATCGGACAGATTGCTGACACTGTTTTATCCTACTTAAGGCTCTAATTACGTTATCGACACCTTTACGAGGTACCATACGCCCTAATTGCAGAAATATGATTTCATTTTCTTTTAACCGCAGAATCTGTCTGGCCTTTTTTTGTTCAACAGGATAAAAGTCCTGAATGCTAAATCCACAAGGAATTACGGTTGTAAGTTCGGGATATGCTGAATAATAATTTAATAAGTCGCTTCTGTCTTGAGGGCATTCTGCAATAATGTGGTCAGCCTCATGTACAATCTGTTCCTCAATACGAATTCTTTCTTCTGGGAAATGATCCTGACTGCCCTGATATAGTTTACGGATATACCCCAATGCATGAAAAGTAACAACAAATGGTATTTGCAAAAGTTTTTTTAACTGAGAAGCTACCAGTGAAGAGGTCCAGAAATTAGCATGTATCAATTGATAGTTAATTTTATGCTCGAGAATAAACTCATACATATTCAGAGAGAACTCTGGCATATATTGAAGCAATTCCTCTTTCGGAACTACATCTACGGGGCCAGCCTGTATATGGATCACCCGAACACCAGGCATCCAATCAACAACTTCTGGAAATCCAGGATCTTCCCAACGCGTAAAAACATCAATTTCATATCCTATGCGGGCTAGATGTTTGCTCAGTTCAGCAACGTATACATTTTGTCCACCACTGTCTACTCCTCCTAATGTCGCCAATGGAGAAGCATGTTCGCTAATAAATGCTACTTTCTTTTTCATAAAAAACAGGTTGTAAGCTGAGTATAAAAAATGAGACTGAAAAATGGATCTGAGTAAACGTTTAGATCTCAATCATTTGAGAAGAATAATGTTGTTGAAGTACTTTGTGAAATACTCTGGTCCAATCTTCTGTAAAGCGTCGGATGTCAAACCGCTCTTTTGCGGTTTGCTGCCCATTCAAGCCAATTTGACGGGCATGTTCCGGATCTTGCAACAAACGCTGCATGCATTCAATAAGAACAGAAATATCTGTATGTATATAGCCGTTTATGCCATTCTTAATGACAGCTACCATTTCGGTAGTAGCCAAACCCACAACAGGTATCCCCAATGACATAGCTTCACACACAGCAAGTCCCAGACTGGTATAGCGAATAGGATTAAAAAAGAAACGATACTGGCTAATAAATTCCGGAAGTTGCGGATGCAGTACCTCTCCCAATCCTACACTCTCTGTACCCATGCCCACCAGATCAAGTGGGATATGTTTACTTACTTCCTGAAAAATATCCCATCCACAGATACGTCCCCGTAAGGGAAGATTATTGATTACCACAATGCCTTTATTCAGATGGCCTGAATATACAGCGGGGGCAACTGTTACTCCATGCTCTATCACCTCTGTTCTTGTTGCATTATCCCACATCAAACGATTGAAGTGAGTAACATGAACTACTAGTACATCCGGATCAGCTACTACATGGCGTGTATTGGTCGGATGCTGTCGGGGCGGATCATGTTCCAGATAGATACGGGGAAGCTTTCGTTGTTCAGGTGACAAAATCTCGTACTGATCTATCAGATAATTCTGATTGGTCTGAAAAAGTATACAGTCAAACGATAGTGTTCGAACTTCTTCAGCATACACTTCGTGTACATTGTCACCAAAGGGAAATGTCTCCCCTCTCCCAACATACCCTTCTGATTTTGCTTTGTTTACAGGAATGTAAATATCAAAATCGCCCTGAGCTAAATAATACAAATAACTACCGTGAATGTGCCAGGTAAAAATTGCAGGTCTTTTGAGAGTACTATTCATGCGTGTTAATATAAAATATAGTCAATGCACAAATGAAAACATAATGCCACTTGTCAGAAGTGCTGTCAGTCCTCTTCTGCAATAATGTCAGAAGAGAAGTGTTGACTTTTTTATACAGTTGTACAAAACCAACAAAAAACACACTAGCCACTAATAAAATCATCTGTATATCAAAAACATACTACAGATTTAAACTAACAGAAATATAATTTTATCCACATACAAAACAACTCTCTATAAGAAAACCAATTACAAGAACACAAAATAAAACACCTCTGGCTTTATAAAGCCAGAGGTGTTTTACTAACGATCTTACAATTGTTTACGGATAAAATGCACGTGATGAAAGTTGCCAGTATTGATTTACCTGCCCATAATATGTATCATCACTATTGGTATTAGGCCAGTGATCTTTGTCAAATCCCGGAGAGTCTTTTACATATTCCTTACTTCTATCCAAAATAAAGCGCCTGCGAATGCCATCAAGAATCAGCTCTGCAAAAGGAATGGCAAATAGCTTGCCTCCAATTCCTAAAAATGATCCCGATTCTAATACTGCATATTCGATTTTACCCGTCTGAATATTGACCATCAGATTTTGAATTGTTCCTAATTCTTTATCTGCTCTATTAAATACATTATCTCCAATAATAGAAGTAGCTGTTAATCGCTGCACTGGAATATTGGCGTCTGATCCTTCATGGTTGATACCGGTGCGATTATCAGCTTCATAGCTTCCAATAGCCATAGTCACCTCCTTAATTAAAGTGTAACAAAATACAAAAGGCTACCTATGTGGTAGCCTTCGGTTAATCTTTTGTTCTTTCGCTGGCATTACCCAGTTCAAGTAAATGAGGATATATTCTCAGGTCTGACTTAAGAAAATGGATCTTTTTCATTAGAAAATGACTCTTACTTTTAGATACATTTCTTCTTACTTCTACAAGATGAATAATCTTAAACCAGCCACTCCTTTTAAATTATCTCTCCTTTCTCAGACTAACATCTCCAATAGATAAATTTCTGTACCAGACAGACTTAACAGCCCTAGTAGGTGTAATCGAGTATATATCCTTTATACAACTTACTAAATTGTGGTATTAATTACCCTGGCATGCAGAGAAAAGGTAACTTGATCTAATAAATTTATGTATGCCAGACTCTATTCTACGATATAGATTGATTAATGCCTCTTTGTATTTATCCATAATCCGCTTCTGGCCAGATATTTTTCTAATAAATTGAGTACAACAAAATATTTACAATCATTTTTTTATATGGCATTCAACAATCATTCGTTCTGGTACCGCAACGGGCTATCTCTTGTGTTAGTAACTCTATTTTTACTATTTTGGCTGGGACAAGTCTTTACAGGCTGGCACTCTAATAACCAGGCACTAAATGAAGCTGGTGCCACTCCCCTGTCTCTTGCAGATTATCTATCTAGTGGACACTTCATATCTGCCACATTTGAAAATTGGGAAAGTGAGTTTTTACAAATGGCCGCCTATGTGCTCCTTACTGTCTCCCTACGACAAAAAGGTTCTTCAGAGTCTAAAAAATTAGACGAAGAGGAAGACGTTGATCGTCAGCCAACACCATCTTCGGAAGCCCCTTGGCCTGTCAGAAAAGGAGGAATCTGGCTAAAACTCTATAAGAACTCTCTCAGCCTGGCATTTTTCCTTTTATTTCTATGTTCTTTCACTCTCCATCTTCATGGAAGTTACTTGAATTACAAAGATGAACAAGCTCAAAAAGGACTCCCGGCAGAGCCATTACACAGTTATTGCTTTGATAGCCAGTTCTGGTTTGAGTCATTGCAAAACTGGCAAAGTGAATTTCTGGCTGTTCTGTCTATTGTTGTATTAAGTATTTATCTCAGACAATATGGCTCTCCAGAATCAAAACCCGTTGATGCTCCTCATAGCCAAACCGGCAAAGAATAAGAATGAACGAAAACCATTTCTTATTCTCGTTCTAAGTTAACATAACAATGTATATAAAAACCACTTTTAGTCTATACATGTTTACTAGCTCTATCAAGCATTATAGGATAAAAATGTATAGGCAAGTAAAATTCATTTTCAGCTGTGTTTCATATACTTGCTGCAACTAAATAGGGAAAATTCACGTAAAACCATCTAGTAACCAATACAGGTAGCTAAGCCTGTTTTTAGCATGAATAGTACAGAACATATACATATTTTGATTGCAGAAGATGACGATGATGATGTTTTTATGTTGGAAAATAGTCTCCGCGAGCAATTTCCCCACTGGCAGTATACGTTCTTTACAAACGGCCAAGAGCTTTTAACTTATTTATCTTCAAAAACACACCATACAAATGCATTTCCAAGAAGTAATGGGGAAAGTGTTTCTGGTATAATCTCTCTGATTATATTAGACATCAATATGCCGCGAAAGGATGGTATTCAAACAGTAAAAGAAATTCGTCAGTTGCCTGCCTATGCGATGGTCCCTGTCGTTGGATTTTCTACGACCAATTCTTTATTACAGGTAGAGGAATTTATTAAACAGGGTGGTAATAGCTTTTTACAAAAACCCGATAACTACAACGATTTTCACCAATTGGTTGGACAGCTTCCATTGCTCATCAATCAGGCATCTTCTACCAGCGGCAATCAACCCTGATGCCAATTAAATAGCCCTATACGTACGCTTTACAGCGTATAGGGCTATTAGACCTAGTATAATATCTGATTTACTTTTTAAGAATAATAAATTCTACACGACGATTTTTCTTGCGGGAAACTTCTGAGGCATTACTTGCCAGAGGCTGAGTACCACCATATGCCTTGTATTGAATGCGTTCGGATGCTATCCCTTTGGATTCAAGATACTTTTTTACAGCAAGGACGCGGTTTTTAGATAACTCTATATTAAGCATAAAGTCTCCTTGATTATCAGTATGTCCTTCCAAGCGTACTTCCATTTTAGGATTTTCTTTCATCACAGTAGCTACCCTATCCAATTCGGCAAAAGAAGGTTCCAGCAAATCAAATTTTCCCTGTTCAAACATAATGTTGTTCAACACAACTGCTTTTCCAACTTCCAGATTAGCTATATCCAGTTTATTAGCAAGTGCAGGTGGCTCTGTTCCTGTTTTACTCAGGTAGATATCCTTTCGAATCTCTTTGTAAACAGAATCTTTTTCCAGCTTAATTTCGTCGGTAGTTTGTGTGTAACCAGGTGAATTTACCACTAAAGCATATATTTGTTTTAGTGGTAATACCATTTTATATTCCCCTGTAGCTGTGTTAGCAGAGGCTTTCCCAGATTCTCCTTTCTGATTCTTGGGACTGTACTGCAACTCTGCCCCGATCGGTTTCTTAGTTTGTGCATCATAGACATTGCCATATACCAGAGCAACAGGATCAGGCTGTAGCTGCTTGGTTAGCTCAACTCTAAATATATCGTTTCCTCCAAATGAGTTCTTAGCAGATACAAAATAGGCATAATCACCTGATGCAGGTAGGGTAAAGTATCCATCCCATGCATCTGAGTTAATAGCAGGTCCCAGATTCTGAGGTTCACTCCACCTGGTCCAGCTTTCATCTAGTCGTCTGGTGACAAAAATATCCATACTTCCGTAGCCACTCAATCCAGGAGTAGAGTAATACATAGTCACTCCATCAGAGGCAATGAATGGAGAAGTCTCTGCATCAGCAGTATTAATTACACCTCCCATATTTCTAGGCTCACTCCATACTCCATTGGATTGCAGAAACGAAACATAAAGATCTTTTGAACCATAGGAATCTTCCCGTTGTGCAGTCATTACAAGCACCTGACCATTCTGCGCCAATGAAAACTCAGCAAAATCATTGTCATTGTAATATTTCTGAATCTGAACCTGTTCAGGAAATCCCCACAACTGTCCGTTTTTCCGTGTTACAGACAAGCCTTTGTAGAGTTTGATTCGGTTTGTATCCTGTTTGTCACGTCGATAAATATTGTTTAGCAGCATGGTACTTCCATCTGGAGTAATCGAGAACGAAGAATTGTGTTCAGGCGTATTAATAGGACTTGGCATACGACGAGCAATACCAAAAGTTTTGGCAGCGGTTAGTTCTGCATACCATACATCCTGGTTATCGGGTTGTTCGGGACGAGTAAAATACAAGGTTTTTCCATCTGGGGCTATTACAGGACAAATCTCTTCATAAACAGAATTTACCCCCCTACCCAGATTCTCTCTTTTTAGTTCTTTTGGGGTATCCGGACTCAGGTTAATCTGAGCCTTAACCGGAGTGGAGAGAGAAGAAATTGCTACAGCATCTATTTGATTCCAGCCAGGAATACGACTTGTTTTCAACACAATTTTTAAGGATGCTACAACAAAGGGAGTTTCTTTTATGAAGACATTCAGCATACGCCCTACTACAGGAAGTGTATCTTTTGTATTGGTATATAACAAATATTCTTTGTCATTGCTATCATACCCATAAATGCGGGTAATACTACCTGCGTTGAAATTTTCTGCGACAGCGATCTGCTTAATCTTCATAGGCTTGGTATAGCCTACCTTGATCCATTCTTCAGTAATATTAGCTTCAGTGGAAGGAGACCAGGCACAAGCACTATTCCCAAAATTAGGCAATTTGCTGGGTTTGCCTAGGATTTGCTGTGCACCATATTGTTTAGGAGTTTTCGCATGCACCAGTTCAGAAGAAAATCCAATAACTCGTGAAGCCCATTGTACTTGTTGGGCTAAAGCTGTACCCATACCAAAAGAGAATAGCAAAATCACACAGATAAGCCGGGCTCCCTTGCCAAAGAATGATCGATAATGTTTTCTCACAGTTGTAAGCGGGTATACAATGTACTTAAATGAGTGTAAAACACTATTCTGATTTCCAGATACCAATTAGTTGTTTTACAGAAATCAGAATTAGCAAAGATTCCTTTGTATCAACCTCTTGAATTTTTATAATTCAATCTAAAATTAGAGTTATACTTCTAAGGCTGATAAACAAACTTTTGTATGGGTGATTCTATACCTGTGATATAAAAATTCTTGGACGAATTAAAATACAATCTATCATAGATAACCGGCAGCACATCATATCCTTTGTTATCAGATAAGCCTAATTTATTATTTTTTCCTAACATAACAAACCCATTATCATTATCTGCCACAAGATCATATCTGGGAGGAAATATCTCCCTGCCAGAAGCATCAGCCAAACCTTTTTTTCCATTCAGACTGATTGTATATCGCCCGGTAGGCTGCCAGTTTACCCCATCATAATTACATTTTAAAATCTCTTTTCCAGCCTTTGAAGCCAATCCCCATTTGCCATTTTTCTTTACAGGAGCAGCTCCATGTTCAAATTGCCCGACAGCTTCATAATTGGGTTGAATGACCAATTCTTCTGCTTTATTGATAAAGCCCCATTTTCCAAGAATCTTCACAGCAGCCATATTTTCAGAGAAATTACCTATGCCTTCATAGCGGTTTGCGATCCGAAGTTTACCATTCTTATCTACAAAGCCATATTTGTTTTTCATCTTTATTCCAACCCTCTCATTTTTCATCACCAACAATTCTTCATATAAAGGAGAAGGTTTTAGAATTACTCGCCCCTGAAGATTTATCAATCCTTTATTTTTCTTCTGAAATACTGTCAAAACGCTATCTTCTGTAAAGTCAGAGATATAATCATATTGCACAGGTATCACCTCTTTGCCACGTGAGTTCCAAACCCCATATTTTCCCTTAGCAATAACTCTCAGATAATTATGAATAGGTTCTACCATATCCGCCTCTATCAGCATTTCTTTCGTCAGAATCGAAATCAATCCGGAACGGCCTCCTGTATAATATTGTGCGATGTATTCATTGACAATCCGCAAGTTATCAAATACTGGTTCGATAGCCCAGGAACCACGAAGATTGACCAAACCTACCTGCTTTTGCCTGTATGCAACAGCATACAGATTCTGAATATCTCCTAATTGTGTAAATTTCTGATCCCCAACAGGTTGACCTGTAGCATCAAGCAATTGCCAGAGAGTATCTTTTCTGGCAGTAAACATACCATAACGTTGCACCCGAACAGTATCGTATTGAGCGGGAACAATGGTACGATTGGCTTTATTTAATACTCCCCATTTACCATTGGACTGCACCCGAAGCAACAATGTAGCTGTATCAATGTCTATCTTCTGATATTGTAAGGGAATCATCATATTACCTTTGGAGTTAATTACACCATAAGCGTCTTTTTCCCGAACAATAGCCATTTCCTTTACAAATGGCTGAATTTCATCATACAACGGCTGAGTAATACGTCCCCCCTTTTCATCCAGCAAACCAACTTTTCCTTCAATCTGATAACTGTATAAAACCGGATGTACTGGTCGTACATCCTCGTATTCCATAGTCAAAATAGTTTGTTGTTTCTGATCTACCACCTTCCATTGAATAAAAGGTAAAAGATCATAGGTATGTGTAGATTTTTTGACAATATCCCGATAAGCAGGTTTTACAACCATTTTTCCTGCTGCATTCACAATACCCCATTTTCCATTCACTTTTACACAAGCCAGTTCAGCATCAAACTCTTTGATATTATCGTATTTTCCGCCAAACAATGACTTTCCAGAAGCATCGAAAGCCTCCCAGCGTGCGGATTGATCTTTTCCAATAAATAGCTGAAAGTTGGAATGCCGAATGGCAGAAAAATTCAAAGGAATAATAACCTTACCAGCCGGGTCAAGTAAACCGAAACTTACTTTATTGCTTTCGCCTTTACCACTAAGTTCTATACCCGCAATAAAATACCGATAATTTGGCTCTGGAGTAAAATACTGATATTGGGGAGAAACAATCTGGTCTCCTTTTTCATTTATCAGCCCATGCAACAATTGTGTATCATTCCCACGAACAGTTACAACAGCTAATCCGTTTCGAAAAATACTAATATTGGAAAAGGATTTTTTTGTCAGGAATTTGCCACGAGTATTAATCAGATACCATCCCCCTTTCCAGATAACCCGGGCAGAACCATTGCTAAAAGGAAATGCCTGATCAAACTGGGCAGGAATTACATACTTACCTTCTGCATCTTTGTAACCATATAATCCAGATGGATCTTTTGCCACAGTGGGAATATTATCAGCAAAAGCATTAGAAGAAACAATAAAACAAAGTATAAAAACGAATCTCAAGAAATAACTAGTCATAGTCCACAAAAATACACGATAATCCCCAGTTTCAAAATAGAGTGGTACCTGTTCAGCCCTCATTTTCTTAGCATTACCCAAATCTATCTGGAAGATTTAACGTCAAAATGTAAAAATAGTATGCCACTCATCATATAACTTATACTGGGAGTACTAGTTTTGAGTATTATAAGCTATCCTACAACTAGCCTATATACGAAAATAAAAACGTAGTGTTGATATAAAAGTACTCTAGTGTATGTAATAGATTTAAAACAGACATCATAAATTTTCTTTTCTTTAAATAAAAAACGCCATAGATCATAAATCTATGGCGTTTTTTGTATTAGTCAATAATGTTACCTTATTCCAGCAAGGACGACACCTCCATCGAAATATCATCTCTATGTTCTTCCAGTTTCAGATCTCGCAGTGCTTTTGCAAACTGTTCTGTTAATGATTTTCCTTTACGAATTTTCTTTTCTGTCATTCTTACCAATGAAGCCTCTGTATCTATTTGTTTTTCGTTTAGCGGTTGCAAACCACTGATAGCAATATACCATTCATCATTTTCAGACTTCTTGTATTTGTAGAAATATACATATCCTTTTTTAAGGCTATATCCGGTCACTTGTTTATTTATAAAAACCAGCGTATCTGTTGCAGTACTATATCCTCTTTGCTGATACAATAAACTTCGGGCAATCAACTCCTGTGAAGCATATCGTTTCGGAAATTTATCCAATCGGTTGATGCTTTGTAGCTTTGTATACAAAAGTGCCCTGTATTTGTTATCTGAGGCTAATTGTTCAAGCAAGCTATCAGATACATTCTGTTTGTTTTTCAACAATACTTTCACTACCTCAATTACCGTTGAATTATCACTGGATTGTAGTAACCGCCCAAATAATCTGTCAACGTTTTTATTCTGATCCCGGTATGGAGCCAGCAAAGTGGCAAAATTGGTTAATCCAGAATTAGTGTCTCCCTCATATTCATAATAGGAATCCTCATCTTCAGATTCTTCAGCCATTTTCCGTTCTTCCTCCTGTGCAAAATGTCTTTTGGTGGCAATACGGGCATCATAAATCATTTGTCCCAGATACGAGTCGTAGGTCTTGGAATTAACAAAACTACTATCAACTAACATAGCCAGTGTACCATATACCGGATCTCTGTAATCAGACAAGGAAGCCAGTTTCAACAGATCAGGAAAAAGATGTTTTGTCAAGGCAAGTGAATCCCGTAACGGATAAAATAATCCATTAAGATCTGTTTGGGAATTAAAAATGGGTGGCTCATTTAAAACAATCTCTTTAAAAACAGTATAAGCTTCCTGAGTCTTTTGTAATGTTAAGGCATTGAGAATAGCATATTGTAATGTAGTAGTATCATTTGTATTCTGATAGGCAGATTTCAGAAAAGGTAAAATTTGTGGATGGTGCAATGTACCTAATTGTCCTATCAACAATCGTTTAGTATCCAGATAGCCTTTTTCTTTGGCATTGGCCTGTTGAATAAGTTGAATCAGACGAGGCGCATCGCTGTCCTGAAATTCCACATAATGAATAGATTCTTTTGCTTTTTGCCGTGTCTCCACATTTTTACTTGTGAAATCATCCAGAAATTCATTTGCCTTACTTACATACAATGATTTTCCTACAGGATCTCCTGTTGGAGTAAAGCTATCAAAGAAGGTCTTTATAAAAGCAGTCTGTCCCTGTAACGTATCTGAAACAGCACTTAGGGTATATAAAATCCGGTTACGTTGCACCAATTTGTATAACAGGCAACGGGAACTATTGGTATCCTGTAATACGATATATACTCCTGAGGCATCATTCAACACAGTTTTCTCTTTTTTTCTAACAATCTTCCCTGCAACAATCCCCTGTAACTCAGACTCCAGAAATTTATTTTCATTGCGAAAGCTATAATACTTGGGAAACTTCTGATAAGCTACTGTTATTTCTTCTCCTGAAGCAGGAGCTCTGAAAGTCAACATCTTCTCTACTACTCTGTAATCTTCTTCTTTCGGGCTAATTTCCGGCATATAGTCTTCATACAGGTTTTTAAGTTTCTCTCCTTCCCCTGGTTCACTCCCTTTAGGAATCTTCACAGAGAAACGTAAAGTTGTATCTGTATAGGCTTCCAAGGCACCTTGTGAAAACTCTTTAAAAGCAAACGAACTGAAGAACTTATCAACTGTCTTTCTATCTTTTTTATAGTTTCCGGATATGATATAATAGTGTGTTCCTTTCAAAAGGAACCTTGTCACATTGTTGGTTCCATATTTTGTTTTACTTATAACTTCCAGACAAGGATATCCTTTGTAGGTAGATAATTTGCGGGATACTGTCTTTTTGATGAAATCGGAATTCAGAAAGCTTTCTTCTATGATGCTCAGATCCGTTGTATCTTCTTCCAACGTTCGCAACTCGTTAACGTTCTTCTGAAGTATCATATAACTATTTCCGGTAATCTTGTCCCAAGCTTCCCATTCATGTAATATGCTGGCATCTGTATGTTCATTTGATACGGGAACATGGGGAAGATTTACCTGAAACCCTCCGGTTGATGGTGTATAGGGAAGCCAGCTTGCAGCGTTTATTTCTTTTAACTGAATAGAACTAAAAAATCTGTCAGCTTCTTTTCCTTCAATATAATCTCCATTACCACTCATTTTAAAGATAAATACCTCAAAAGGAGTTATCAGGATCTGATATCGCTGCATATCGCCACGTCGTGAACGATTTTTCACATTAAACCCCTGATAACCATTTTTCGTAACAGGAGTTTTAGACAATATTTTTCCAGGGATATGTTCATACAACAGGCTATCTACACGATCAAGCACTTGTTCAGGTGTTTGTCCTAAAAATAGCCCATTTGTTTTAACCCGGCTCACAGCATAGTAAGCACCATTAGCTAAGTCTGCATATTGTCGTTGTGCAAGTGGGTTGGGAGTGGAAAAGTCATATAATTTACCTGGCATCTCTACCTGAAACCAGCCATCATCTGATACTTGTCTGGAAAATTCTCTATCAACACGCAATTTTTCAATCTGATCTTTCTGTTCGCTGTCCCGTTCTCCCATTTTTATGGGTTTCACTGTATATCCGGCTTTACGAAGCATATTAATTAATCCTCTATCACCAGGCAGGTGAGCAGCTCCTACTCCAACAAATAAACTGGATTTCTGAATAATAGAGTCAATAGAATGAAACATATTCTCATTCCTTTTGTAAAGGAATTTCTCCAGAAATGCGTCCGATTGATACTGCTTCCGGGATAATGAATCTAACAAATCCAGATTTCCACTCCGATATGCATCTGTCAGTACATGGGGTTGTAGCATCCGATAATCATCCTCATCTACCTCTCTGTTTCGTGTTTTCTTTTGCTTCATCTCTTCTGCCATATCTTTCAGCGCTTCCAGAACCAGTTGTTCAGACTCCCTAAAATTCTCTACACCAGTAGCCCGTTTGCCTAATCTCTTGCCTACCTGATAAATATACAGATCCAGAAAAGTGTTTTCCTCAAAATCTTCCATATCCATGTAAGACCTGTACAGCAATTGATTCAACATCTCCGGATCATAAGATAAGGCTGCCTGCAGTAATTTCTTATAATCTGAAATCGTAAACTCGTCTGATGACAACCGGCCATTTTTACGCTTATACTGTTCAGAGCGGGCTTTTTGAAAAATAGACTGAGTATAATCATCCTGCATTTCATCTGGATTTGTTTCCAGAGCAACTACTTCAGCATTGCGGATAGAAGTATAAAAAGCATCCCCCAGATGAAAGGCCACTTTAGAGCTTACGTGCATGGTTCCAAACAGATAGGAAGGCTTCTGAAGATTCTTTCCCGATATTTCCCAAAGTAACCCCTGATACTTAACTGCTGAACTTTGTGCAAAGGAATAAAAACAAGTCAACCCGATAAGAGCAATACTCAGATAAATTCTCATGATAACAGATAGTGAACAATATACAAAGGTAACGTTTATTCCCCTGAAAATGTACACGTTGTAATATTTAAAGAGAAATATTATTCCTTTCTTCAAGGCTGATTTCCTATCTATTTAAAATAATCTGATACGAGCACAGCAATCTATCAGATTCATTTTTTATTCAAATACCTACGAGACAATCCCTTACACCTTTGGCAGATAAAATATACCGCTTGTATAGATTTAAAACTATTCTTAAGAGAAAGAGAAGAAACAAAACATAATTTATTTATATTTCAACACACATTTATCCAATCCTCTTATTCACCTAAACCCTTTTTAAACTATGCAAGTACTACGCATTCTAACTATTTTTGTATTTTTTCTAGCTGTATATGCTACTTCTGTTGCCCAGTCTTCCGGAAATAAACCAGACGATAGCAAACCTGATAGTGTTGCCATTCTTCAGGAGTATGTTGGCACTTATAACGTAAAAGGAAACAATGATTTCAGTAAAGCGATTGTCACATTGGAGGGTGGCAAATTGTATGGACACACAGATACTCAGACCCAGGTTATGCCTCTCAGTCCTACAAAAGTACCTGATGTGTTTTCTATTACCTCTCCAGATAACTCTGTCGATGTAACTGTCACTTTTCTGAGAAATGAGACAAAGAAAGTATCCAGTATCAAGATCTATTACAATGGACTGGAAACCAGAGGGGAAAAAGAAAAATAAGTATGAATAGAATTAAAATATAAATCCAAGGCTACTACAATCAAAAACAGGTAGCCTTGGATTTTAGCAATTTCCACCTATATGTTTTAAAGCCTCTCGCTTGCTTAGGTTCGACATACATTGTACTGAAACAAAATCCCGAACTACTTCAGGATTTGTATATGCATATTCGCGTAGAGCCCATCCAATTCCTTTTTGAATAAAAAATTCTTTTGAATCAGCACGCAGACGGATCAGATCAAACAACAATTCCTGATCAGTCAGCTTTTTGTATTTCCGTTGAAAAGTTATAGCTACTCGTTGTAACCATGTGTTCTCAGAAGCAATCCATTGATAAGCTATAGTATGCATTTTCTCTGGAAAATAGCGAAAGTAAGGCGCTACCAGCCCTGAAGAAACAGCATCAACAGTATCCCACCAGGATCGTTGTATAATCATTTTTTCGATTAGATCAAGAGAACTTTCCTGTCGATAATAGTTACAGGAAGCAGCCAGGTCTATGGCAAAATACTGGAGTTCCCGCTCAGTTTGCTGCCATAGTTCAGGCAAAATTGTTTCCAGATTTACCTTCGTTGGTAGTCCATACTCTCTGATAAACTGCTTATCAAGTATTCGCCGTTGTGGATGTTTGATTCCAAAAAATTCAAACTGATTTCTCATATACTGGCTCATAGCCTGAGCATATGCAGTGTTCCTCTGTTTCTGATAGCGTTCTGTCAATGGATAGATATATCCTTCAAAAATATCCATGTAATAATTATGATTGTCAGCAAAAGAAAACAGGACTACACACTAAATAGGTTATAGCCCTGTCGAATTTAACTTTACATTTACGATGTCACTATCAGTAGAGTTATTTGCTCATTAGCTCTTCTACCAGCTTGGTTACACCTTCACTTGCTTTCGCCTCAATCAGGTGCAGATTAGGACGTGGAGCAACATAAGGCATATTAAGATCTATGACATATTTAGGAACTTCAATAGGTACATAGTCGATTAGACCTGCAGCCGGATACACAACCAAAGAGGTACCAATCACCATAAATATATCTGCTGACAAAGCCTGAATTACAGCTTTTTCTATTAGAGGTACTGCTTCTCCAAACCATACAATATCCGGACGCAACTGCGATCCTTTCTCACAGGTATCTCCTAGCTTAATTTCCCATCCATCCATCTCATAGACAAGTGAAGGATCAACTGTACTGCGTGATTTAAATAGTTCTCCATGCAAGTGCATTACCTTAGTCGATCCGGCTCTTTCGTGCAGGTTATCTACGTTTTGTGTTACAATAACCACATTATACTTCTCTTCAAGCTTAGCCAATCCATAGTGAGCCGCATTAGGCTCTACGGTCTTAGCTTGTTTCCGGCGTTGATTGTAAAAATCAAGCACCAATCCAGGATTACGTTTCCATCCTTCAGGGGATGCTACAGACATAACATCATGTCCCTCCCATAATCCGTTGGAATCTCTAAATGTAGCAATTCCACTTTCTGCACTGATTCCGGCACCGGTCAGTACAACAATTTTCTGTTTCATAGTATAGGTGTGTTAAAAATACAGGCAGAAGACCTACCTTTGGATTACAAATATCGGTAATTATTTCTTGAATAACTTCTTTGTCTAAGTGTATGTTTTTTACAGAAGAGATCTACTATAAGGCAATGAATTTTGCCGGAGAAGCACACCATGCTCAGTTTATGCCAGGAAGTACAATTCCATATGTCACTCATCTGGCTAATGTCTGTATGGAAGTAGTCACTGCACTGACATATTCATCCAGTCACTCTTTGAATGGAGACTTACTGGTTTGTAGCGCCCTGTTGCATGATGTACTGGAAGATACACCTGTATCATATACAGAAGTAGAGGCCCTATTTGGGACAGAAGTAGCAAAAGGAGTTGCAGCACTGACACGTAATACATTATTACCAGAAGCAGAACAGATTCCAGATAGTTTGCAGCGAATTCTAAGACAACCTGTTGAAATTCGAATGGTAAAAATGGCAGATCGCATAGATAACCTGCGCCAGAATCCACTACTGTGGTCTAACTCTCAACGAAAAGCCTATCAGAATGAGGCACAATTAATATTAAAGACGCTAGGAGGTTGTAATCTCTATCTTGAAGAACAACTAAAGAAGAAAATCAATTCTTACAACCAATATCTTGAGGTAGTATAACCAGAATCAATGAAAATTCACTGATTCTGGTTTAAAGAGTCTAAAATGATTTATTTCTTCGTCTTGGTAGACTTTTTGGAAGTTGATTTCTCGCCAGCAGCTTTTGTTGTCTTTGTGGCTGCTTTTGTTGTTGTTTTTGCAGCAGCGCCTTTCTTGGCGAAACGACCTGTTTTAGGCTTGCTATCAGCTTCTTTTGCCAATTCAAGACATTCTTCCAGGGTCAGACTTTTTGGATCTTTGCTTTTCGGTATTTTTATATTCTGCTTACCAATAGCAATATAAGGTCCAAAACGGCCATTCAAGATCCTCACATCCGGATTGCCTGGAAATTCCTTTATCGATTTTTCAGCATCTGATTTTCGTTTTGCCTGAATAATCACAATAGCTCTTTCATCATCTATGCTATAGGGATCATCTTCCTTGCCCAACGAATAGTATTTGCCATCGTGCTGGATATAAGGACCAAACTTGCCAATAGCTACTTTCATTACTTTGTCTTCATAACTACCAATTTCACGAGGAAGCTTAAATAATTCCAGTGCTTCTTCTAGGCTCAACCGTTCCATAAACTGGCCTTTTTTCAGACTGGCAAAACGTGGCTTTACATCATCCTCCATTTCTCCAATCTGGACATACGGTCCAAATTTGCCAAGTTTTACTGAAACAGGCTCACCTGTTTCCGGATGTGTGCCCAGCGAGCGTGACTTGCCAACAGAAGATCGTTGTATCTCATCTGTATTCTCAATCTTGCGATGGAAGCCATCATAGAACTTTTCCAGCATTTCTTCCCAGATCATTCGACCCTGCGCAATCTCATCAAAATCCTTCTCTACAGTAGCTGTGAACTTAAAATCTATAACATCTGGAAAGTATTGTACCAGAAAGTCATTCACAATCATTGCTACGTCGGTTGGGAACAACTTAGCTTTTTCTGCTCCAAATATTTCTTTTTTTGAATCTGTACTAATACTATTGTTCTTCAGCGTAATCTCTCTATACGAACGCTCTTTTCCATCACGATCTTCTTTCACCACATATCCCCGCTGCTGAACAGTAGAGACAGTTGGAGCATACGTAGAAGGACGTCCAATACCCAACTCTTCCAGCTTCTTTACCAGACTCGCTTCTGTATACCGTGCAGCAGGACGAGAAAAACGTTGAACAGCTTTCATATTATCCAGTTGCAATTGTTGACCAATCGTCAACGGAGGAAGCATTGCTTTGTTTTCCTCATCGTCCTCATCAGTAGACTCAATATACACTCTTAGGAAACCATCAAACTTGATTACTTCTCCTGTGGCGATCAGTTCTTCTTTTAAGACTCCATTGGCAGGTGAATTAATAGAAATAGTAGCTGTTGTCCGTTCTAACTGAGCATCTGCCATCTGAGAAGCAATTGCACGTTTCCAGATCAGTTCATACAAACGTTGCTCATCCCGTGAATCATTGATTGAACTAACACTAAAATCAGTTGGACGAATAGCTTCGTGTGCTTCCTGAGCTGAGTCTGATTTAGTTTTGAAACGGCGTGTTTGTAAGTATTGCTTACCAAAGCTATTTGTAATTTCAGTTGCTGCTTTTGTCAAAGCCTCTTCGGACAGATTGGTTGAGTCCGTACGCATATAGGTAATTTTACCAGACTCATACAGTTTCTGAGCAATCATCATTGTTTTGGAAACCGAGAAATATAATTTCCGGCTTGCTTCCTGTTGCAATGTAGAAGTGGTAAATGGAGGTGCAGGTGTACGTTTTGCAGGTTTGGTCTCCAGATTTTTTATCTTGAAAACTCCATTCAGGCATCGATTCAAAAAATCCAGTGCATCTGCTTCCGTGTCAAAATTTTTAGGTAATTCCGCGACTAGAGTCTTCCCTTTTTCTACCTGAAATAAAGCTGAAACCTTATAAGAAGATTTTGTTTCAAATCCTTCAATCTCACGTTCCCGCTCTACAATCAACCGCACTGCTACCGATTGTACCCTTCCCGCTGACAATCCCGTTTTGATTTTCTTCCAGAGCACAGGTGATAATTCATATCCCACTAAACGATCCAGAATCCGGCGTGCCTGTTGGGCGTTTACCAGATCCAAGTCCAGACTTCTTGGTGACTGAATAGCATTTAGAATGGCATTTTTAGTAATTTCACGAAAAACGATTCGTTTGGTTTTATTTTCCTGTAAGTTCAGAGCTTCTTTCAAATGCCAGGAAATAGCCTCCCCTTCCCGGTCATCGTCAGTTGCCAGCCACACTACCTCTGCATCTGCTGCTAATTGCTGCAACTGATTAACCAGGTCCTTTTTATCATCGTTAATCTCGTAAGTAGGCCGAAAATGATTTTTCACATCAATGGCTATTCCTTTCTCAGGCAAATCACGCACATGACCAAAACTTGATCTTACAGTGAAATCTTTTCCCAGATACCCTTCAATCGTTTTGGCCTTTGCGGGCGATTCTACAATGACTAAATTTTTGGTCATACTCAATTTATTTCGTTATATATTTATATATTTTCAGGTATTGGGTAATGATGAAATTACCAGAAATTTATGGTACCTGTGTTTACTAAATAATCAGGCTAACACCAAAAGGAACCATTAGGTTTACATCAATGCAGCATTAAAACAACGTAAAATACCTGAAATCCAACAATAAATTTAAAGCTTATTTTTTTTGAATGCCAAATTTGCACAATTTCCGTTAAAACATCTATGGTAGAACATATCTATGTAACTACCAGACTTGCAATATTTTACACTATATATATATGACAAATACAGCATTTGGGGAAACATCTTTCTGCATAAAAATTTTAATGCAAGATTTTTCTCATTTGAAGGATATTGTATTACTTGGCGTTCTGTTTCAGACTTTATGAATAAACATCTTTTTATTGTACGGCATGCCCAGGCAGTTTCTGGGGCAGCTGGTCAGCGTGATTTTGACCGTGAATTATCCTCATCTGGAGTCATTGAAGCTTGTAAAATGGGAGGGCATCTAAAAAAACTGGGAGTCAGTCCAGATCTGCTTTTTGCCAGTCCCGCAATACGAGCCCTTTCAACAGCTCAATATATGGCAGAGCAGTTAGGATATGATACGGAAAAAATAATTGTTGAGAATGCGTTATATGAAGAATATGCCCTACAATCTTTCATTGAAATGATAAGTGCTATTCCAGAAGATAAAAAATCCGCTATGGTTGTAGCACACAATCCCAAACAAACTTATCTGGCAGAATATCTCACACATGATGATATAGGAAGCATACCAACAGGTGGAGTCGTTCATGTAATCTTTGAAAACCAACGATGGGTAGAAATTACAGGTGGTTCCGGAAAAATGGCATGGTTTGAATATCCTGAAAAATTAAATAGCTTATAAGCTACAAAAAAGGAAGCGATTCTTTCACACATTATCCCATTTACTAGTCAGGTAAGTAATGCATCGTATTTACCTGACTGGTATTATTGCAAATATCAGCTATTTTAGTAAACTACAACTATTCAACAAATCTACTATCTCACTTCATGGTACGACAATCTTCTTCACGATCGATTATTCACTACATAGCCTCTGCCTTCCTGGTATATGGAACATTTTCCTGTTCCAGTGATCCTACAAACTTTGTCGTTGAATCCAAAGATCTTACCCCTTTTCATACCCAATATGTAGCCAAATCAGAAGCTCCTGTGGCTTCGGATTCTATCTCTGTATACATAGATTATTCCAAAGGGATGCATGAAGGAATGATGTCCTCTATGGATTTTATCAAGGATTTACTGACGATTGTGAATAGTCCAAAAACTGTTTATTTCAAGGCAGGCACAAATGATATTCCACCCAGAATCAATATTAATGCTACCGAAAATATTCCCTGGAACATAAGCAACTATACAGAAACCCGTTCGGTACTTGATGAGCCTATCCGTCAGATCACCCAGGATAATCGCACTGCTGTATTTATTACAGACTTCGAACTGGTAAAAGGCAAACAGGAATTGCAGATTGTACAAAATGGAAAAACATTCCGCACTAGCATCGACATTTCTACCTGGGCAGTGAATGAGTTTGAAAACTGGCTGAAACAAGGCAATGCCATTGATGTGTTTGCTCAACCATTCACCAAACAAAATTCCTGGGTACCTCAAACCCAGACCCAGCACATTTATATTCTGGTATTTACACCCAAAGCACTGATCCATGAACCTTCGGCATTGGTTAACCGTCTTCAAGAGAAACAAGGTCGTTTAAAACATTTTCGGTTTTCAGCAGAAGATATTGCGCTAACAAACAAATACAAAGACAAAGCGAATGAAGGTGGAGCAACTGAAAATGCTGTACCGGATATGGTACAGGTAAATTTCCCAATCTTTGAATACTATATGTTCAAGCAAAAAGATTTGTTTAAAATTCCTGAGTACAGCGAAAAAGACACTCGTTTTCTGAAAAATCTGTTTCTGGCAAATGCCCCTGTAAATTATCCGGATCTGCAACTGGAAGCAAAAGTATATGATATTACCAGCGAGTACCAGAACTACTATGACGCAGTGAATCCGGTAGAGGGTGAAAAACCTAAAAAATACAGTTATAACGCGCCAGGTGCATCTGATGACATTTTTGTATTGGATTTTGATACAAAGAAAAAAGAGGTTGGTTTAAAACTACACGAAAACTTTACAGGTGTAGAATTTCGTACGCTTTACAAAGTGGATGTATCTATCAAAGAAGCCAAACCACAATTTGATAACAATCTGCTATCTTCACTGAAATGGACAGATGCCCGTGGATTTGAGGTTCCTTCTTTAGCCAGCAGCCTCACAGAAGCGTTGTCACGCATTAACCTGAAAGATAGGGTAGTCTATACTTATTATGTAGAGCTGGAAAAATAAAATCACAGATTTAGAAAACTATTGATTGCTATTTCTATCACTTCACTCTTACACTAAACTATGCTTCTTGCTCAAATTATTACGATTCGGAATCCTCGTCAGTTAGAAGATCTGGCAAGTGAAACATATATGTTTGCTGCCATTGCAGCTGTTATTTTTATCGGATTATCCTGGGTTGTAGCCAATCTGATCAAATGGGAAGGCGGAAAAGATCCTCAGGATGCAGGCAAACGTCGTGCTGCTTTTTTTATCATCTGGTTTGTAGCAGGTGCAGCCTTCTTTTTGTACAATATGTTTGTCGTTTCGGATAAAATTGCACCAAACCTGCAATCTAAATTTTCTCAGGTAAACTATATCAGTACAGCCATTGTTTTCGTGGTTTATATCATTCTGGGTTTTGTATTAAGCAAACTGATGAAAAATAGTAAATACGGAACCATATTTCCTTCTTCTAAAAAGTAACAATATGGCTTACCTGGCATATCAATTAGTAAATGTGCCGGTAAGCTTAATTATTTGACTTATGCATTTTATTGCTCCTTCTTTGCTGGCAGCAGACTTTACCAATCTGCAACGTGATGTAACCATGGTAAACCAGAGTGAAGCAGACTGGCTCCATTTTGATGTAATGGATGGTGTATTTGTACCCAATATCTCGTTTGGTTTTCCTATTCTGGAAGCAATTCGCCCTTATATTCAAAAACCTATTGATGTTCATTTAATGATCACTCAACCTGAACGGTATATTGAGTCTTTTGCCCAGGCCGGAGCTGATCACATCACCGTTCATTATGAAGCATCCACCCATTTGCATCGTACACTGCAGCAAATCCAGGCTGCTGGTTGTCAGGCAGGTATTGCCTTAAATCCGCATACTCCTGTACATCTGCTCGAGGAAATTATCACAGAGGCTGATATCATTCTGATTATGTCTGTAAATCCAGGCTTTGGAGGGCAAAAATTTATTCAGCGTACCTATGAAAAGGTAGCACATTTGAAAGACCTTATTCTGCGTCGTAATGCCAAAGCAGTAATTGAAATTGATGGAGGAGTTAACCTTGAGAATGCACCTTATTTATTATCTGCAGGAGCGGATGTATTGGTAGCAGGCAATTTCGTATTTAGTTCTTCTGATCCAATTGCAACTATTCACAAATTAAAACATGCTTCCTTACCGAAAATAGTATAATATTTTCAAGTAAAATCTCACATGTTGTAATTTCCCTGTATTATTGTTTGTAAGTCCGATAGATTTTTTGTCAGTTTGAAACACTGATCTATTGGCTTTTACTGTAATTCCAACACTTGGTCTTGTCCTGCATCATTTTGTCTTTGCGAATGCGTCTGTTCTTTTTTCTTATCTGTTTTTTATCTGGTCTGCTACTGGTACAGAACGCAACCGCTCAACACACACAAATCAAAGGATGGATTAAAGATACACTTGATAAACCAATACCAGGCGCTACCATTCGTTTGGAAAATCTGCATCTAGGCTCTTCTTCTGACGAAAACGGATACTTTCAGTTATCAGATATACCTGCCAACAAGGATCTAGTATTACAAATTCGGTCTATTAATCATCAGGAAAAACGACTTACACTTCAATTACGCTCAGGTGAAATAAGAGAGATAACTATTGTGCTTGAAGCTGCAGTTCAGAAGCTCAATGAAGTAAAGGTTACTACCCGAAATGACCAACGAATGCAGGTTAGTATAGTACAAATCAAACCTCAGGATGTCAAAACATTACCTTCGACTTTCGGAGACTTTAATAAGATTCTGGCAACCCTGCCAGGAGTAGTTAGTAACAACGAACTTTCTTCTACCTATTCAGTGCGTGGTGGAAACTATGATGAAAACCTGATATATGTAAATAATATTGAAGTATACCGCCCCTTTCTTGCCAGGTCAGGCCAGCAGGAAGGCTTAAGCTTTGTCAATCCCGACTTGGTGAAAAGCGTTGAGTTCTCCTCAGGTGGCTGGCAAGCCAAATATGGAGATAAGCTTTCCTCTGTGATGAATGTAGCTTACAATGAACCTACACAAACCAAAGGATCTGTTACACTGGGATTGTTGGGAGGCTCACTACATACAGAAGGTACTGCCTTAAAAGAAAAACTAAGCTATACAGTAGGGGTACGACGCAAACAGTCGCAGTACCTGCTGAACACACTTGAAGTGAAAGGTGAATACTTACCTGCATTTACAGATATACAAGGTTATTTCAGGTATGTCCTAGGAAATAAAAAGACAGATTCTCTTGCTCCCAAATCTGAGATAGGTCTATTACTTTCCTATGGTCGTAATCGCTATCTCACCCGACCTGTAAGCCAAGAAACAACCTTTGGTACATTTTCACAACAACTCAGACTGTATGTAGCCTATGCAGGCCAGGAGTTGCTCAACTATGATCTGGGACAAGGTGGTCTTAAATTTACCCATCGTCCCAGTGATAAGCTAACACTGAATTTTATTGGATCTGCAATGAATACCAGTGAGCGTGAGTTCTATGATACAGAAAGTGCTTATCGGCTGTGTGAAATAGATCTGGATCCTAGTTCTCCAACCTACAAACAATGCATAGGAACTGTTGGAGTAGGCAGTGAATACAAATATGCCCGAAACCAACTCAATGGCAGAATACTATCACTGGAACATCGGGCAACTTATGAAATGAACCCTCGAAATCGCATTGAATGGGGTATACGTTATAACCGGGAATCGTTCACAGATGAACTCAATCAGTATTCCTTTGCTGACTCAGCGGATTATGCTATGTTCCGGGATACTCTTTTTACTCATCTTGCACTATCTTCCAATAGATGGAATGGCTATCTGCAACACTCGTATTCCAAAGACAATCAACACACACTGACCTATGGAGCCCGTATTGGCTACTGGTCTGTAAATAAGCAGTGGCTGGTAAGTCCGTCGATTCAATATGCATTTACACCCAACTGGGTAAGAGAAACAACATTACGATTTGCAGCCGGCATTTACAGGCAACCTCCCTTATACCGGGAGTTACGTGACCAACTGGGACATCTCAATCTGAATCTGAAGGCACAAAGTTCACTCCATCTTATTGCAGGTATGCGACAGACCGTTCAGATGTGGGGACGTGAATTTGTTTTCAACTCTGAACTGTATTATAAAAATCTCTGGGATGCGGTTGCTTATGATGTAGACAATGTCAGATTACGGTATTATGCCAATAATGATACCCGCGCATATGCTGTAGGGGCAGATTTTCGGTTTAGTGGCGAATTCATCAAAGGAGCAGAATCCTGGTTCAGTCTGGGTATTATGCAAACCAAAGAAGATCTGGGTTTTGATCAAACTGGTTATGTGCGTCGTCCAACAGATCAGCGTGTTACGTTGGCTGTATTCTTCCAGGATCATTTGCCAGGCAATCCTTCATGGAGAGTATATCTCAATACCATTGTAGGTACTGGATTACCATTTGGCCCACCTAAAAATCTGAACTATCGTTCAGCTCTTCATGCCCCACCCTATCGCCGACTGGATATTGGATTTTCAAAGATTATTGCTTTTGGCTCAACAAGCAAAGGAATTGGCAAATTTGGAGATTCTATCTGGATAGGAGCAGAATTGCTTAATGCCTTAGGAGCAAGAAATGTCATGTCATACAACTGGGTTACAGATGTCAATGAACGTCAGTATGCAGTACCGAACGCACTTTCAGCCCGTTTCCTTAATTTTCGGGTGATTGTGAGAGTAAAAGATCCTAAAAAATAGAATACTGCTCTTATTTATCAGACAGCCTTGGGATATTTTTGTAACCAATATGATGAGATTAAATACAGACAATAAGCACTTATCAGAATCGACAAAACATGTATTAGCCGTTCTGTAATAGTTTCTGCGCTGTTCGTAAAATTCAAATCCAAGAACTTCCGATGTTCAGAGCTACACCCTTTCTGAATTCCATAGATTAAATCTACAATACTACCAGTGAAAGTAGTTACATATAAAAGTCTATATGGATTAGTCTCTGTATATGTCCGTTCTGAATCCGTGTAACAGTTGGAAAACTCTATAGTTCCGCTTACATTAAATGTACTAATGGTAGGACAACTCCCTACCAATCCCATTAACAGAAGTATCACATGCATTCTTTTTTGAGCATAGATAAGTCCAATCCATATCACTGCATACAACAGAAAAAGAAAAAGTGCAAACTTATACTCCAGTAATCTTTCTATACCTAAACAAAAAAACAGAGAAACTACAAGCATCCATCCTATGAGGATTATCCCACAAAAAAGATAAAAAAGCCTGACTCGATTATTTAGTTTAGCTAGTAAAATGTCGGTCACTATTATCTTATCGTTCATTTTATGCCTCCAATCTAAACTCATACCAATAGAGATCAGGACGAATACAATAAAATGCATTTGGAAGATAAGGCTTTTACCTATAAGTAAAGGATTGGCAAACCGATATACCTCATTACTATCACAACTACTATACTTCTGAAATATCAGGTTCAGTGCACTCACACCATATGGTGCTATCTCTAGCTTCCTGTGATGATCTGTGGAGTTTATTACTCTGGTATCACATCTGATAAAAAAACCAGAGTTTGTTACTTTACTTGTAACAGATGGAAAGCCCAGCCATATACATAAGAATAAAAAGATTTTCTGCTGTTTGTTTATTTGCAGACGCATTAGGAATAAGTATCCCAAAAACAAAATAGCATAGCCACTTACATATATAATCTTTCCCAGATTACCCCAAAGTGCTTCAAGAACAAAACTAACAGTGTTCCAGACTAATAATAAAAACACTATCAATAAACTATAAAGAACAACAGAGACAATAAACCTTATCATTATAAAACATATTTTTCGGAAATTACCAATTTAGGGTTAACTTTAAAAATACAGTTAACTCCTGAGCAATTTCACCATGTTCTGATAATTCCGGATGGCCGCCACAGCCTTTGTTCCGGCTTTTTGTGAAGAAATATTTGTACACCTGCTTATCACCTTTGGAATTCACATAATCGACAACATCAGTCAGATACTTTTGCTGCACAACCGTTAACGCTTCATTAGCCATAGGACTAGTCAGACAGACGATACTTGCCTTCGGATATTTGCTCCGTATAGTACCCAAAAACTTCACATAAGCACTGCAAAAGGCGGTCGAATCCTGAATACCATCATTTTGACCCAGACAAATAATAACTGCATCTGGCGTATAGTTTTTAAAATCCCAGCATTGGCTCGCTGGTTTACTTTATCAAACACCTGTGGCATAACAATATCCATATTACAACAACTGTGGATCAATCCAATACCTGATACAGATGTCAGATGCCATTGTGCATTCAGTTCACTGGCGGTACGTGGACCATACGCCATATATGCATTGTGCAGATCATACCATTGATTTTTATCACAAAGAATTTCAGACACATCACTAACTGTGCCACAGGTAATTGAGTTTCCGATAAATTCCAATTTACGAACTGGCTTTGCAGGAAGAGTCAATACATCTTCACACAACAATCCAACCAATTCCAAATACCCAATGCCTCATTCCGTGCTTTTACAGATTGTGATCGTATGTGTACCCTTTGAGAGATTCTCTGCCACACGAATAATATCTGTTTTTCCTTTCATCTGCAATCATATAGGAGCCTTGTCATCAATCACTATAGCCAGGTAATTATGATTATTGCCCCACAATACTTCATCATTCAAAATAACATGACAAGCGGTTCTCTGAAACCGGGCTTTCCATACACTCCAGCAGCCCAGAACCTCGGCGTTGAAGAATTAGAAAAATCGATTCGTCCTGTGTATTGTATATTGACATTGTCTGCTCTGAAAAATTTCGTTTTGGACTTTTTGGTGTTCTTCTGCGCAATACATATATTCACAAAAACAAGAGAAGCAGAAAATAAAATTCCAATAAAATCAGGTTTGACAAATAGAAATATCGTATAAATACTTTTAAACCAATATTCAATCCAAGCTTAATGAAATTACCGCCAACTATAGAGAATTCATAGAGGATGTTTTTGTATCTGAATAAACTAGTGTCGGAAAGAGATAAAAAAGTGCAACTATGCTTCTGTATATTTTATGGCAGCAAATTTCAATTTAGTGAATATAATTACCAGACCTTTTTCCTAACCAAACAAAACCAATGAAGAAAACAATTTTACTAACCCTATTAAGTGGAGCAATGGCATTTCAAGTGTCAGGCCAGACCTATAAGGGCCATGTTGAAAGCATGGCTGACCAGATTGAACAAAAAGTAGTCAGTTACCGTCGACACTTTCACCAGAATCCCGAATTAAGCAACCGGGAATTTAAAACATCAGAATTTGTTGCTGAAAAATTAAAATCTCTAGGATTAGAAGTAAAAACAGGAGTAGCTAAAACAGGCGTAGTAGCTATTCTGAAAGGGGGAAAACCAGGTCCGGTGGTAGCATTGCGAGCCGATATGGACGGGCTACCTGTACCAGAAAGAGCACCTCTTGAATTTGCTTCAAAAGTAAAGTCAGAGTATAATGGACAGGAAGTACCTGTCATGCACGCCTGCGGACACGATACACATATGGCGATGTTGTTAGGAGCTGCAGAGATCCTGACCAGTATGCGTAAAGACATCAAAGGAACTATTAAATTTATTTTCCAGCCAGCAGAAGAAGGAGCACCACGTGGAGAAGAAGGCGGAGCGAAATTAATGATCAAAGAAGGTGTACTGGAAAACCCTAAAGTGGATGCCATCTTTGGTATTCATATCAATGCGCAAACAGAAGTAGGTAAGATCAAATACCGTCCGGAAGGCACAATGGCAGCTGTAGACATCCTGAATATTACAGTGAAAGGCCGTCAATCACATGGAGCCTATCCCTGGTTGGGTGTTGATCCGATTGTTGTTTCTTCTCAGATTATTATGGGATTACAAACCATTGTGAGCCGTCAGATAGACCTAACCAATCAGGGAGCTGTTGTTACAGTAGGGTCGCTGCATAGTGGAGTACGTAGCAATATCATTCCGGAAGAAGCCAAGATGGAAGGAACTATACGTACGCTAGATGCCAATATGCAGAACTCCATTCATGAACGCATTACCCGAACTGCTACAAATATTGCGGAAAGTGCAGGCGCAACAGCAGTTGTAGATATCCATCGTGAATACCCGATTACATTCAATGACAAAGAACTGACAGAAAAAACAGTTCCAAGTCTGGTTAAAGCAGCTGGTAAAGACAATGTTTCTTTAACCAAAGCAGTAACAGGTGCCGAAGATTTTTCTTTCTTTCAGGAAAAAGTACCAGGTGTTTTCGTCTTTGTCGGAGGAATGCCTAAAGGCAAGAATGTACTGGAAACAGGAGCACACCATACCCCGGATTTCTTTATTGATGAAAGCGGCATGAAAACAGGTGTAAAAGCCTATTGCTTTATGGCACTGGATTATATGGAAGCCAAAAAGTAAAGTAATAATACCCAGTTCAGACTTCAGGCCTGAACTGGGCATCCGACTAATTCATTAAAAACACAAATCCCCAGGATACATTAAATACATTAAGCTTTTGCTTAAATGAAGAATTATCATCCTTAATATTTGCCGTACTAGTTATATAATCAATTCCTATCTTAAACTGGGCTTTATCAGACATTTTTAAACGAATATTTGACCCCATATTCAATCCAAAACTAGCCTGAGATGAAGAGGATGTATAATCTGAGTGGCTCTGATCAGGATAGGTAAGTGTAAAACTTGGGCGTTTGACAAATAAGAATCCACCTACACATTTAAAATCAATGTCAATATAACGAGTAGGGATGGTAATATAAGGTCCGGTCATCAGATACAACGTACGCCATGGTTTTGCATCTGAAATCTTAGGCTTTCCAGAAAAACCACTTACATACATATCGCCATCCAAGGCATTGGTAAAGCGTCCTGCTGTGAGTCCAAAGCCTGCGTTATGGCTTCCAAACACTACGCGTTCCAGCTGCATATTCAGACCAGTTAAAGCAAACCCATCTCTCTGGCTAACGGATTCGCTTAGCCCAAACTTTCCTACACCACGACTAATACCCAGCCCTAAGGAAATATAACTTCTTTTATTGGCTCTTAGGCTATCTTTATGTTGCTGAGCAACAAGTAAATGAATAAATGAACTAGAAACTAATAGTAGTAAAAAGATCTTTTTGCACATAAAAACGTTAAAAATTGAGTGTGTTAGTTGTTAATAAAGCTGTAGAAAACTTATAGCAATTTTGCTGCCATACGGAAATAGTGATTAAAATCATTTTAAAATTCTTTTAAAAAAGAACAGATTTACGAACCTTTGCCCTCCTAACAATTGAAGCATATGTCCACGTATCAGGCAGATATTATACAGGTCCATGACCTTCTGAAAAAATGGCTGCATGGCAGCACAGATGCCAAAGGAAATGAATGGCTAAAACAAAAAATTGTAACTCTGAGTGAACCTGTCACTCTCAAGGATTTTTATCTGGCGTTTGGTCTTGCCCCCCGTATGGTTGGCAGACTACCTTTACAACTCAGTCCGGAAGATTTAAACATAGCACAGCAATTGCGAAAGGGCCTTACCCCTATTCAGTGGACTACAGAACAGGCGGCCCGTATTTTAATCTTACTCATGCTTCCTCACGATAACAAAGAGGAATATATAAAAGCACTGGATCAATTATTTACCACAGCAGAAGTAGGCGAACTTACAGCATTATATCTGGCACTTCCCCTACTCCCTCATCCGGAAGCATTACGTTTTCGGGCATCAGAAGGGGTACGAACCAATATGAGTGTTGTCTTCAATGCTCTAGCTCTGGATAATCCCTATCCTATGGAGTATATGGATGAAGCCGCCTGGAACCAGATGGTACTCAAATCCGTATTCATTGGTAGTCCATTGCATCGCATTCAGGGGTTAGATCAACGTGCCAATGCTACATTAGCCCGTATCCTTCGTGACTTTGTCCATGAACGTTGGGCAGCAGGACGTCCGGTTACACATGAAGTATGGCGAATCATTGCCCCTTTTGTCGATGATGCAGTATTGACAGATGTAGAACATCTGTTTGAAAAAGGAACAGAGACAGAACAGCAGGCAGCTGTTTTGCTTTGTATGCAGGGCAATCATATTTCGGCTAAGTCACTGGCACTATCCAAACGACCGGATCTGGTTGAGCAAATTAAAAACAAAGAACTTACCTGGGATACATTACGCTGATATCAAGCTAACATCTGTAGAAAATTGTAGTATTTATATATCTATCATTATTCAAAAATAACCAAGATGGACACACAGAATCTGATTTTCATAGATCCACATATTCATTGTATTTCACGCATTACAGATGACTACGAGGCCTTGCGTGCCAATGGGGTAGTCGCAGTCATTGAACCAGCATTCTGGCTGGGTCAACCTCGTACAGAGGCTGGCTCTTACAAAGACTATCTGAGTATGCTGGTAGGATGGGAACGGTTTCGGGCAAGTCAGTTTGGAATCAAACATTATTGTACAGTAGGTTTAAACTCCAAAGAAGCTAATAACGAATACCTGGCTGAAGGCGTGATGGAATTATTGCCTCTGTTCGCAACCAAAGAAGGGGTAGTTGGCATTGGAGAAATCGGATATGATGATCAAACACCTCTGGAAGACAAATACTATCGTCTTCAGTTGGAACTGGCTAAAGAACTGGATTTACCAGTACAGATTCACACTCCACACAGAGATAAAAAAGCAGGCACAGGTCGTAGTATGGATGTATGTATCGAGCACGGCATCGATCCATCAAAAGTGATTGTAGACCATAACAATGAAGAAACTGTAAAAGAAGTGTTGGATAGAGGCTTCTGGGCTGCATTCAGTATTTATCCTTCTACCAAAATGGGTAATGAACGTATGGTAGAAATCGTCAAAAAATATGGTTCTGAACACATTATGATCAACAGTGCTGCAGATTGGGGTATTTCAGATCCGTTGGCAGTACCTAAAACAGCAGCATTGATGCTTGAAAGAGGCATTTCGATTGAACAAGTTAAGGATGTAACCTATAACAATGCACTGGCAGCCTTTGGGCAAAGTGGTCAAATGAAAGAAGAGGATTGGTTGCAGGATACAAACATTGATCAACGTGAACGTTTTAACGGAAACTCCGTACTACGTGGTGGTCGTGATCCACGTGTAGAAAAGCTATCTAATAACATTATTAGATAAGCGAAATACACCTTACCATTTGGTTGAAGGATCAATTAAATCTTCAACCAAATGGTAATCCCTCCACCCTACCTCAATCCAGCAATTTCCCCTCAGATAATTCCATTTCATCTTTGAGGTTTACTCCACTGATTTGTTTGATTTTCATTTGATTGAGTAAATAATAGATTTTCTCTGCAGCCAGAGGATAATGTAAGCCAGCAGGTCGGATATTAGAAATACAGTTCCGGCTTTCATCTGTAAGCCCAGGCTTGGGCTGAAAAGTCAGATATGCACCCATACTATCAGGAGAAGAAAGTCCAGGACGTTCTCCAATCAGTATCAACGTCGTTCTTGATTTCTGCAGAAAACCTATTTCATCAGCAATAGCTACCCGTCCCTGTTCTACTATACAGACGGGAGCTAAAGTCCATCCCTTGTCTACTAATACAGGAATCAATAATGACAATACAGGGACTACATGCTGATTAATAGCACAGGCAGAAAGACCATCCGCAATGACGATACTTAAATCATTTTCTGTGGTATTTTGTGCAATTAACTTTTGTTTGGATACAGCTGAAAGTTTTCGTCCCCAATCGGGCCGCTGCAGATATTGCTGCCTGTTTTGTGCCTGACTGGTAAGAAGTATGCCTGGAACAAACTGTTGAAGATCTTCACTCAGTTGTTGTGCATTGAGTGCTGAATAGACAGCATCTCGTGCCTGTGCATGGTCAGCCTGAAAAGCCAGCAGGACATCTGTAGGTAGACTATGTCCTGTGTGCCCCAAAGCAATACGAGCAGTTGTAAACTGACGTAATCCTTTCCAGGAATCAGAGGTAACTGAACTCATTAGTAATGTTTAGAAAGAATTATAGAATAGCTAAGCAGTACCCAATTCGGCCAATAACTGATGTCGATGTGAAATAGTCTGCAGTTGCAACTTCTCATCAAATATATTCATACGAATCAACCAGTCTTCAAATTCCGGAGCAGGTCGTAACCCCAGAAGCTTACGAACATACAATGCATCGTGAAAGGAAGTACTCTGGTAATGCAACATCACATCATCTGCACCCGGCACACCCATAATATAATTGCAACCTGCAGTACCCATTAATGTCAATAATGTATCCATATCATCCTGATCTGCCTCTGCATGATTGGTATAACAAATGTCGATTCCCATAGGCAATCCCAGAAGCTTTCCACAAAAATGATCTTCCAGGCCAGCACGTATAATTTGCTTTCCATCATATAAATACTCAGGTCCAATAAAACCCACTACAGTATTTACCAGCAATGGATTAAAAGCTCTGGCAACAGCATATGCCCGAACCTCACAGGTTTGTTGATCAACCCCATGGTGAGCATTGGCTGACAGACTACTCCCCTGTCCAGTTTCAAAATACATGACATTAGTTCCTACAGTTCCTCTGTTTAACGACAAAGCTGCTTCATACCCTTCCCGAAGCAGTGCCAGATTAACACCAAAAGAAGTGTTGGTTGCCTCTGTTCCTCCAATAGACTGAAAGACCAAATCTACTGGAGCGCCTTTCTCTATCGCCTGAATAGTAGTAGTGATATGACTTAATATACACGATTGCGTTGGAATATCGAACTGCGTTCGGATAGAGTCAATCATTTCCAGCAGTCGAATCACAGTAGGTATATTGTCTGTTGCTGGATTAAGCCCAATTACTGCATCTCCATTACCATATAATAAGCCATCCAGAATGCTGGCTGCAATTCCTTTGTAATCATCTGTGGGGTGGTTAGGCTGTAACCGGGTTGAGAAATGACCTTTTAATCCTATTGTATTCCGAAATTTAGTTATTACCTCACACTTAGCAGATACCGTAATCAAATCCTGCACTCTCATTAATTTTGAAACAGCAGCGACCATCTCAGGAGTAATTCCTGCAGTAAGGTTATTCAGGACATCGGTAGTCACCTGATCAGAAAGTAAATAATTGCGAAACTCCCCTACAGTCAGATGTTTTACAGACGAAAAAGCATTCATATCATGCGAATCCATGATAAGCCGAGTCACTTCGTCTTCTTCATATGGAATCACATGCTCTGTTAGAAAAGTAGGTAAAGGCACATCAGCCAGAGCCATTTGTGCAGCTACACGTTCCTGAGCACTTTCTGCTGCAACTCCTGCCAGATAATCTCCGGATCTTGCTGGTGTTGCTTTAGCCAACAAAGTCTTCAGATCTGGAAAATGATACTTGTAATTATGTATGGTTTGGTGGTAAGACATAACCTAGATCAGACATTTTAATAATTCAATCTATCAAATTCATTGTGGTTTTCCAAATACCGTTACACTTAAAGTCTCCTAATACTGTTCACCAAGTATAGAATTAGTTCACCTAGAAATTCTGACAATTGACACAACTTTTTATGCACATCGCTTTTAACTGATTTCACGAATAAAAAATTGAATGTAAGTTGCATACATGTCATAAAAACACATTACATCAAGAGTACGTTTTTTATTTTTAAGAGTCGTTATCTTCACCGTTTCAAAGTTATGGATTGTCCAAAATGTAAATCAGAAAACTTCATGAAAGATGGCTTTGTAGGAGGCCGCCAGCGTTTTCAATGCAAGACTTGTGGGTATCGTTACACTGTAAAACAGAAATCTACTGCTAAACCAGTTGAAATGAAATTACAAGCTATCAGAATGTATCAGGAAGGACTTGGCATGCGTGCGATTGCTCGTGTATTGCAGGTTAATCATGTCAGTGTACAGAACTGGATTAAGAATTTAGATATGGATATTCTTTCAAGCCCTAGTTTGAAACAAGCTTAACTTACACCTATTTTTTATAGATGAAAACGATGTCCGGAACACCTGCGGGCATCGTTTTTTGTTATACAGGAGTTTCATTTGCACAAAAAATGAATACATACATATGGCAAAGTGCTATAATTTCCAGAACTTTACATTCGAAAAAAATACAGTAATATCCATCTTCTTCATATGTGAAAAAACAACGGGATTTATTGACCTACAGCCTTCTCTGGCGGTTACTTAGCATAGCCATCCTGGCAGAAGGCATATATCTGGTGCTGGATCTAATTTTTAGTCTTCGGTATCGAAATTACCAGATACAATGGTTGTGGAACAGATATCTGTTGTATTTTGTCCTTGCATCCTGTATTATTTTGGGTACCCACTATATCCAGAGACTTTTAAATATCCGTTTCCCCTGGGATAAATCTGTGCGGATTCGTTTTCTGGTCCAATTCTTCAGTTATACACTCTGGGTTCTACTTCTATCTACAGTTATCCGTAATGGAATATTCAAGCGCATAATTTACTCTTCTTCCATGTTTATCAATCTGGACGATGAAATTATTATTAATAGCGTAGCAACCTTCACAGTATTGGCCATTGTATCTCTTGATCTGGGCGTATTCCTTTTAAATAAATGGAGGTATTCTCTGGTACAAATCGAACGATTTAAGAAAGAAAACATTGAGTTTCATCTTGAGATGCTCAAAACTCAGGTTAACCCTCATTTTCTGTTTAATAATCTCAATACACTCTCTTCTCTGATTTATACCAATCAGGATACAGCAGCCGAGTTTGTACGACAACTGGCTAAAGTGTACCGATATGTGTTGGAAAACCGTACAAAAGAACTGGTCACACTTCAGGAAGAACTCAACTTTCTACAATCCTATATCTATCTGATGGATTTGCGATTTGGCAATAATCTTCGCATTCACACCCAATTGCCTGACTCTTTGCATACATATGCCATTGCCCCTCTTACCCTTCAGATGCTTATTGAAAATGCGATTAAACATAATATAGTCTCACAGAAAAAACCGTTTGAAATTCGTATCTTTCAGGAGCAATCCTATCTGATCATACAAAACCCTTTGCAGCTAAAACCAGTAAAGGAATTTTCATCACAAATCGGACTGAAGAATATCCGAAGCAGATACCGCTTTATTACAGACCAGGCAGTCGAAATCATTGACGATGGAATTCATTTCACTGTAAAAATTCCTCTGCTGGAAGGCAACTATAGCTTTACAGAACAACCCGCTATATTATAATCTCTTATAAAAGCGTTATACTACACTAGTGAGTTTGTTTTTATTATGATGCATCAATGTAGCAGATTTGTCTTATTTATAGAACAAATACAGCAAATCCAAGCTACTGTTCAAATTTTCACAAAAGCATTGTAAGTTTGCGACATTTAGCCAGTTATTGATTGTGATGAAAGTATTAATTATTGAAGATGAGCCGCTGGCTCAACAGGAACTGAAACGATTGTTACAACGATGTCAGCCTCAGACAGAGGTGCTTGACTGCCTTGATTCTGTAGAAGATAGTGTAGCATGGCTTCAGCAGGGCATACAACCTGACCTGATATTTATGGATATTCGTCTTTCTGATGGATCTAGCTTTGAAATATTTGACCAGGTAGCGGTATCAGCACCTGTTATTTTTACAACAGCTTATAATGAATATGCTCTACAAGCTTTTAAAGTAAACAGTATTGAATATCTGTTAAAACCCATCGAAGAAAAAGCATTACAAGCTGCATTGGAAAAGCTAAGTAGCTTAAAGAAACATTTTGCAGCAGCCAATACCCAGGTATCGATTCAACAACTGAAACAATTATTAAAAATTGAGAAGCCTGAATACAAAGACCGCTTTGTTATTACGGTTGGAGACAGAATACGGCACATTGCCAGCGATCAGATAGCCTATTTCTTTGCTGACGACAACACTGTATTTCTGGTTACGCTGGATCGAAAGAAATATGTAATTAACTTTACATTGGATGAACTGGAAGCACTGATTGATCCCAAGGAGTTTTATCGTGTCAGCAGAAAATATATGGCACACATTCAGGCTATTGTGGAGGTAAACCGGTATTTCAATAGCCGACTTAAAGTGACACTTACGGCCTGTGATGACGATGAGATCCTGGTGAGCCGGGCGCGTGTTCCCGGGTTTTTGGAATGGATGGGCGAATGATGTGTTTATGCCAAACTATATATCAAAATCACATGGAACGCTGGATTGCAATTAAATTGGTATTACCTATCCGGCACCTGGCTTTCCTATTGCTGATATTACTTTCAGGATGTCATCAGGTTACTATCATAGTAAAAAAGATTCCTCCCAATACACCTCCAGGCTCAGCTATTTTTATATCCGGCAATTTTAATTTCTGGGATCCCGGGGACCGAAATTACGCCTTAACGCTGAATCCAAAAGATAGTACCTATTCTGTTTTATTACCCACAGGTAGTGGGGCAATCGATTATCGATTCACCAGAGGAGACTGGACAACAGTAGAGGCAGACTTATGTGGAAATCCGATAGAAAACCATCACTTACGTTACCAGAAAAGTGACACTATACAGCTAGAAATTCCGAGTTGGAAAGATCTGGGACCTACTCATTGTGATGAAGTAACCTTTATTCTCAACAAAATCCCTCAACAAACACCTCCCGATGCTAAGCTGTATGTAGGAGGAAGTTTCAACAACTGGCAGGCAGCAGATCCACAGTTTCAACTGAAAAGAAACAACAAAGGTCAGTATTACATCCGACTGCACAAATTGCTTACAGGAATTGAATACAAGTTTACACGGGGCAGCTGGGAAGCGGATGAAGTCGATGAAGTGGGTAATTCTATATCTAATCACTCCTTTGTGTTTGGCAAACAGGATACTGTATTGGTTGATATTACAGGTTGGAAAGATCAGTTTTCCTCTGTACAGAATGGCGAATGGATTACATTACTCCTTACCGTACCTAAGACCACACCAGATGGAGACAGAATCTTTGTCGCTGCCAATTTTAACAACTGGAATCCACACGATATGCGTTATGAAATGCGCTGGATCAGAAACTGGACTTATACCATCAATCTACCTCGAAAGCGTAGTCACATCGAATACAAATTTACCCGTGGTGACTGGTCAACTGTAGAAACAGACAAATATGGCAACCCACTGGAAAACAGACGATTTACGTATGGCAATATGGATACTTTACGTTTAGATGTACAGGCTTGGGAAGATCTGGTAAATGATAACTTATAGCATGCTATCCAGCCATGCCCAAGTCGATTACTTTCCAAAGTAACTGATCTTTAATCACTACTTCTTTTTGGGCGACTTTATCTTTAAAGCTCAGTCTTTCTACAAAAAAAGTAAAAACTGACCGCTTGCTGCCATAGTAATCCTGCTCACCATTGTACTGAATAATAATACTGCCAGAAACATCCGTAAGAATTCTTTGGGGCTTAGGTGTATTAGTTATTATGATATCTGTACAAATAGATGACAAATTGCTTTCTCCTTTATTAAATACCTGTAATTCAGCAAACACTCCAGCAGATAGCACCTTATCTGTACTTATACGGATTTGAAAGCAACTGTCCTGATATTCAGATAGTGAGTTTTTCCTCAAAAAATCAGCAATATCTATTTTTAATACATATTGCTGATCAATCAGTTTATAATAGTTCCCAACACAACCAATGGCCTCATCCCCTTTTGTTGTATCCACTCCAGCCAAACAATTTGTATATGGATGTAAATTAGGTGTCTGAAGAGTTTCTTTTGTGCCACAAGAGAAACAACATACTATCAGGCCTGTAATCCAGAAATACGCATTCATGATTAACACATGTTTTTGATTAGAGATCTTTTCGTGTTCCTACTCTTCTTTCCAGAATAACATTCAATCCTCCACTTACTACACCAGCCCCATTGAAACCCATACCTGGAATGTATCGGGTATCTTTTCTGGCGTTATTATAGAAAACCGTTCTTGCCTGAAAAGACATATTCCATTTATCTCCCATAGGTACACGCCACAATATTCCTATCTCCACACCAGGAATGAACGATTGTAGCTCCGGCAAAGTAGTTAATGTAGTATCTCCATAGTATTCGCCTTCCATAAAAAAGGTGGCTTTATCACTATACAAGCTACCTACAGCCTTCACAGACCATACGAATCGGTTACTAATGCGACTTTCAAAACCTGCTTTTAATGAAAAACCGCTGGACCGATATTTCTCATCTGTACGATTAGTCCATGCGATATAGGTATATCCTGGCACAGCACTGAAGAACCATCTGTGTGAGAGCGGGATAGTAAGGGAAGGTTCTATAATCACAGCAGGTCTCAGATACATAGCAGATGTTACCATCTTGGATATATCAATACCTATCTTCACCGAAGAATGCATATCCTGAGCTATTCCGGCTACTGGGAATAAACTTAGGATTGCCAATAAAATACATCTACTTTTTCTTGTAAAGTGTAACAGCATAAATATTCTCTATAGGTCCCCAGTTTGATACATTATCACGATATTCTGCATAACCATATGAAAAAGTAGTACGGCTAGCCCGGTAGTAGTGGGAATCACTTACAACATGTGTGGTATCATTGCTTCCCGAAATAACATAATCTCCAGTAAAGTCAGCACCATATCCGCAGCGACTTTCATCTCCTTTGTATGGCCCGAAATCACGATTATAACACAGAATAAGTGTATCAATAGTGCCATCCATCCCTTCAAAAATATAAGTAACACTATCTGCATGAAGCGATAAGGGCAGATACGCCACTGTATCACTTATTACCACATCACCTTTACCACCCAAACCATAAATTCTTTTAAACTGGGCTGTTCCCTGATAAACATAGGGATCAGCAGGATCTTCAAATCGGACTACTGTTTTCATCACAGGTTCCTCATCTGGGGGACATTCGCTTCGACAATTGAAAAATAACAGTCCAACAACCAAAATTAGTAATAGTATATTGCGCATAAAAGGGCATTTTCACTCATGACACATGTTCATTAGAAACAGTTGCATACAAATCAAATAAAATCTACAGTTTATATACACAACTTATATATGGAATTTCGTACCATTGTAATCAGAAGTAGCAACATTTCAGCTGCTGCAGAATTTTACAGCAAACTAGGGCTTATTTTTGAGTATCATCAACATGGCAATGGAGCTTTTCATTATGCCTGTACACTCAAAAATATTACCTTTGAAATCTATCCTCTACTAAAAAATCAAACTACAGCAGATACCTCCACACGACTTGGCATTGCTATAGATAACTTTGATGTAGTACTTACAGCATTCTCTCCCGAACAAATCCTAAAAGCACCTCATCTAACCGAATGGGGTGAACTAGCCATTGTACAAGACCCGGATGGCAGAAAGATAGAAATTTACAGAACCTAATACATTTACAAACAAGACCTATGTTTACACGAATATACTGGATAGAAACTATTCATACAGGAAGCATTGGCATTATGCCCCGACCAAGAGGAAATGAAGATCTGGAAAGTGAAATTCTATATCTTGCCGAACAAGATGTGAAGATGTTGGTCTGCTTGCTTATGCCTTCAGAAATCAGAGAATTAGGCTTGCAAAAGGAAAAGGAATTGTGTGAAAAGCATCAAATCTCCTTTCTGCATTTTCCTATTCCGGATCGTTCTCTCCCAGATAGTTTGCGGCAAGTACATCAACTGATTGACCAGGTAGAACAAACATGTCTTGAAGGCAAGAAAGTAGTTTTTCACTGTCGGGGTGGCATTGGTAGAGTGACACTTATGGCAGGAGCTATTCTGCGAAAAACAGGACTTGCATCAGAAGACATAGTAAAGAAAATTAGTCAAATCAGAGGACTTCAAGTACCTGACACTGAAGAACAGGCAGAATGGCTGAGAAGGTTTAAGTAGATACACTTAACCAACTATTTGTGAATACATTATATCTTAATACCTCACGCACTCTCCGAAATAAAAAATCAGTCCTTAATTTTTCATTTCTTTTAGTAAGTTTAGCTCCGGACAAAACTGGTATTACATAATTTATCCATACAACCTATGAACTTTCAATCTACCATTCTAATCACTCCTGGTTTGGGGAATTCAGGAGAACAACACTGGCAAACTCTCTGGGAAAAGCAATTCTCTGACTTTAAACGTATTGAGCAAAAAGACTGGGATACACCCGTTTGCAGTGATTGGACAAAAGTGATAGATGAAGTTGTAATGCAATATGATCCGGCAAATGTTATTCTGGTTGGACATAGCCTGGCCTGTACAACCATTGCATCCTGGGCAAAACAGTACAACCGTAAAATAAAAGGTGCCTTACTGGTTGCTCCCAGTGATACGGAAGCACCTACTTATCCTGCTGGAACTACAGGATTTACACCTATGACCTTATTTCGATTGCCGTTTCCAAGCATCGTTGTCACTAGTACCAATGACTACTATGTTACGCTGGATCGAGCTACTCAATTTGCAGATGCCTGGGGAAGTGAACTGGTGGTAATTGGAGAAGCTGGACATATAAATGTAGCAGCAGGCTTTGGCGAATGGCCAGCCGGATTAGAGATTCTGAGAAGACTCGACAATGGTCTTTAATTTGTCAAAAGATTCACACAAACAACCTGACTATGAGTATACCCAATCCTGATTTTATGCGTGAGGCAATACAGCTCTCGTTAAATACAATGCGTAATGGCAACGGTGGCCCTTTCGGAGCCGTGATTGTCAAAGATGAACAGATTATAGCCAGAGGTTACAACCGTGTGCTGGAGACCAACGATCCTACTGCTCATGCCGAAGTAGTAGCGATTCGGGAAGCCACACAAAGTCTAGGAACATTTGATCTGGAAGGATGTGAGATCTATACAAGCTGTGAGCCCTGTCCCATGTGTCTAGGCGCTATCTACTGGTCACATATCAGTAAAATGTATTATGCCAATACAAAAGCCGATGCGGCAGCTATCGGCTTTGATGATCACTTTATCTATGACGAACTGGATAGAGATCCTGCCCATCGCCGGCTACAAAGCCTTCCACTATTACGGGAAGAGGCTATTCGTGCTTTTGAAGAATGGGCTACCAAAACAGATAAGCAACGCTATTAAAAGGTTCATTCCTCTTAAAACAAGGATTGTATACGGCGGCGTTTGATTACACGCTGCCCTTTTTCATTGATTTCAACCTGATGAGTAGCTCTGGGTTGTGGATTGTTTTTCAAACCATCCAGCTGATTGTTTGCAATAAGTGTTTTTACAAAGTTCCTTACACCATCTATCGCTTCAGGAGAGGCATTCCCTCCTTCAATCTGCTTTATCTTATTGTGATTATCTACTGATACCCAAAGTGTAACAGGAACAGTTGCATACAATGCATCTCCCTGATCATCTGCCACAGGTTCCAATGCATTGGCCTGCACTTCCAGTTTGCCGTTATCCTGCATTACAGGAGTTCCCTGCAGATCAAAACCTTTATGAGAAAGCTCTTGACGTAAATGTGATTCGGCAACTAAACTATGTGCATTCATACCTTTATTAAAGTATTGTTATCTGAAAAAAGAAATGCCCTTTACAGGGCATGTTCTATTTAACAAGTAAAACCACAATCTATACGAATCCTTCGTAAGATCACGCTACCGTTTTCTTCGCGTAGTTCATGAGTATAGGTTTCGTGTGTATCAGGTGCGTTAGGGCGTGTTATCGCCATACCCCGATTCTTCTTATTTGTGATAGAATCTATTTTTAGACGCCCTCTGCGTAACAGATCCTCTACAAAACTTTTGGCTGTATCTTCATGAGACGGCATATCCAGTGATCCCATACTTAATGCAGCTCCAGCTACTTCAAATCGACTGGTAGCTATTGCAGCATGGACTACAATTTCATCTACGCCCAAATCATACTCTTTTACAGACAAATTCATTTTAGGTAGCTCAGTAGCATCATTTTCATTTCCATCTGCCATACTTCTGGGTTCAGTAATGGCAGTAATGGTTGTAGTAGCAGGAGATAAAATTCCATGACGCACAAAAGCACTTCGCAATGCCTGTCCATAATTGATAGAAGCAAACTGAAGGTTCGCAGCCTGGATCATATTTACAGCTATCTGGCTAAAAAAGGCTGGAACCACAGCCGCATTTCGAATAGCAGTTACCAGAATTTTTCCCATATCCAGACTTACCTGCAACAAATTCTCTTCATCCTGATCTGTTCTCAGCTTAAACATGCCAGCCAGTCCTTCAAAGAAAGCACCTGTAAATACACGGGAAAAGGAATGTGGTTCGGAAGTTAACGTATTCGCAGGGCCAGAAGACGGAATGGTATTAGGATCACGATAGAAAAACGAATTAACAGCATTACGCAAACAATCAGCGTCTACAGCAGTTGGAAAGTCCTGACGAATAGCCCAACCTAGTTGTTCTGCCAGACGAGACAACCGGGAAGACCGATACAAATTGCCATCCGTTTCACCCAACACCGCAATACGCAGGCTTTGCAATTGCAAGGCACACAAAATAGAACTTATATCCCCAAAAGATTCATGAAAAGCGCCAGCTTCAATACTGGCAGCATCCCATAGCTGAGGTTTGATAGCATCCAGCACGGCATGACCCTGTTCGTGGCAAACAACATCCGGACTTTCACAGGAAAAGACGGTACGTCCGGCAACAGTAGCATGAAAGAACTTCAATCCAACCCGATCATAATAGGCATTCAGATCAACACCAAAGTCCAAATCAATTGGTAGTGTCTTTCCCATTTGCCAGGTAATACCCGGCAGCAATTTTCCCCAATAGTCAGATCCCCGACGTAAAGCACTGGCAGTATTCCAGTATCGGAAACCAGCAGTACCAGGTGGATATACTTTGGCAGAAGGAGCCTGTCCATGAATGGTGGTAGGCAAAGGTTTGGAAGATAGCTTGGGAGCATTTAACTGAATCAGTTGTCCTCCATTTGGCTGATTTCCTGAACCGGGATCTTGTGTCCATGCGGAGATCTGATGAGAGAGAAGATGTTCACCTTTCTGAGGCAATACTTCTTCTGAAACTTCTTTTTCCTGGGATAGCATAAAATGACAGGTTTAAAGATGTGTGTTATAGTGGAAATAATAAGTTTTATGGCAGCAGAAAAAATCATACTGTGCCATCACCCTATTGCAACCAGTTCTAAACCGAGTCTTTGCTGACAAGCTGGTAGATATTTATCAAATGTATCAAACAAACATCTGACAATCAATACTTTTTCATAGAATAATCAGATAACGGACTATACTGAAATAGTAGTATGTAACACATCTGAAATATTGCTTGCATAAGAATAAAACTGCTTATGATAAACAGAACATAGTAATATATGCCGCATCAAACTTACTCTCTGTTTTAATCTCAGCCCTCTCAAAAGGATGAACCAGACAAAATGTAAAGAAAATTTTACATTTTGTCTTTTAAAATTTGTTTTATGTAAAATAAACTTTACATTTATCTAACTATACTTTACTAACTTATTCTATACTATGAACACACGATTTTTATTTCCGCATTCTTTTAAACTAGTAGGCTGGATATTACTTATCCCAGCTCTGGCTTTGTTAGTATTATTGTATTTCTTCCAAGTTGACCTTCCCCTAATAGAATTACCTGTTTTATCACTTATTGAATACCATGATGATAAAACAACATTTTTTAATTGGACTTATAAGAATGAGTTAAATGATGAGATTATGGCTGCTACCTTTATTATAGGAGCTATACTGGTGGCATTTTCAAAGGAAAAGATTGAGGATGAGTTTATTTCCAAACTTCGTCTGGAATCCCTGTTATGGGCTACCTATATCAATTATGCACTTCTGCTTCTTTCCATTTTGTTTATTTATGAGGCTGCGTTCTTTGATGTGATGATATGGAATATGTTCACCCTTCTGATCATTTTCTTGTTACGATACCATATTATCCTTTACTTTAGCGCCAAAGTCTCCTATCATGAAAAATAACCTAAAAGTAGAAAGAGCTATTAAAAACTTCACGCAAGAAGATTTAGCGAAGCAGGTAGGAGTAAGCCGTCAAACGATAAATGCGATAGAACTCAATAAATATATTCCTTCTACTACGCTGGCTCTAAAAATTGCCAGAACCTTTGAGAAGAAAATTGAAGATATTTTCTTTCTGGAAGAAACAGATTAACCTACAATGAGGCTAAAAGGTGTATCCTAAATACACCTTTTTTATTTTTTAGATTGAAGTTTATGTATAGTATAATCTCTCCATAACTTTAGTTGCTCTTAGCACTATATGAGCTCTATTCACAGCTTACTTTTTGTATTTATACTCGTTCTACTCCTATCTTATACAACTGGATCAGAACATTCTACTCATACATCATCCTCTGATTCAATTTCATCATCTAGTAATTCTGCTACGATTAATAGTAAAGTAGGTTTCTTTCTGGATGACTGGCAACCCAAACCATCATGCCATCAGATAGACCGACTACAATCACTCAAATAGTAACAGTGGATGCATCTGAAGTTATTAGCAGAATTCCTTTGGCTGTGTTTGGTGTGAACAGTGTTAGTGGAATAATGTACTTGACCCTACTATGTTAAGAAGCGTTTGTTCTCTACATCCACACATCATACAGTTTCCAGTTACGCAAACAGAATATTGTAACTATCTTCCTCATCTATCTGACTGGTCTCTCTCAGATATACAGCAATCATTAAATGAAGATTTTAATGGTGAAGAAGTTATGCTTTACTGCTGCCCATGTGGAGATCGGTATTGTCCTGGAATAGCAGTAAAAGTCACTATAGAGGACGATTATTTCATATGGTCTTTTGACGAAGAAAATCTGCTCCAATTTCGATTTCATCAACAAGAATATTGAAAGGTCTTCAGGTCTTATTTGAAAGGAATCTTATAGTAAAAGACTTATCTCTTGGTTTTAATGTATTACGCAAATCATGACTATCTGTAAATCTATGTTAGTTACCACCCTTTATTATTCCTGCTCTCTTCAACTCTCCTAGTGTAATTTCTGTCAACAAGTTCTTCTCTATCATATAATATAAAATCATCTTCAGAATGTATTTGCTTCTTTTAAAATAAGGAGTTTCGGAAAACAATTTCGGGTTATCCTTTAAGTAAACAAAAGCTCTTCGAATGCAATGTGCAGTAGCATCGTATTGTTGGGATTGAAAGAATGCCACTACATGATGTACATAAGTAACATACTCATAATAAATCTTATTTCTTTTTAAAGCCCCTTCTGGTAATAGAGTATTGAGACTACGAATTTGAGAGATAATATTCAACTCGTCTTCCTTCTCTTTTTCGATTACCAACCAATCATCTATTGTCTGGCCTTGTTCATCCGTCTCCAACTCATAATATCCAATGGGCTTCAGATTTCTAGCCCATACTTTTGCTGTATCATCAACATAAATCCCAATCCGGGTTCGGATAACCAAACGTTGCCAGAAATAATGGTTGAAAACAAAATCGTGTTGATCAAAGGCCAGCTTTAATTCTTCCTTTGCAAACCCACCAAATGATGCAATATCTCTTTCCTTCCATGTTTCGTCTATCCATGTCTGACAGCCTTCCATTGCGACATTGACAAGTTCATATTTCTCAGACAGTTCATTCAGGTATTGTTGGATAGATTCAAAGTCCATTTTCATTCACTAGAGATAACTATATTATTTCTGGGAGAAGCCGAATGTAAAAAACCGGAAGTTATAAAACAGATGGATGTAAACAAAAATCGGGCTTTTCTGGATGCGTATCTTACCAACTTTGCGGATATGCATCCAGAAAAGCCCGGAATACTAACAACGAGATAATTCCAAGCCAAATAAGAACTGTTCTTTTTTTAATTCGAAATCTGCTTGGAAGCCATTGCCTGGGTTGAAATTTCATCCCAGTTGATATCCATTGCGTGACTGCAACAAAAAGGATCAATAGCAAGACAATAAAAACAATGGGGAAAACCATAAATATCAATCCAACTGCTATTGTTTCATAAAACCTCCAGTTATCTGAATACCATCTTGTCCATAATACGGGCTCCAAGCCAGCATACTCTATATAGGTGTTCCACTCCTGTTCAGAAGAAAATTGTTTTAAGTCGCCATTAGTTTCATTCACAACCATATAGCCTGGACCTCCAACAATTACAATATGGTTTTTATAAAAGTACCAGGAGCGAATGCCATATATAGATTTGTGAGACTTAGGAAGAATCAGTTCCGTACCACCACCTGCATCATACATTAAAGTACCTCCAGGTGCCTTATGTTGCCAGTCGGCCACTCCAAAAGCAGATACATTGAGGATTGTAAAAAAGAAAGTTACTATCAGAATAAAAGATATACGCATAAATACTATACAAGAAGTATCCTACAACCAAACAATCACTGACAAATACGCTTTGTTTACAAAATACAGGAAAATCATTGTTGGTTGTGTACTACTGTCCTTATCTTTTTATTCTGCTAAGCATTTCCCTGCTTCTGTTATAGGTTACGGGGAATGTCTGGGAAGGGTCTACTATTAGTTTTTGGTACCGCTCTATAGCTACAGAAGGCTTACTTTCCACCATATCACAGTAAGCAAGCATTTCCAGAATGAAGTTTTTGTATTTGACATCATTCCATGCCTTATTTAGTAATGCAACGAGTAGCTGTGAGGCAGAATGTATCCGCTCATCATCATATTGTTTCACATAGTATCCATTTGGAAGACTAAACCAATACTCCCACATCTGGCCATTTGTATGTTGATTATTGGCATCTTTGATTAATTGTATTCCTACTTCAAGCAGAGACAATACCAAAGCACTATCAACCTTAGTTGTATTGCTATTATTTAATTCAGAAATATACTTCGTAACAGTAGTGGAAACGCCCTTCTTTCTGATCTCAGACATGATAGTTTCTTTCCTGTATAAAGGATGGCTTTGAACATAGGATTGATAAGCAAACGAAACAGGAAAATGATCAGCAAGCATTTCCAGACGATATCCTTTTGCTAATTCTTTTTTCAGATCTATTTCATACACATGACTATAATTATGGAACAGATAGACATAAATCTTCCCGCGCTTTAAATCATACACATTTGAATATTGGGTCGACAAAGCTCCTTCCTGATGGGTTTCGTTCAGAATGTCCCTAAGAAAGGGCACAGATAGAGATTTAGCAGAGGAGAGCATTCGTTCAGCAATATCGTATCTTCCACAAGAGTAGTTATGGGTAGGCACATTTAAAATATCAAAGTTGGTATTAATCTGATAAATTCCTGTCTTTTTGACTTTTGCACCTACATGTATCACTACCGAAGCTCCCGTTGCATCTGCAAGTAATACCTGAGAGGTTGCCGTATAGTCGTGCTTCTCCAGGAATGCCAATGCTTCATCTACTGTTTTGCATTTGCTAATGATTTCAAAAAAGAGGTCTCCATTGTAAGGATTCTTTAACTGATATTTAGCAGCATCTATACTATACTGAGCTGTATAGTCATAAAATAATCCATACTCATTCATAGCTGTGGCTATCTGTAGGTCTGGTGCACCAAAACAAACAGATCCATACCTTTCCTTTGATGCAGGATTAAACCAGATTCGTATAAATGGCGTGTAATCGTCTTCATTGGCAGCCGCATATGCTTCACCATGCATTGCACAGGAAAGTATAGTACAAGCCAAAGACATTTGACTAATGAACATGCAGTAAATGAGCAGACAACAAAGTATACCTTTTTTCATATTCGTAATACCATAGTAAAATCCAGTAATGTAATGTCTTAGGCCCAAATGCTGTGCCAATACTCAAAATGTACTATTTAACCATGCAAAGGCTTATATAGACTTACTACTGTGTTCGAAGGCGCACACAGTAGTATCCGGTAACGAACAATTGAATAACCTTAACATGCTTTGCGGCGTTACTCAAATGCCCAGATTTTGAGCAGCACCATATCTTTTAAAATCCTTAAAATTGAAGAAAGAAGGAAAAAGATAAATCTGTCAGTCATATTACGACTTTTGTAGAAACCAGAGATAATTATATCTCCATCATAGTATGTATGATTAATTATACACCTATTATTTGCACCAATTGAGTATAAACGGATACAGATCGACCAGTGTTAAAGCTTTTTGTTCCTGATGTAACTAGATTGGTTCTCTGTCAAACTCTTTGAATCGATAAAATCTTGTTTGAATAGAAGGCAGGTTTAATTTTGTATTAAAGCACGTCAAAGTAGAACAAAGTTTTGAGTTAACAGAATGATAATATCCTGGTCTCATAAAAATATTTTTTCCAATTAACTGCAACCCTTTCTAAAAAAAGCATCATTTCAATCAACGGTCTTGATATGAATGATACAACAAAAAGTTTTTGGGGTATTGCCTATAAGCGGAATATCGCCAAAATGATTGGTGTTTGCCTACGATATACACAAAACAGGCAGATTGCTGAAGATTTAGCCCATGATGCCTTTATGGTTGCGATGGATAAGTTTTCAACATACACAAACAAAGGACCTTTTGAGGCATGGTTGAGGCGTATAGTTGTCAATGTAGCACTGCAATATCTACGTGAACGGAAGAAATATAATCCGCTGGAAATACGAATCGACACTACCCTTCTGCCAGATGCTACACCATTATTGGAAATATACGAAGACAATCTCTTACAAGACTATAGCAATGTCGCCGAGGCCGATCTGTTAAACATCATTGGTCATTTGCCAGAACATCACAGACTGGTGTTTAATCTATACGTCATGGATAACTATACCCATGCACAGATTGGAGCACAGTTAGGCATCAGTGAGGGCACATCCAAGTCGCATCTGGCAAGAGCCAGAAAAAAAATTAAGGAACTGTTAGTTACAAAAACTGGGGAAAAAACCAGGAGAAAACATGCATTCTGGTTCTTTTTACTTTCCTATAAATTATGGGGTGTAGATTTCTTTTGTAAACAGCAGCTAGGTAGTTTAGCTATATCTCCTCAAAAAACGTCCTCATTTCAAACAGAAAATTTCAGAAACGTTTATAATCCACAACATATATCCTCTCCCACTATACCTAAGCTGTATTGGAATATAAGCACAGGTTCCATCATTACGGTAAGCATAGTCGCTATCTCTGTACTGCTTTCTTATTCAGATAGTCAGCCTAAAACTCCTGTAAAAGTTGAGAACCCTGTTGCAATAGCTAGTGGAAATATCCCTGATTCTGTTTCCAGTAACTATATGGTCAATCATTTTTCTAATACAAAAACTGCCACCATTTCAGAAAATGCCATCATACATACTGAAAACAGTAAACCTATAGAAAAAATGAGACCATTACACACATTAGGACTATTACTCATCCCGGCTATTAGTTTGGATTCCACAGCCTTGCAGCATACAATCTCTGATTCATTGAAAAATCAGAAGATACCTTCTGTTAGTGTTGTAGAGCCTCCAACAATTATCCAGCAAGAAAAACCTGCTACCAAAACCGGAAAGGAAAGATTATCGGGAACTTTCTATGCTTCAAAACTATCCTGGTCGCCAGCCGACAGAGGTCTTATCTTAAAGGGTAGTAATGTAAGGGTAAATATGAACACGCAAAAATTTAAGGGAGATGGCACCTTTTCGTTTATTAATCACATCGACTATCTGGTGGTAGATGGAACACCCATGAAGCTTGATCAAACGATTGAACTATCAGATAAAAAATATCAGTTAAATGAATTATCTGAACAGGAAATAGCAAAAAAATATGGAGATAAAAAAATGTCTGTGGTTGTAGAGATTTCACTTGCTGAATAATAAATAAAAATTCCAGACAAACATCTAATGGCAACACGATGTTTGTCTGGAATTTTGTACTAAAGTCGTACTAACTAAAGCTGTTCCTTTCTCATCTGACTGCTAACCACGTTCCCATCTACTATTCTCATAACCAAAATTTCTTTTCTCAGTACACAGAGACAATTTCCTATCTTATTGTTACCTCCCTCTATAAAATTACAATCCTCCCTACCAATAATCTGTAACTCTCTTACGTTTCACAAAAAACGTATATCTTCTACTATGCTCAGACTATTCATCTTATTAATAGCGGGTGCCTTAGCTTTAGGATTATTGGTCTCTCCCACACCTTTGATTATAAAACCTATTAAGGCAGGAGCCTCCTTGTTTCCAGTGAAAATAGATGAACTCTGGGGATTTATAGATTTACAGGGTGAACTAGTCATTCCAGCGCAGTTCAAACAGGCTGGCCCATTTAGTGAGGGACTGGCTCCTGTCCGATCTCAGGGACGATACGGCTATATAGATGTTCAGGGGAAATATGTTATTCCACCTATATACGACTATGCAGTCCCATTTGCTAATGGTCGAGCAGTTGTCTATAAGAATGAAAAAAAATATCTCATTGATGCTGCTGGCAGGATTTATTTTGAGCATTCCTATAAAGACTGGAACTTTGCTTCAGAGCAGTACCCTAATCTTTTTATTGTCACTACCTTTACCCAAAAGCAAGGTGTAATCGACATCACAGGCAAGCTGGTGATTGATACTATCTATTACCAGATACGGAAGTTTTCAGATGGTATAGCAGTTGTGATAGGGCTGGAACAGACGCAGAGTGCTCAACAAAAAACAAGGGAAAGATATCCGTTTGGCGTCATCAATACCAGTGGCAAAATAATTGTTCCCTATGACAAATACAGATACATTCCGCAATTCTATAATGGATATAGTATTGTAAGGCTATATAATGATTCCCCAAAGACTAAAGCCGGATTTGAAGGCATTATCGACACTACTGGAAAATTGAGGTTTGTGGTACCTCCTACTCATACCCTTTCTGCGTCTCCTTCATTCTCAGAGAACCTTACCTCTATTTTCATTGAGACAGAAAAAACGGGCCATTATGCAGCAGGAGGAATAGTTAATGCCGATGGAAAAATTTTATTCATGGATCCAAAGTTTGAACTCATTCTCCCCTTTTGTAACAACCGCAGTTTTGCTCGAATAAACGAACAATGGTTTATGATTGACAGCACGGGCAAAAAAATCACACAAACACCCTTTCGTCGAATACTAACAGATGGCTTTACGGAGAATTTTGCATTGGTCGAAACAGGACAAGGAATAACAGCTATAGATACCAATGGCACCATTCTATTAACTCCCAAAGTTGTAAAATATGACCAAGCCTATTACAAAGACAGTGTATTATATCTGGAAAAATGGCATCCCGATTTTCGTATCGGTTATTGGGATTTGAAAACTAATACAGTAGTACCAGCTTCTTTTAAATGGGTCGATTATACGAAAGGCTTTGCACAAGGATTGTTGAGAACAGGAACGGAAGGAAGAGAAAACTATGTAAACCAAACAGGAAAGGTAGTCTGGCAGGAGAAGGAGAACAGATCAAATAAATCATCTAGCCAACACTTCAATATCGATTATATGAAGTCAGGTTACTTTTATATAACAAAGAATCCTCAACCTGATGAAAGGAGTGAATATGAAGAAATCGCATCCAGCTATACACATCCTGGAGATTACTTTTTCACTACCAATACTTTTACAATGAAAGTGATGCCAGAAGCTAAAGCTGCTTTTGCAAAAAAATATGAGGGTATTACATTATATATAGCCAATACCCAGTCAGATCCTGTCTTTTTTGAACTACAGGATGGTCGTTTATCTATTAATCTGCAAGCCTTGGACGAAAAAGGGCAGTGGCGAGACATTGAGTATTTACCGAAGAGTAGATGTGGATATAGCTATCATACTATACCTCTAAAAGGACACAACTATTGGGAGTTTGCCATTCCTCAATATGAAGGAGAATTTAAAACTTTGTTACGGGCAAGACTCGAATATAAACACACAGAAGGGCAAAAAAATTTAGAGGTGATGTATAGCAATACTTTTGAAGCAAGTATTAATCCTGCACAATTTTGGCGCAAACAAGGGCATATTCCAATTGGCTTAGTTGGTTTGAATGAAGAATAAATCTCATGTAACTCAACATCTGTTGTATTTACTCAATCTTACACAACTTGCAAAGCCTCACTTTTTCATCTAACGGCTTGATTTCTTCCATGTCTGTAACAATAACCATAGCAAATCATACTAAACACAAAACTGCAGGAAGTACTCCTGCAGTTTTGTAATAGATCTCTTCTACTTATAGTGTTGGATCATCAGGAGTGTTCAGGTTATTTTGCCGTTCTTGTAATGGGAACGGGTAATAATTGCGGGATCTTTCAAATGTGATAGGAACAGGTACTACATCATCCGGAGGAGCAGGACGATCAAACCGACGACTGTCTTCCAGACGCAGACCACTCAGGTACAGTTCCGAACTCCGTTGTTTGTATATTTCTGTAAGCAGGTCATCCGTTGTCACCGGACCTGCATAAGCGGCCAATCCTGCGTGAATACCAAAAGGATCACCAGAGGTTTGCGTTCTTACGGCATTGATCTGTTCTACAGCCTCATTGAGATTTCCACTGCTACGTACAATAGCTTCAGCAATGATCAGCTTCATCTCATCAGGAATATAAGCCGGAATAGGTTGATCTATAGCCGTTGCAAATCCTTTCAGCCCTACAATGGCATCGTCCTGAAAACTAGTCTTATCAGTTGTAAAATAGAAACTGACACGCTGATCACCAGATTCTGTGAATGCAGTTGGAAGTCCGAAATTATCACGTGCCGCATAATTTTTAGCTATTTGCACCTGGTTATACAAAGGATTGGGAGCCAGATTGGTATAAATAAATCGGGAGGCAACAGTTTGAGACACAGAATTAGCAGCTGCAATAGCATCGGCATAATTGCCTGCCATGAGTGAATAGCGGGCCAGATATGCCTGAATTGTATTGGGCAGATCAAATTCCGTACCTGTTACACGTGTAGTGAATTCAGTAGAAGGAGGTGTCATAGCAATAGTCTCGGCCGCTTCTTTCAACAACGATATAGCCTGATCCAGCAATTCATCACGAGTCTGAAAAGGAGCACTGCCTGTGATGCTGGTTTGTGAAATACCATAGGTAAAGGACTGTGCAAGACTTCCCAGACACATAGCCTTCATCAGTTGAGCATGTGCGGTTACTCCACTCAGCATAGTTGGATCAGAAGACAATACAGAAGGTGCATTCATAATAATATCTTCTGCCATAGCCATTACACGCAAAGGCCGTTGCCAAAGTGACAACACATTGCCATTGAAGTTTGGCAATGCACTCCCCCCCTGATCTATCTCAATGATATTGGTAAAGGTAGTGATACCCCGTAACTCCCTGGCGGTGGTTCCGGGTGTCAAAATGATAGACTCCAGTGCCAGTGTAGAATAGACCTGGCGCATCCCTACACTCAATGTGATTAATCCATCCCTTGAGTTTACTACCTGCTGATCTGTAGGACCATTTACGTTTTCGATATCCAGCGAACATGCAGAGACTGCCCATATAAGAATAAAGGCTACTAATTTTGTATATACAGATAATCGGATTTTCATAACATAAGCGATTTAGAATTTAACATTTACCCCAATAGCATAGGTACGTGGAATAGGAACCTCCACAAAGTCAAAACCCCGCACAGCATTGGTTTGTCCGGCAGCGTTGGTTTCCGGATCATAGCCACTATAGTTGTCAATAGAAAGCAGGTTACGCCCGGCGACAAAGATTCGCATGCCCTGAATGCCCAAAACCTTTGGCTTGAGTGAGTACGATACAGACAACTCACGCAACTTCACAAAACTTCCATCCTCAATCCAGTTTTCAAAAATACTGAACAACGCAGCACTGGTACCTTTTGGCACTTCACCTCTCAACTCAGGTTCATATCCTTTCAACCCACCATAGAGATCACGGTCACCTACCCGCTTGGTAAAGTTAAAAATGTCATAACCCAGCATGCCGTCCCATTGCATACGGAAGGAGAATTGTTTCCATTCCACCTCGTTGATCCAGCTAATAATATGTTTGGGATTGGGATTGCCTATAACTTTGGACAATACTGTACCTGTGGGTTGTCCATTATCATTACGGCCTACAGTATAGGTACCATTGGCTCCTTGGGTGCCTAATTCACGCTGGGGCAGTCCGGCAGCAGTGAGCAACAGGCTCCCGTCTGCATTACGAGCGAAGAATGTACTGTAAAAAGCACCGAGCGGATACCCGTTTACAGCTGCCACCTGTCCGAAACCACCTGCAAAAGGCAGCACACCATTACCTTCTACCCCATTGACTACATTTTTATTGTGTGTATAGCTAAACGTAGAATTCCATTTTACGGCTTTTGTTTGCAATGGTACCAGTTTGAGTTGTATTTCAAAACCTGAATTGGTCATGGTACCTACATTGATGAATCGGTTATTATACCCTGAAGAAGGAGCCAGTGTTCGATTCAGAATCAGGTCTTTTACATCTTTCTTAAAATGGGAGAACTCTATTCCGATACGATCTTTTACTAAGGCCAGATCAACGCCAAACTCAAATTCTGTTTGCCGTTCGGGCTTCACATCAAAATTTCCTAATGTAAGTGGAGCTGTATATCCTATCAGTGAGCCAACAGAAGCAGAAGCATAATTTGTAAAGCGATCATAGGCACCAATGGCAGTAAGGTTACCCGATTGCCCCCAGGCCGCACGAATCTTAAATGAGGACACAACATTTGCAAGATTATCCTTCCAGAATTTCTCTTCGGACAGAATATAGGAACCACTCACTTTTGGAAAGAACTGCCATCTATTGTTTACTCCATATACAGACGAACCATCTACTCTGGCAGCACCTGTGATGAATAATTTCTGTGCAATGCCAAATGTCTGTTGAACAAAAGCACCCATAATAGCCCGTTCGGTGCGTGTTTCACTGGCTACAATATTGGAACCATTGTTGATCGTTTCGCCAAATGTGCCTAACTGCTGTGCAGTAATCCCTGTCAGATAGGAACGGTCATATTGTATAGTACCACCCAGCCCAGTTGTCGATTCGAGCCAGTCAGCAATATGAGTCTGATAGGAAAGGTTCAGATCATTATTGATTTGAAACACATTGAGATCACCCCGGCGTGCATATCCCTGATTATATGTGGGGGTTGTGTTATTAGGAGGAATATACCCTTGAGCAACCTGAGAATATGTATCTATACCCAGTGTATAATTTAATGATAGTCCTGCAAAAGGAGTAATCACTAACTGAACATCTCCAATGTAACGGCTTATCCGCTGGCTGAATTTGAATCGGTTAATAGCTTCCAGCGGATTGGTTCTACGTACGACCGAAGGTGCAGTAGAAGGATAAATGCCAGTAGCAGGGTTCGGGTCAGGATTAATAAAGTTGTTGGCAAAGATAAATCCGGTAAGCGCTCCATATGCTTCATTGATCCCACCATTGGGTACTTCATGGCTAGTGCTGTAGGTATAGTTAGAACCTATTGACAAGCTTGCCTTCTCCCCAAATCGTTGTTGAATACGAAGACGCGCTCCATTTCGGGAGAAGTCAGTCTTATCAATAATACCCTGATTGTACAGATTAGATGCCGAAAAGAAATATTGCGTACTTCCGGTTCCTCCTGATACTGACAGGTAATTTTCTGTACCAATACCTTTGCGGAATATCTTGTCCTGGTAATCATACCGTTCCACGGGAACTGTTGTCAGATCACTGGCCGTAGTATTAGTAAAACGAAACGGAACCGTATTATATGGAAGCGTTTTGCGTATCTCGTTCATTCGAAGCTGTGTAGAAAATTCTACCTGAGGCTTGCCTTCCTTTCCGCGTTTGGTAAATATCTGTACTACCCCATTATTGGCCCTTGAACCATAAATAGCTGCAGCTGCAGCTCCCTTAATTACTTCGATTCGTTCGATGTCACTGGGGTTAATATCTACCAGACGATTCTGCGCATATCCACCAAGATCAATAATTTCAGGCGATGAGTTATTCACAATAACCCCGTCTACAATATACAAGGGATCAGACGATCCTACAATTGTACTGGGTCCGCGCAACCGAATACTGATTCCCCCCGCCGGATTACCTGAGTTCTGTGTGATTTGTGCTCCCGAAACCTTACCGGTAAGCAACTGATCAATAGAAGTAGAAGCAGTAGAAGGAAGATTACTTACCTGTACAGTAGAAATAGCATTTCCCAGTTGTCGCTTACTGGTAGCAACTGAAGTTCCTGTCACTACAACCTCATCAAGGGCAAGATAATCTTGTTTTAGCTGAAGGGTAACTGTACTACTACCTCCAGCATCTGCCTTTATCTGTGCTGTTGTATTCTGATACCCTACAAAGCTGGCCTGAATGGCAACGGATTGTCCGGTTGCATTGGAAATAGTCAGAGAAAACTGTCCGTTGGCACCAGATAGTGTTCCTCTGCCAGATCCGATAACAACAACAGAGGCGCCAGGAATAGGCTCACCTGCCAGATCCGTCACGGTTCCTTTCACAAGGTGTTCGGAGGAAGTCTGGGCAGTTACTTTTTGGGCCAGAAGCCCCATAACGAATACAAGAAAGACTGCTTTTAAATGATACAGCCTGTTGAACCATCGTAAATTTAGGTACATAAGTCAGGTTGGATTAGGTAATAAAAGTATGACATTTCTAAAATATCGAAATAAATTGCAATAAACAGAAGTGAAACGCAGAATATTTCCTCAAATATTGAATTATATTGCAAATAGTATATTATTTAGTAGATATATACATCTATGCTTAAAGAAGAACGTCATCAGCATATTCTCAGTGAGCTGAATATTCGCAACAGAATTCTACTGACAGATATTGCGCAGAAACTCCAGGTTTCAGAAGATACTATACGCAGAGATTTAAAAGAATTGCATGAAGAAGGGAAACTTAAAAAAGTACATGGTGGCGCAGTAGCAAAATCATTCAATCCTTTTAGCTTTCGTGAAGAAGAAATTTATGACCGGGCAAACAAATTGCTTATTGCCGAAAAAGCCTGTAGATTAATTAAGGATGGACAAGCCATTCTTATTACTGGAGGAACAACCAATCTGGAGCTTATCAGCTTACTTCCTAAAAACCTGCGGTGCACTTTTTTTACACCCAGTTTGCCTGTAGCGATGCAACTCGCTCAGTTTCCTACTATTGAAACCATTTTAATAGGTGGTAAACTCTCTCCTGATGCTATGGTTACAACTGGAGGTGAAGCCTTTAACTTGCTTAACAGGCTTAAAGTAGACTTATGTTTTCTAGGCACAGGTCATCTGGATGTTAACTTTGGCCTATCAGAGTTTGACTGGGAAATTGTGGAATTAAAACAAGCCCTAATCCGCTCTTCCCGCAAGATTATATCTCTTACCTTATCAGCCAAAATCAACTCTATCCAACGTTACAAGGTCTGTGATCTGAGTGCCATTCACATGTTGATTACCGAACTTGATCCTTTTGATGAAAAGTTGACACCATTTCGCATGTCAGGGTTAGATATTTTATAACATGTATACTATAGCCTTCATAGTGTATAGCATTTTAATAATTTACTTTTTGTTGTGCTAAGATATATATCAGAGTCTTTAGGTAGTAAAGAGAAAGATAATGAATGAACCCTTAGAAGTATTTATTGGCCTTCACTGCATTGAACCATTTTGTGGCTTTGCAGGGCACTTACTACTTCCCTTCAGTCAATATCAGGATAAAACACAGTTACTTATAAAGAATCTTGTAAATCCGGAATGGTGCATTGAGACTATTTCAGCTGCCTGACGATTATCTCTAAATGATATTTTCCTGACAGGGTCTTTTGAAGACAACAAGCACAATGATCGCTATCTCCAAAAATTAACTGGTCTGAAACTGATTTCTATTACTTATCGGAACAAAACAGATCTGACACTATTCTTTGAGAACACCTATCAGCTAGATATTTTCACACAAGGCGTGTCTTTTCCTGTTTTGGAAGTGTATAGCCAAACCAATGATACAATAGAAAACTGTATAGTTCTTCATACATCCGGTAATTGGACCAAATACAGTTTAGACGAATTTACAGATGTAGATAAAATAGCTGATGCACACGCAGAAAATTGTGCAAATCGCTGGAAGAAAACACTTCCTCCAAAGGCATTCGATAACCATTGTAGAGATTGTACTTATTTTCTCCCCAACAGTGGCAGATTTTACTTTTGGGATTTTGGACTTTGTAGCAATGGTAAATCTATCTTTGATGGAAAGGTCGTCGGAGTGAAAAACAGTTGTGAATACTTTGATGATACACTCAATCCATATAAGGAAAATTGAGTCAAACATTCATCAGTTATTTCTTTACCTACTAATCTACAGATCTAGTTCATTAGCCAGATCCATATATTTTTCCAGGTATTCCGGATTTGACCTGTAATTACCAAGCCCAACTGTATCAAATTCATCTAATTTACTTCTTCTTTTTACTCCCAGATAAGCTAAAGCCTGGTTAATTGTCTTGATATTTTTGTCAACAAGTACTTTGTTTGTATAAACATTTGCATACTGTTTTCCCATACCACCAAAGTAATCCGTTTCAATCAAAGCAAAAATTGGATCTTTTTGTTTGGAAATTTGCTCCATTAAATGAGCTAGAACATTTTCCGAAGGAAGATAGTCAGCATCGTTTCTATCCAGGAAACCAGTTATTCCAAGCTTTACCTGCCAATACGCAGAAAAATAGCTATCTATAAAGAACATTGTAATTGTCTTATCTAATCTGACACCGAGCAAATCAAAGGATTCTGCCAGAGATATATCGTAGTCTCCTTTCAAGAGGATAGCTGTTATATGATGTCCCATTATAGTTTTCTTATTAACGATTTTCAGTTTTTACTAAACCTTGTTGTTGATCCTTCAGGTATTCCTATTATACTTTATCAGACCTTTGTTTCCAAGATATAAGATTTTTTTAATTAAGTCGCAGCAGTGCTTCATTCCCGTTACGTGTCTTTTCAGTAATATCTTATCCATATCTCAATAATTGAGATAGATGTTCTTGATAAACTTTCCAGGTTTCAAAGAGAGTAACTTATGTTTTTACAGTTGACAAACAATAACCCAACCCATTATCTTTACTCAATGATATATGATTCTCTGATCCATTACATCCAGGAACGTTCGCAAAGCCCTCTCACTTCATCTGACATTGCTTTAATCCGGGAGTCTTTTGTCTACAAAAAATTACGGAAAAGGCAGTTCTTTTTGCAGGAAGGAGATATTTGCAAACACTTTGGATTTATCGTAAAAGGAGCCATGCGGCAATATACGGTAGATCAGAAAGGTTCTGAACATAATATCCAGCTGTATATTGAAAATTGGTGGGCATCAGATAGAGAAAGTTTCTGGAAAGAAAAGCCTTCCATCTATGCTATTGAAGCATGGGAAGAAACAGATTTGCTCTTACTTCCGAAAGCAAACGGGTACTATGAACGAGTCAATGCGATCCCGGCTTTTAATGAGATGCGAATTAAACTGGATGATAACAATTCCATTGCTTCACAAAGACGACTGCGGGCCTCTATGTTTGATACAGCAGAGAAACGGTATGAAGAGCTAACCCTACGCTATCCTGAATTTATCCAACGCTTTCCGCAACACATAATAGCCTCCTATCTGGGTATAACCAAAGAAACCCTTAGCCGTATACGAAACCAATCGGCAAAAAAATAATTCCAACTTTTAATAAACGGACGTTGACATAGATCAACGTTTTTTTTTGACCTACCTCATCGTCCTCCTTACGATTTCAAATACAATTTTGTACCACCGATGATCTGGTTCGCAACTATTTCAGTAACAGACACTACAAAATTCTAAAAACACATATGGACAAGAAATCTGTTAATCCCTGGACATGGCAGGATAACTTTAGTTTTTCACAAGCTGTTGAAACAACTGGCAGTTCACAAATATTGTATTGTGCAGGACAAGCCTCTATCAGTCCGGAAGGTAAGCCATTGCATGCAAACGATATGAAAGCGCAATTAACATTAGCACTTAATAATCTGGAAGCTGTATTAACCAAAGGAGGCTACCATTGGACCAATGTCATCCGTTTGGTAGTATATACAACTAACTTCGACCTTTTATTCGAAAATTATGCACAACTTGAAGAAAGATTGAAACAGGCAAAACCCAAACCTATTATAAATCTTTTAGGAGTCAACCGCTTAATATTTCCGGAATTATTGGTTGAAATAGAGGCAACGGCGGTGAAATAACAGATTATTTATAGAAAATAGCTGGTAAAAATTATGGTAGGATAATATAAAGGCAAAATCAAATTCTAATGTCTGTCATGTTAATTTTTGTATCATATCGGACTTTGCAAATATGTTAAACTCTTTTCCATAGCAGAAGCAGAATAACTTCAGTCTTAGAATATGATTCGATAACAAAGTCTGCACCTGGATTCTCATCAATAAATTCAAGATCCTTTGTAAGTGTTCCACCAGCTTGTATATGTAAATAAATTTCTCCTTCATCAATATCTAATCTGTACTTCTTTGAAAAAGGCATTGGCAGAATAGTAGAGCAATCACTTTTAAAAGAATATTTTGATGAAAAATTCCATGAACAATACTTATTAGAGCCAGATGGTAATCTATGTAGTATCAATCTATCTGCCCCTGTATCTGATAGAACTGTTATATACCATCGACCATTCAAAGTGGAAGTTAGTTGATCTTCTAATGCATCTCGATTTCTCTTTAATCTTTTGAATGATTGCTTAAATAATTCATGTTCTACACGATGATATCCCAACTTACCCCATTCACATTCTCCCTGAATTATTAGTGTATCAGTTGGAGTAATAACGCTAGTAAAAAAGGTAAAGTGTTGCTCACATTGTTGAGGAAGGCTCCTGGCTTTTTGCAAGAAATCATTACAAAGTTTTATTTGCTTGTGATTTAACTTAACATGCCAAACACTATCCGTTCTGTCTCCATAATAATAATTAGGAAGTAATTTATCAGCCCATGTCTGTCTATCTTTACAATAAACTCTAAGCTTGTGGCGAATTACATCTTCATCGCCTACTAAAAAGGTAGACTGGAAAGAAGCATCTAGAGATATTTTTTTGAGAAATATTTTTTTACCAGACACATTCCTTTGGGGCTGCAACAAACTACAGGAACACAACAAAAGCAGAGGTATAAATTTCATCATAAAGAAGTGTCCACGTTTTACTTCGTTGCTTAAAATATTTAGAACTTCAAAATTAATCAGGATAGTGAGAGAAATTTTTACTCATATCTAAAACTTCAATCTATTTATTTTCTCCATTTGTTAATGTTATAAGATCTATAAAAAAATGAAGCACAGAACTCTCTTTAAATAAAAAAGCTTCAGCTTTGTGTTTACAGATTATTATTGTTCAACAATTTCCTTTACCCAGGCCAGTTTATCCAGATTAGGCGTTTTGAGATCTTTGGCACCATAACTATTTAAGTCAAGTGTACCCTGATCGTCATGTAGGATCACAATTACATTAGGTCGGTCAACACTTTTAATTTGTGCAAATAAATGAATAGAACTAACTATTGTAAGTAGGATACCAATACAAACTGTTACTCTTTTTTTCATCAATGTGGCAGAGATTAAAATTATTTTTGATTGTAAATGATATTGGGCTTTAGTGAAATTTGTTTTCTCTGGTAAACTAATCGCATTTAGTAATCTTCAACAGAAGAAGAGACACACTCTATAACCAAGGTACTTGTAATGAGAAAAAAGCTATTGATGTTGATGATTTTGATCTGTGGTTGTTCAACAAAACAAGAATCAAAGTTACTAAATACAGACTCAGCTATTTCTATAGTAGAACCGCAGCATGTTTATGATTCTCTTTCAACAAAAGAGTGTGAGCATTTGAATCTATCCAAAAGCTTTAACATTAAAGTAAATTTCAAGCGCTATAAAAGTATGAAAGAAGAACAGGACTCTTGTATTGTTAAATTATTCCTGACAAATAAGATAACAAAGAAATTAGTTGACAGTATATCTATACTTTCTCATTTTTACTTTAGTGATACGTTTATGGATTGTAAGAACGTTTTGTCATACTCAACAAGACAAAATATTGAGAAAGATATAGTAGATAATTATTATGGAGATATAGTAATCGCAGACTTAAACTTTGACAACAAAGAAGATATCGCAGTAATTAATGATTCAGGAGGCAATGGAGGAACATTCTATAGTTATTTTATTCAGACCCCAAATCAAAAGTTTATTCCAGAAAGATTCCTTACCGATTCAATGATTTATTTTCCAACAAAAATAGATTATAAAACGAAAACTTTAGTGACATATGTCCATGCTAGCGTTTGTGAGATGGGGGAGAATATTTATCAGCTTGACAAAAATACAGGCAAATGGGATAATAAGGCTCATAAATTGATAAATGTATGTAACAAGTAATAGTCCAAATTATAAAACAAGATAAGTAGTTAAACAGACTTGTTATAATGGGTAGATTATCTCAAATTTATACATCAGCCAGTTAAAGGACAAACACAACTATTTGCAGTAGTATGAGCTTATTCTTTTTATCTACTACCCAACTTCCTAAAAAAATGCTCACTATAGTTTGTGTCAATTGGATATACTTTTTGTAATCGCAATTCCCAGAAGTTATTTTTTCAGAAACTTTATAGTACCTACAACAAGCAAAATACAACTATTTAAAGAGACCGCTCCCAAGTCGAATTAAGACCAATAAACTATTTTCTATGCATCTTTAAAAAATTTAAAAGCCGGCGTTATAGAAGCCGGCTTTTAGTATTAGTATTAAGTTCTTATAGATCCATAGGTTATGGAATATTTCGAATAAACACTATCTATACCTTTGTCACCAAACCCATTGTAGTACCCTCCAAATCTTTAAACCAGGCAAATTGCTTTCCATTAGGGAGTGTTACCGGACCAACCAGTTTTTGTCCACCTGCAGCTATAATTCTGTCTAAATGTGAACTGATATCATCTACCTGTATATATACAATCACATAATTATGCGGTTCGTGTCCCAATGCTGTAATCTGTCCCTGAATGCCTTCCAGAGAACCAGTGTTGAGTAGATTAGCAAATGGGATACCAGAGGGTGTCCAGCCAAATAAGCTTTGGTAGAATGTAGTTGTTTTGTCAAGGTCTTTACAACCAATATCAAAAAATACTACAGGGTGGGTTGATTCTGTCATATGTCAGTAAGGGTTTAAGTAACTATTACTGAACAAAGTTAGTCCGGATGGCTGGCAATAAATTGTAAAAATGTTTCCTTGGGAAGAGGAATAAAATTGGGACTGTATCGGATTTGGGAGTATTTTTGGCAAAGCAAACGATACTGACCTGGAGTCATACCCGTTCGGACTTTGAAATCCTTGATAAAATGTGCCTGATCGTAGAACGAATGTAATGAAGATAGAAACTGATGTGGCTGATTGGCTATAGCAGTCAGGTGCTGTCCAAAACGTATAATCCCTTGCATGTTTTTGATTGGAGCTCCAAAATACTGAATAGCATCTGCCCTTAACTTCTTTCGTGTACAACCCAATGTAGCACAAATTTCCGCTACAGTATTGTTGGTTATAGCTTTGCTTAAATAATGAATCTTTGGAAGCGATAGAAAATCCTTACCTTCAAGTCTGCCAGTAAAATACGCTTCTATTAATTCAAAACCTGTCTGTAAATCTGTAAATTCCAACAATCGTTCTCTCAACGTAAATATATCTGATTCAGCCCAATAGGTAGCACATAGTGCCTGGCTGTTGGTTTCAACTACAGGTACACGAGAAAAATAAGGCAACATACCGGGCTTTATGCCAATTACATATAGAGATATGACACCTGGATTTTCTAATGCAAACGGATGTTCATGTTTTCCATTAATCCAGATAGCAGGTAAATGTTCTTTTGAAGGTTCTGTATTATAGGGATCAGAGTTAAAAAAATTGGCACCTATATTAATTACGATTGTCTGATATACTCGCTGAAGCGCAATCCCTGTACCCAGTCCGTTCAGATGTACAATAGAACCAACAAATTCTTTCAGAATGCCTTTTGGAATATATGTAGTGGATGTACTCGTTTGCGTTTTCATACAGAAGGTAACTATATAGAGTACAACATCTATTAAATAACCTACTCTGGTAAAACTACAAAAAAGTGTTATTCTATGCCAATATTATTCTATATCAACTACTTCCCATTCTCCTTGTGGTTCTTTCTCAACTACTATCATCAGTTCTATAATTTTTCTCTCCCCCTTTACAATCAGGCTAATAGTGGCACTGCCATATTCACCACTTGAATCTCTTGCCTTCTGAATTCCTCCAACAGGAGCTATTACAAAACCCTGAATGACTCCTATTTCTTCTTTTAATGCCGTATTGTTTATTAGATAAGATTTTGTAACCTTATAGGCATCTGAAAATAAAAGATTGATAAAAAGGAGAGCTTGTACTAATAGAACAAACACCAGAAAACCTATTGCAACCCTTGCAGCTTTTACATTTGTAAACTTTTGTTCATGTTGATTTTCTTTTATTTTATAAATAAGAAACCCGATTAATCCAAAAACCAGAAAGAACCATCCTAAATAGACACTTTCCCAAAAGAAATAAACGGATAGAAGTCTACATAAACAACCGTACAGGATTAGTACCAAAGCAAGTCCAAACAGTATTTTTGTAAATGTATTCATTTGAATGCTTTTTTATTGTACACTAGCGTTACATCATTTCCCATAGATACGCCAAGTCGACATCAGGTATCCTCTTCACAAAGTTTTTTAAGCAAAAAATCAACTCCTGCGTAAATAGACTGAGTATGGTAACTCTTATTTTGCAGAACAATAAAACAGATATGCATACTATGCCTGAAAATATCACGGAGTTATTACATTGGTTCAAAGAACGTACAGAATCCTTCTGGAATGCAGATCTAAATGTAAACTCTGATGAATGCTTGTGAAAATTGGATACGAGGTGCCAAATGGATTGGAATGGATGAAACACAGATTGATGAAATTAAAAAAGTATGCAATCCGGTTTACACCTGACTATCGTGAATTTTTAAAGATTCTCCATACCATTGACAGAAAAGAAGTGACTTGCGATACAGGCTCTTCCGAAAATGGTGAAGAAGAAATTACAGAAGAAAAGCCTTTTTTCTATACCTAGTTCACAGATGAACAGTAAATCCGGAGCAGATTGGACAGGCCTTACCGGACGGTTTTGGAAGATATCAAAGGTATAAACGGAGTATGGATAAAATCCGGGAGCAAACGTCCTCAATCAGAACCTGCCAAAGAAGCCATTTTTGCTGAATGATACAAACAGGCCCCCTACCTTACTCCCACTGGCAAGTCACAGATTTATGGTAAGTGAACCCTGTCAGGCAGGTAATCCTGTACTTTCTGTCTAGGAATCATATATTATTTTATACGACTGGGATCTGAGAAGTTATTTGTTGCATGAACAAAGATCATCTAAACAAGGTAGTCGTCTAGAATTTATTATAGCAAGTGTGTTGTTTATTGGTTTTCTGATATTGGTTTACTCTACTCGCAGCTTGAGGTCTACCAAAGAAAAAGTATTACACAGTCAATCATTGTAGTATAAATTGCTGTTCTATTAGAATAGGCTTTCCTATTATATTTTTGGTATATCTGCAAAAATTATAAGTTTACAGTTAGCTATCCAGATAACATGTATCTGAGCAGAAATTACTAACCCCACCAAAGTCTATAATCTTATGTGTGAAAATACTTCTCAAATAAAGTTTTGTACCTGCATTGTTACATCTGAAGGAACACCAGATCCGAAAAACACCTATATGTGGGTATTGTCACGTCTGGTAGGGCTTAAAAAAGAACACCTTATTGGAAGAGTTATGGGTCCAACCCAGGATCTGGGCAGTGGGATTACTGCAGAGACGATTGCACAGCTACTAAATGAGGGCAATTGTTTTGATTTTGATTATACACCCTCCAAAGATGACACTCTAAACATCAGTATTAGATCAGATAGCTATCAGTACTTTACACTGATATTTAGAGGTCAAAAATGGGAAGAAGGCAACAATCCATCTTTTATCAGCATAAAAGAGCAGATTGCAAAAGGTATGTTGGAGATTAAACCATAAGTAAACTACTTTTCTGTAGGTAGTATTGAAAAGTAGCTTACCACTCACTTTTTAGAATATAGCCTTTGTCTGTTATATACCAATGTTCCGTTTTTTTAATCTTTCGTTGACTTTCCAAAATCTTTGCCTTTTGAAAAATAGGTTCATAGTATTCGATCAGGACTTTTCTTCTCTCCTCACTTTCAAAGCTTAGATCGGCAAACAGGTCTGTGGACTTGCATTCTTTACAACTTGAAATAATGCTTTTGTAAGTAATTTGCTCATGGATCTTGTTAAATGTAATCAGGATATCTTTTACATAGTTCCCCTGAAAATGCTTAAGTATAATAACATAAAAATTACCTGTTACCTTCATCCCAAACTCTCCTCTAAATATACTTTGGCCTTTAAAGAACGAATTATCCAGTTTAACATACTGTTTTATCGCTTTTACGGATATGAGATGATTCTCCTGTACAGCTTTAACAAATGCATCAAATGTCTCTGGATCTTCTCTACTTCCAGCCTTGATCTGAAAGCTAAAAATAGTGAAGAACATACTTAGGCAGGTATAAACTAATGTACGTCTCATTATTAAATGATGTTATTGTTTAAACCAAGTATAAGGCAAATAATTGTCTTAGAAAGATAGATAAAACAAAACATTTTATTACCCAATTATACCGTTTGCAAATACAACTGCTCTAATTCGGTTGCAGAGATATCTCTGGAATCAATCACAGAAACCAAATGTCCCTCCTTCATAATTCCGATACGATGGGCTACTTCTTTGGCACGGAATATATCATGTGTAGCCATCAGGATGGCTGTTCCCCGCAGCGATAGTTCTTTTAGGATTTCAGAAAATTCATTGGAAGCTTTCGGATCAAGCCCACTGGTAGGCTCATCAAGTAGTAATACCTTTGCTTTTTTGGCAATCGCAATGGCAATTCCAACCTTTTGCCTCATCCCTTTTGAATACCCTCCTACCCGCTGACTATGTGCTGTTGTTTGTAAGCCTGCCTTGGAAAGAAAGCCCGATAGTTCTTCTCTTGAATAACGAAATCCGGCCAATTGAGAGAAAAATTCAAGATTTTCAATTCCGGTTAGATTGCCATACAGCATTACTGTTTCAGGGATATAAGCCAGATACTTTTTGGTTTCAGCTGTATTTTGTGTCACTGAAATATTATCGATATTTGCCTGACCACTACTAGGTTCTATAAAACCCAGAAAACAATTGATAGTAGTAGTTTTACCTGCTCCGTTCTGACCCAATAAAGCAAATATTTCGCCAGCTTCAATAGTCAAATTTAAGTTGTGGAGAGCAATATAGTCTCCGTATTTTTTAGTGAGATTTTTAGCAGTAAGCATATAATTTGTTTACAATGAATAATTTACTGATAATGCACATTGCGTTCCAATGGTCTTCTGAAATTAATCCCAGCCCAGACCACACAAATAACACAGATGCTAAACACAGGAATCAGGACCGAACTCCAGCTGACAGATACCTTATCCTGAAAATACGCAAGCGGAAATGCCTTCCAGTTTTCATCTGCAATGGCAAAGTCTGTAAATATTTTCGGATAGAAATACAAACGTTTCTGTTCATGAAACTTTTCCACTTCTTCTATAAAGTTCAAGTGATTAGCCATATCTGATTGACTCAGATGATTAAAGTTCTGCTGTGTATGAATCGTAGGCACAAACAAACCAATAATCGAACTGGCTGTCTCCCGTTTCCGAAGTTTTGTTTTCAAATCTGTTGCATGCACAGCAGCTTCATCATCTCCCATCTGTTGCATGGCATAATACCAAAGCCAGCTATAGTCTTGACCTTCCGGATGTTTGTATCGGTTAAATTGCGGATAATGCTTCTGGAATTTTTGTATGGTTGGCTCTTTTGGCTGATCCCATTTGGAATGATATCCCTCCCTGCTTTCCAATACCGTTCCAAATGCTTCAGGTATAGGATATGTATGAACAATAGCTGCATTAATGGAAGCAGGAATCACTATAGTAAGCAGAACCCACACAATAAGTAGTAACAAAGCATTGTAACTTGAGTCTCTGTGAAACGATACAATCAACCAGGACATACTAAACCAGAAGCTTATATATAAAATAGCGGTCAGGCCAAAGGCAACAAAAGCATTATCTACAGGAATAGCCAGATAAAATTTAGCGATAACCAGCAATAACAATAGCACTGTAAGCACACTTACATACCGGATACATAGCTTTAGCCTTAACATCTTCAATGGACTAATTGCTTGGCTCAGTACCAGACTCCAGGTTCCTTCTTCTTTCTCTTCTGAAATCAGATTGAAACAAAACGCAATGATGATTAGTGGAAAAAAGTATATCAGCACAAAACTAAAATCCAGATTGCCAATCAGCTGATACATTGGGTTCATCAGATCGGTAGTATATTTCTGTTCTTCCAGATTACGAATAGTGACACTTAGTACAGCCGGATTAATGTCCCGTTGCCCAATAGAAAGACCTGCGAGATTAGGAGTATCATTTGCTAACCCAAAACGTACATAGTATAATAAAAGCCCTATTTCCTTATTGACATATTTCACATTCCGATCTATGTTTTCCTGCTGGAAGTGGGCCGTCTGCTGAATAATCTGTTGATTCTTTTCAAGAAAATGTTTACCTACATTCAAACTTATCAAGCCAGAGAGAAATAACAACAAAAGCCCTGTCATTAGTCCTTTTGAACGAACGAAGTTTTTAATCAGTAACCCTGTCATAATTAGAATGCTTTAAAATGCTTGGAAGATAACGTTACCAGAAAATACAACCCTGATATCCAAATGATCAGAGAGAAAATAGCAAGTTTCTCCTGCTGAAAAACATGGACAAAGGTGGGGAAATGATGGCTGAAATCAGGGAACTCAGCCCAGTGCTTCTGGCTAATGATAGCCTGCTTGCCTGATGAACCTTTGGTGGGATTACTGATTAGCTTGATTTGCAGTTCGTTCATTGTCTGGGCCAACTTATAGCGGTATGCCTCAGCCTGATTTTCAAAATCATGGTAAGTGGCATAATCAGTTCCAGAGAGTGCCATTGACAGATTTTTGATAGCCATAAAGGGATTGCACAACGCAGTCAGTCGCACTACATTCTGTTGCTTTTGATAAATCGCTACCAGCTTTGTCTGATGTCTTTTATATGTTTCAGCACTGAGTCTTTCTCCTTCCCGCATTACATAGCCACCATAATTGAATGGCAACTTGTGGGTGGAATCTACGCCATATGCTTGTAACAAGGAATCTTTTAGTGCTTTAAAATGAGGATCATTAGGATTATGACTGTCTCCCAGAGCCAATAGTTCCTGTTCTACGGCTGTATCAAACTCAATCTTAGAGGGCGAAGGATACAAACTCTGCCCTGCTACCAGTGAAATTTTTGGAAGTATTAGTGTAAAGAACAACCAGAAACCGATCAGTTTAGTCAGGGCAGATTTGGAAGTATTGCTTTTTGCAGAAACAAAAACAGCCAGCAATGAAACAATAAGTAAGTACACCAAATAAGCTACAACCAGTATAGCAAAGTAACCCAATGCCTGCCAATTCTCGCTTATGGCCTCATTGCAAAACAACAAAATGAGACTTATCACTGCTACAGGTGCAAAGATGGTCAGCGATACAGAAAACAGTCCCAGACATTTACCTATAATTAATTCCGGCCAACTGATACCCTGCGTGAGTAAAATCCGGAGAGTTCCATTTTCACGTTCAGCAGATATCAGATCGAATCCCCAGAAAAAAATCACCAGTGGCAGCAAAAGCTGTAAAATCAAACCAGCCGAAATCTCTCCAAACCGTAACAATCCGTTAGACAGACTGGCCTCTGAAAAATTAACAGTATTTTGCCTATGGGCTTCCAGAAAAACAGCATTACCTACATAGCTATCCATTCCGAAGTCAAAGAAGCTCAACGGAAACTTCTGACGAAAAGCCACATAACCATAATGTGCCATTCGATGAGGATGCTTATCAGGACTTTTTTCCCAGCGATGACGCACCTGATGGCTATATTCGTCTACTATCTGTTGCTGAGTTGTCAGTATTTGATATCCTGACACTACTGCAAACAATAACATCAGATTAAAAATCCCGATCAGCCAGAGTGTGCTTCGTTTTTTGATAGTACTTCTATAAACCTGCCGGGATAAAATTCTTAAAACAGAAAATCGCATGAAAATATATATTTATAGGCTAAGTGCTTTTCCATAATTCAGACTTCTAAAATCTATAGGTTGCTGTCAGAATAAAGTTTCTGGGTGCACCCGGAAATAGACGAGTATAATTCTGAGCTCCAATCCAGTAGGTTTTGTCCAGTACATTATTGCAATTAAGAGCTACTTGCATATTGCTTTTTCCAGGTGTATAATAAACTGCAGCATCAAATACAGAAAAAGCAGGTACTTCGAAATCTCTTGAGAACCAGGGAATGCGACTTCCTTGTGCCTGCATACCTAATCCTATGCCGAGATCTTTCAAAACAGATGATTCACCAAAATTATAGCGAGTCCATATATTGCCACTGTGCCTGGGTGTATTCTCTTTACGCTTTCCGATCAATTCCTCATTCCGATCCATCACAATTGTTGCATCAATAAAGCTGTAGGATGCATTGATCTGCCAGTTAGAACGAATATACCCTGCGATATCCACTTCAAACCCACGACTTCGGTCGGCACCCCTCTGCACAAGTAAATCAGGGTTGTTCGGATCATTGGCATTCATGAGAATATTCTTCTGATTGATCTCATAGATTGCGGAATTAATGGTAATTCTGCCTTTTACTAAGGTAGCTTTCATCCCGATTTCTTTTAAATCACTGATCAATGGTTTAAACTGAGCAGCAGATTGATCTGTCCACGTATAACCACCTGTACTTGGCATCAACGTAACCGTATTGGATTGAGGCTGGTACCCTTGCAGATAGGTTCCATACACATTTACACTCTGGCTCACTTCAAATGTTACACCTATTCGGGGAATCAGAGCAGCGTTGGAAAAAGATGCCTCTTTAGGAGCATTGTAGTTTGTAATATCTTCAAACCATTCATTTCGCAAACTCAATAATGCAGAGAACTTACCTATCCGGATTTGTTCCTGTATATAAACTGCCTGCGTTTTAGTTAATGCAGAAGGGATAGCCGTCCTGGCATTAAGTAGGTATTCATTCAGATTGCGAATAGTATAAGTTGGATTATTCAGGTCAAAATAATTTACATTGGGACGTGGCAATATCTTATCACCAACTGTAATTGTCTGGTAATTGCCAGCATTCGTTTTAATAAAACTTCCTGTCACTGAGCCATCTTTCAGTAAAAATCCACGGGCAGCATTTTGTCCTCCCCCTTTCAGCTTGTACCAGTACTGCATATCGTATCCGGCTACCAGTTTGTGCGAAGTTTTTCCAAGCTGAAAATCATAGGTAAAGTAGGCATTGAGGTTATCTGTGCTCCAGAATTGCTTTCGCTGCACAAACTGCATGCTTACCAGACTTGTAACAGCGTTACCTGCTGTATCTGACGCAAAAGCATTGGTGGTACGATGCTCTTGCAAATCTTCTGCCCAGGTCTGCTTCATATAGGAAACATTCACACTTAGTTTCTCTGTGAATTTATGTGCAAAACTCCCCATCAGAATCAACTCTTTGGATTTGAAAAAGTCTGTAGGAGCGGCCAGATTTAAACTAATAGGAGTGCTATTCAGATTGGTCTTTCCTGCTATAGCACCAAAAATGGGTTGTCCTCTATCCAGATTGCCATTCAAATTACTAAAAATTATCTCTGCGTTAATGGCTGTTTTTGTGTTGGGAATGTAGCTGAATGAAGGAGAAATAAGAATAGATTTATTGGATATCAGATCACGATAGGAACGGGCTTCCTGGTAGGCTCCGTTAAGACGATATAACAACGTTTTAGATTCATTTAATGGCCCGGTAAAGTCAAGTGCTCCACGGATAGTGCTAAAGCTACCAGCACCCAAAGTTATCTCTTTACGATCTTCAGCAAGAGGCTTTTTGGTAACCATATTAATACTTCCTCCCGGATCAACACTAGAGAAAGTCACTGATGCGGGCCCCTTTAACACTTCTACTCGTTCAATATTGCTAGTAAGAGGCTGCAAAAAATAATACTGCCGGGTACGCAGGCCATTAATAATCTGCCCTTCCTCGTTCTGACTGATCCCCCGGATTGCATATTGGTTATAAAAGCTGGAAGGAATTACTCCACTGGCTATTTTCACAGCATCTGCCAGTTGGAATGCCTGTCGGTCGGTGATCAACTCCTTGGTTACTGTAGATACAGACTGCGGGAGATCCTTATTTCTAATGGCAATCTTTGTAGCTGAAAAACTATAGTCACTGGTATAATTCCTTTGGGAACGTCCGACAATTTCAACACCCTGCAATTCTGTTGTTTGTGGTATCAATGTAATACTTACTACCAAATCTGCCTGCTGAATAGTCGCAATTTGCTCACTAGTTTGATACCCTACCGAACTAACAATCAAGGAATAAACTTGATTTTGCAGGTTAGTAAACTCAAAATATCCATTTGCATCACTATGTGTTCCTTTTGAGGCAGTACCAGAACTCAACTTAATATTTGCATGTGGAAGTGGTATTCCGGATGGGTCTGTAACTTTTCCGGTAAGCACATGTTGAGCATTTACGATCTGTGAAACAAGGACAAGAAGAAGTAAAAATGGTAACTTTTTAAGCATTAAAGAGGCGGTTTAGTGGTGCTAAGTACAACATAGTTGCAAATATACACATCCAAACCAAAATGCAACACTATTGCAAAATATTTCTTTCAATTCTGAAAATGTGCCTGTCTACGTTTGAGATTCTACTATTGGTATATCTAACTAATAGCAATTCTTCAATATCAAGATGTTGTATATATTTTCCAGGATAAACTTTCATCTTTATATCCAATACGAGAAGAAAAAACTACTAACAGTAACTCTACAGCTGCGGATCCTGCACAAAACTGAATAGGACTTTTCATAGCGATTACACTTGTTTATAATCTCCACATCGTATTTTTTATTCCAATAACAGGTTTATACTGTCAGCTATCAAAATATAACCAGCCTACATGATTATATATTTTCTCAGAAATATTACATAATAAATAATCTTTTATCAGTTTCCAAGCACTTACCTATCGCCTAAATAGGTTATCTATGAATGAAAGTATATGTAAAAAGCTATGGAATATTTTAAAGAAGATTATCTAACTCTTTCCTATAACGAAAGCTTGAATCTGGTTACGGCTGTATGGGATATGAAGTTTGTTAAGGCAGATCTATTTAAGAAAGGTGCACTGGCAGGATTAGAGCTATTAGTCCAAAAACAGTCAACAGCTTATCTGATAGATACAAGCCAGATGGGAGTTCTCTCACTGGAGTTGCAACGATGGATACAGTCACAGATAGAGATCTACACAACCAAAATGAACCTGCGCTATGTAGCCACTGTAGTAGGCAAAGATGTATTCAATAAAGTGGCAGCCAAAAATATACAAAACCACGCAGAAAAGAAACAGGAAGAAGCAGGCAAAACTGTTATCACAGAGTTTTTTCAAAACCGTACAGATGCTATTCACTGGATCTCAGGTCTGAACATACACAAAGCAGCCTGACATATTCTCCAATTTTATCCTTAACCACCTATATCATACAACAGGAGTTGCAGGAACAAGTTGCTTACTCCTTTGTACTTATGTACTTATCTTTTACCCTTACCTTATCCCTGATTATGGAACCTATACATTTTCAGAGAGCCAGTGGCTCTGTCTATTGTACAATCCGGTATGATGAAAGAGAACAGTGTCTATGTGACAGTTGGGATGGAAAGTTTGGCACACAAGATAATTTCCAGAAAGTAATTCAGAAAACAGCTGACCTGATCACCCAAAATAAAATCACCAAGTTGTTAAGCGATCAATCCAGAATGGAAGGCTCATATGATGGCTCCAATCAATGGATAGAGCAGGAAATAATTCCGGTTGTGATCAAACATCTCAAACGACATGCTATTGTTTTACCTAAAAATATCTTTGCTAATCTGTCAGCCAAAGATTATGTAAAACAGCAAGGAAAATATGAAGTACGCTTATTCGGCAGTGTTGAAGATGCCCGCAAATGGATTGCCTGATTTTGGATATTCAGAAATAGAATTAATGCCATTTCCTACACAAGTATATAGATCAATCCCCTGCAACAGGATACCCTATAGGTATTCTGTTTATGTTATAAGTCTAATCACATTTGATTAAAACACTCACAGTCAACCAAATAATTCAAACTATGGCTAAATACAGGTGTGTATAATTGTATAATTTGTAGCAACTCCTTCTTCTATCATAAAAAACCCCTGGATATATGATGGCCATACATCCAGAGGATTATCAAAAAAATATAGTAGTTTATAGTAATGCGCCCAGTGCTTCTTTTGTAAAGCCTTTCAGTTCAGCAGTACGTTCATCTCGAATCTTTTCTACCCAATTTGGATCTGCCAGTAATGAACGTCCTACTGCAGCCAGATCAAATTCTCCTCTATCCATACGTTCCAATAACTGTTCTATAGACTGAGGCTGTGAGCTTTCTCCTTTGAAAGCAGCCAGAAATTCTCCACTCAATCCAATTGAGCCTACTGTAATTGTAGCTTTACCAGTTAGCTTTTTAGCCCAACCCGCAAAGTTTAAATCTGATCCATCAAATTCAGAATCCCAGAAACGCCGTTGCGAACAATGGAAAATATCCACTCCGGCATCAGCAAGAGGTGTCAACCAAGCTTCCATTTCCTGTGGAGTTTTTGTCAATTTAAAGGTATAATCCTGAGGCTTCCATTGAGATAAACGAAGAATAATAGTAAAATCCTCGCCTACACGCCGACGAACTTCTTTTATTACTTCAATTGCAAATTTGCTACGTTCTACTACTGTTTTTCCACCAAATTCATCTGTACGAAGATTGGTTCCTTCCCAGAAAAACTGATCAATCAGATACCCGTGTGCGCCATGCAATTCCACGCAGTCAAAACCTAAACGTTTAGCATCTGCTGCAGCCTGACCAAAAGCAGCAATAGTATCATAGATGTCCTTTTCAGTCATGGTCACACCATTGGTAAAGTCAGGCTTGTTTAATCCAGACGGACCTTCAAACGGTACTGGTGGTACCCATCCAGAATGATGATTATACATCACCCCCATATGCCATATCTGTGGCCCCATCTGACCACCTGCCTGATGCACACCTTGTATCACTTTTTGCCATCCTTTTAAAGATTCCTCTCCATAAAAATGAGGGATGTTTGGATCATTGGAAGACGAAGGACGATTAATTACTGTACCTTCTGATAAAATCAATCCTACCTGAGCTGCTGCACGTTTGCTGTAATAAGTTGCTACCTCTTCTGTAGGAATACCATTAGGTGAAAAAGAACGTGTCATGGGAGCCATGACAATACGGTTTCTCAAATGCAATGATTTCAACGTAAATGGCTGAAACAATATATCTTTTTTCATGGTTAAACTTATGAGTTTACATACAAACCAATACCATCATAGTGGATGGAACTGATTTGGCCCTTGGGAAAACACTAATCGGCAATTCGGTAAAATCCGATATTTATATTTAAATAAAATACAAGTGGTCATTCAGTTAGATTTCGTTCTGAATGAATTTCTCCAATAACTTTATCCCCTCTTCATTGCGTTTATAATAGGTCCACTGGCCTACCCGTGTAGCTGTTACCAATCCGGTTCTTTGTAACAAAGACAGATATTCAGATACTGTAGACTGACTCAATCCACATTTTATCTGTATCTGCCCTACACATACTCCATGGCAATCTAAAGACATTTGTTCCTGCGCAGGAAAATGGGTTTCCGGATCTTTAAGCCACGATAAAATTTGCAATCGGGTTTTATTGGATAATGCTTTAAATACTTCTACCGAATCCATAGCACAAACATATCGACTTTTTCCGATATAACAATATATTCCGAAAAAAATTGATTAAACTATTAAATAGGAATAAAAGCATCTCATCACCAGACAGATAAAATAACACATTACTCAACCTTTGTTTATATATACAGATCTGTTAAAAGCAACGTATCTGATATACGTTCTATACATTCTTCATAAAGAATGTTTTTTATAAAGATCAAATTCGAACAATTGTCTTTCATTTTCAGCTAAGTTCCATAAAAATGCCTACCTTTCCGTGCTTTTTTCTCTACCTTTGTGTCACATAAGAGAAGCAGGATTAGTTATTTTTTGCATATAGTTCTCAACAATTCAATTTGAATGGAATACGAAGTTGTCATCGGATTGGAAGTACACTGTCAACTGCTAACCAACACCAAGATCTTTGCAGCTGATGCCGTTGTATTTGGCGATGCCCCTAATACTCATATCAGTGTCATTACCTTAGGTTATCCTGGAACATTGCCTAAACTCAACAAGAAAGCAGTAGAATTTGCGATTAAGATGGGATTAGCATGTGGTTCTGAAATTACACGATACAATGTATTTGCCCGCAAAAATTATTTTTATCCTGATCTTCCGAAAGGCTATCAGATTTCACAGGACAAGACCCCTATCTGTGTAGGCGGAGGTGTAACTATCAAAACCAAAAATGGTGAACAGTTTATCCAACTACACCATATACATCTGGAAGAAGATGCAGGGAAGTCGATACACTCTGAAGAAGAAACAGATACTCTCTTAGATTATAATCGTGCAGGTACAGCTTTGATTGAGATTGTAACTGATCCAGTAATGAAAACATCTGAAGAAGCTGCTGCTTATCTGACGGAAGTGCGTAAACTGGTACGTTATTTGGAGATCTGTGATGGGAATATGGAAGAAGGCTCCCTACGCTGTGATGCCAATATTTCGATAATGCCCAAAGGAAGTACAGTATTGGGAACAAAGGTAGAGGTCAAGAACATGAACTCCATCCGGAACGTGCAACGGGCAATTGATGTGGAAATCGAACGTCAGAAGCGTGCTGTAGCGAATGGAGAGAAAATTATTCAGGAAACCCGCCTATTTGATGTTACAGATGGCAGAACATATTCTATGCGTACTAAAGAAACTATGAACGACTATCGTTATTTCCCTGATCCGGATCTGGCACCTTTCGTTGTTTCAGAGGAATGGCTGGCAGACATTAAGGCACAAATGCCTGCACTTCCACACGAATTGCATGAGAAATTCGTTACTACCTATAAATTACCTGAGTATGATGCCACAGTGTTAACAGACACCAAAGAAGTAGCTTTATATTTTGACAAAGTATGTAGTCATACAACCAACTACAAAGCAGCCTCAAACTGGGTGATGGGACAAATCAAATCGTATCTAAATGAAAATCATCTGGATATAACTCAATTTCCGATAAGTCCGGAAACTTTGTCAGGTTTGATTGAGTTAATTGATAAAGATAAAATTAGCCACACCATAGCTGCACATCAGGTATTTCCGTTGCTGATTCAACAGCCTGGCAAAACTGCACAACAGATTGCAGAAGAAAATAACCTGCTGAAACAGAATGACGACAATGCCTTACAAACTATCATCAACGAAGTACTGGCAGCAAACCCACAAAAAGTAAAAGAGTATAAATTTGACGGAAAAAAAAATCTGGTAGGAATGTTTATGGGTGAAGTGATGAAAAAATCTGGAGGAAAAGCCGATCCTAAACTAGCCAATCAACTACTAATTAAGACATTATCTGAAAATTAGTAGATATGTTCTCTAGTCCGCTCTAACCCTGTTTAATCATATACCGATAGTCAATGTTTATAGTATATAAAATCATGAAAAAAATTGCTCTTCTATCACTCTTCTGGATGCTTGTAATTGCCTGTGCAGGCCATGCAGCCAATGAAGTATCTGCCAATGAGCCTCAGGGAGACGGCTATGTCATTACAGGAAAAGTTAGCTTTCCATTAAGCAAAGCCAAGGTACAATTATGGAAAATTCAGGACAACAAGTTGGTTCCAGTCGATTCAGCAGGTCTGGATAAAAATAATATGTTCACATTCAAGGGTACAGTCAAAGAACCAGATTTCTACGTGTTGAATTTTTACAATACACAAAAGGTGTTGATTGTTCTTGAAAACAAGAATTTGACTGTTAATGTGGATGGTAACAAACCTACAGGAGCAGTTTCTATGAGTGGTACTCCTGCAATGGATGACTTACAAAAAGTTACAACCTGGATGAATGAGGCACAACAAAAGGTAGGAGCTCTCCAGAAAGAAATGCAGGAGGCAGCACTTAGTAAAAGCGAAAGCGGACGCCGGAATGTAGAAAAGAAGCTTAATCACATGCGCGAAGAGAACCTGAAACAGTTTAAATCTATTGTATCTCAGATGCAACCAGGCTTATCTCAATGGTATGCATTAAATACAGGCGTTTTAAATCCGGAAGAAGAATATAAATATCTGCTTCCTATTGTTACCAATATCAAAAAATCAATGGCAACTTCTAAGTATGCCAAAGAAATAGATGGTTACGCAGCTCAACTGGAAGAATTCAGCAAAGCCCTTCAGGTTGGTCAGAATGCTCCGGAAATTGCATTAAATGATACGGATGGCAATGTACTGAAGTTATCATCTCTTCGTGGCAAATATGTTTTGATTGATTTCTGGGCAAGCTGGTGTGGACCTTGCCGTATGGAAAATCCGAATGTAGTACGTATTTACAACAAGTATAAAGATAAAAACTTCGAAATCTTTGGTGTTTCACTGGATAGGGAAAAGAAAGACTGGCTGGGAGCTATTGAAAAAGACCAATTAACATGGAAGCATGTATCCGATTTGAAGTTCTGGTCATCTGAAGGAGCCAAAGCCTATGGAGTTCGTTCTATTCCTGCCACCTATCTTATTGATCCTAACGGCAAGATTATTGCAAAAAATCTCAGAGGCGAATCTCTGGAAGCTAAACTGGGTGAGATTCTGGGAGAAGCTAAATAAAATAAAAATAATAGGTCTTATAACATAAGAAGCCCCGGCTATTGCTAGTCGGGGCTTCTTATATATTATATCAGAGATTCAAAGCTTAGGACTTTCCCCCTGCAACTTCCATCCGAACAGGACGACCTTTGATTGTATTATTTTCCATTCCCTTGATTACTTTAGGAACGTCTTGTTTTTTCACTTCTACAAAGGAATATTTTTCGTAGATGTCTATCTGTCCAATATTATCATAAGCCACTCCGGTCTCACCAGTTAAAGCTCCTACAATATCATTTGGACGAACTCTGTCCATCTTTCCTACATTGACAAATAAACGAACCATATCTTTATTGCCACTACCACGACGATCACGTTGCTCTCCATTGCTACGATCAGAACGTCTGTCGCCACCACGACGATCTCTGTCACGATCAAAACCGCCTCTGCGATCATCCCGTCCGTTGTTACGGTCTTTGAAGCGTGGCTTTTCATAAGAATCCAGCAGATCAGCATCATCATAAGTACTATTCTGTGCTCCCATGTTGATCTTGATCAAAGCCTTGATAATATCTTCAGTTGACATCCCCGCATGATGTAACGGTTCAATCATATCTGCAAATATATCCAGTTCCCCTTCATCTACTACTTGCTTGATGCGATCTATAAATTTAGCCTTCTTCACTCCTACTACATCTGCGAAAGAAGGTACTACACCACGTTCAATACGTTTTTTAGTATAGGTTTCTATTTCGCGTAAACGATAAAACTCTTTTCCTACTACAAAAGTGAAGGCTTTACCAGACTTCCCGGCACGACCTGTACGGCCAATACGGTGTACATAATATTCTGGGTCTAATGGAATATCGTAGTTAAATACGGCATCTACACCTGACACATCAATACCGCGGGCAGCCACATCAGTTGCAACCAGAATAGTAGCATTTCCTGCACGAAACTTGGTCATTACCTGATTACGGGCCTGCTGGCGCATATCTCCATGTAATCCTTCTGCACCATAATCTCTACGAATCAGTTCTTCTACTACTTCATCAACCTTACTTTTCATGTTACAGAAAACAACAATCTGTTGTAACTGATACAGATCAATGAGGCGACACATTACTTCGATTTTAGCCTTAGCTTTGATTTCAAAGAACAACTGCTCAATATTTTCGGCAGTTAACTCATTACGCACCACTTTTACAATAGCTGGATCATGCTGAAAACGTTTGGTCAGTTGCATGATCTCTTTAGACATAGTAGCTGAGAACAGTAATGTCTGGCGTTCTTCTGGTAGTTGCTCCAGAATACCTTCAATATCGTCCCGGAATCCCATGTCCAGCATTTCATCTGCTTCATCCAGAATGGCAATCTTTACATTATCCAGCTTCAACGTTTTACGCTCTAAGTGATCAATTACACGACCAGGAGTACCTACTACTACCTGAGCACCTTCACGTAAAGCACGAATCTGACGGTCAATAGGATCCCCACCATATACAGTCACACAACGAATATTCAGATACTTGGAAAGACGTTTTAACTCTTCAGTCACCTGCACAGCCAATTCACGGGTTGGACAAAGAATCAATGCCTGTGTATTTCTTTTGCTGCCATCGATCTGCTCCAGTGCAGGAATTCCAAATGCAGCTGTTTTTCCCGTTCCTGTTTGTGCCAGACCAATAACATCACGGCCTTCTAAAGCAACAGGAATAGCTTCGGATTGAATGGGCGACGCTTCTTCAAAGCCCATGTCAGTAACAGCACGCTGAATTTCTTCGGAGAGGGGTAATTCTGAGAATTTAATTTTTTGCATTTTAAACTTTTGATTAATTGGATTAAGAATGCCATGATATGTGATTTTTACCGCTAGATGCTTGATTAAAGGAAAGCATGGGATTAAAAGTCAAAATCGTGGCCATCCAAAAATCACCTGAATCATGGTTCAGAAAACATGAAACCCATCTGACAGCCAAACATTTCGGAGAAAAATCCAATATTTCCCGCTATCTGATGGATTCTAAGAACTTTTTTGCAAAGATAGTGAAATATTTGAATTCACGAATATGGAAATTTTATTCCATCCGCATCTATATGTAAAATCCAACTCACATGCATCTCTTACATGCTAACCATAAAAGAATCTATTACGTTCCCGGGTTGATAAGTCTGCTTGTATTACCATTCTTATTAGGGAAGATATATTTTCATGAAAAGGAGAAACAAAATCAGCGAGTAATGAATATTTTCTGGTGGAACCCAGAACTATATGTAAAATATCCAGGCTTTATTTTTAATCCATTCAAAATAAAACGAAACTACACACATATTACCCTTACTGGAGATTATGAGATAGATAAAGTTAAGCTTGATTATTCTCAAATACGAATTCGAGAAATTGTTCAGTCTAAAGATAGTATTAACGGGGTTTTCTTTCATTTTTCAGATACAGCTAAGTACTGGACTTTTGTAAGGGCATTAGATATTTGTAAAATTGAAAATATCAGTGACTACGCACCGTATAAAAATGACTTATGTGTATACTATATCCCACCAGATACTTTGCCCCCATTATGTGGTGGAGTATTTGGAATATATACAGATAACAAACAACAGGTTCCAGAGGAAAAAGAAAAATGGTATCATTCTTTAACTACAGTTCCAGCCATTCAATATCTTATTGCTGGATTTGTAGGATTCGTGATTATAGTTATCGCTAATAAGAAGTAAAAGCAAACATTTACATAGTACAGAATAATCAACACGTTACTATTGAAAACAACTATTAAAGTAGGGTTATTATTAAAATTGAGGGTAAATACTTTTTCTTTATCCTATACTTATTAGCTTAACCTCATTCATTTATAAAACAAATAGGGACAAAAAACATGAGTCATCCAGGATTTTGAGAAAAACAATACCGCATCCTTTAGAAAAAGAGAAGCAAAGGGGTTACAAAGAGAGTTATATTCACTTCAATCGCGAGTGGAAGTGTAGGTGCGCTGGCAATCTTTTCTCCGCGAGGTTGGCCTTTGGCCTTGCGGGTTGAAGGATCGGAGAAAAGGTCCTTTTTTGCTAACGCACAAATCTGGCTCACCAAACTCTCATTTGGTGCCCTGTTTTTTGGACAAGCAAAAAATTAAGAGGCTTGTGGGAGAACAATGAAAGGGACTATAAGCCAACTCAACTAAAGAGATTGCTTAAAAATAAACCAGCGCCTATACTCTTTTTAAAAGAATAGACGCTGGTAAAACTCACATTCCAAATTCTGGATGACTCATATATAGTCATTCACATCTTTCTCAAAATCTTTTATTTCTTCTGTAAAAACATAGTCTGCAAACACTTCCAGAGCAATTTCTTTTTATCAGTATTCAGTTGTAGTTCAAATAAGCTGTCTACCAACAAAATGTCTACACCTTCCACAGAAGCAGTCTTGTATGCTTCCAGTGGAATCTGAATATCCAACTCCCGAAACTCTATCCCAAAGCTAATGATTTGATTGACCACCTTGTCTTTCAAGATTTCAATTAAGGTATCACGTTGAGTGTTGGCATTTACCAGATCTACATCTTCCAGACGAAGTTTAACAGATGATAGAATTTTGCCCAATAGGTCTTTGTCCTCAGGAATCAGAAAATTACCTTGTATATTATTGTAGATAATCACAACCTGGTTCCGATTCTTAGGCAAAGGAGGCGAAGTAATTACTGGAATCTTAGGAATTTCAATGGTTTTACTCTGTGTCTCATATTTTGGAGTCTGAAGCTGCAAGAGTTCAGATTTAGGCTCTTCTACTACCGAAGTACTCATGTCCTCAGGAATAACATAAATTGTTTCTGTAAGCAGAAACTGTAAAGCATTCGTAGTTAACTTTTCTGACATACACGTTGTTCTTTTGCTGCAAAGGTCTGCATTTTTTTACAAAGCTTTGTAGCAAAAGAGAAAATTGCCAGATGATTTTTCTGCAGAGAGTACCTGCCAAGTAATCTAACTTATTGCAGCCGAAAGATAAAGCCTGTCTGCATCCCCCAAACATTTATATCACTGTAATAGCGTTGAAATATTCCGCCAAGGGTGCCATATCCTTTCAATCGATGCCATTGAAATAGTTGATATTCCACTCGGGCGTTGATTTCCCGACGAGGCATGATACCAAAATGAGATTCCGTAGCACGATACTCCAGGCCGCCACCTAGCTTACCTTCTTTCAATCGCAAATCACCACCCAGCGTCCATTCAAAATAGGCATTGTGATCACCAAAATTTTCTATCATGGTTCCAAAACCTGCTCTAACTGTAACAGGATGGGTATTTACGAAATTTAGCTGAACAATCTGCCAGTCAAATGTACCTAATGACTTGATCTTTCCTTCCAGTGCATCATCTTCCATCAGGAAGTTATAACGAAAGTCCATAGAGAATAAGCCCCAGTTACCTCTAATACGTGGTAGAAGCCAGTAGTTATCAGGTGGCTGGATACCTACCTGAGGCATTACTTCCAACGAGATGATAGAAGGAATCGTATCTTTTTGATTTAGCTGATACATCTGCCAGAGTATCATTCCTTTCCCAGCTTGCCAGAATGCCCAGAGCGCAAACGCACTATTGTTCCCACTACGAGTATTGTCGCCAGAAGCCCCCCTGCCACTGGAAGGGTGTGAACGAGAAGATTTTTTAATTTTGTCAATTTGACCATATCCCACGCATGACCACAATACTAGAGTGGCGAATAGAAGTGGTTTCAGTGAGTTCATTAGAGTAAATAGTTAACATAAATTGCAGTATAATTACAGATTCTTACAACCTGGGAAATTTGTGATTGACTAAAAGCAATTATCATACCTTTTTTTATACGAAACAATGATATTTATCCAATTTTCTCTAAAGGGTACTTTTCACCAATAATCTCATACAAGTATAGATTATATTACATAGGTGAGTAATACTCAACACCTTATTGCATTCCTGCTACAGACACTGTACTTTCGCTTTCATGCACAAACACATTCTGAATGAACTTAGTACCAAGGGATTAATTTCTGAAACACAAAGTAAACAGATAGAATCCTATGAAACCAGCAAGCCATTTTCCCTACACTGGGAACTGAAAACTGTATTGTACCTGGGTGTTATTTTAATGAACCTTGGGCTGGGTTGGTTAATCTATGACAATATAGACAGTATTGGTCATGGAGTTATCATTGGAGGAATAGCTACTATTTGTATAGCCTGCTTTGCTTATACATATCGCAACAGGGCCCCGTTTTCATGGCAGCAGACAGAAAGTGCTTCTCCTTATTATGACTATGTACTGTTGCTGGGTTGTTTGATGTTCGTGATACTGGAAGGTTATTTACAGTACCAGTATGAGATTTTTGGTACACGTTATGGTCTAGCCGCCTTTATTCCAATGACATTCTTTTTTGGAATAGCGTATTTCTTTGATCATAGAGGTGCACTCTCACTCGCAATTACAGCATTGGCATCATGGCTGGGTATTGCTGTAACACCTGCCGATATTCTAAACAATAATGATTTTGGTGACTCTAAAATTGTGTGGACAGGTGTACTTCTTGGCATTATACTATGTACTCTTGCTTTTGCCAGCGAATACCGGGGCCGAAAAAAACATTTTGCTTTCACTTATCTGAATTTTGGTATCCATATACTCTTTATTGCCAGTTTGAGTGGCTTGATGATTCTGGAGATCTGGGTGGTATTTCTACCTCTACTGATTCTGACAACTGCCTTTTTTATCTGGTATGCCCGTAACCGTGCATCTCTCTATTTTATGGTAGTAGCCCTGATCTATAGTTATATTGCCCTTACGTATCTGGTCTTTCAGATTGATTGGGACTATACAATGGGTGAAGCACTTGTATATTTCTATACACTATATTTTATGACATCATGTGCAGCTGTTATAATTTTTCTGCTTAAGTATAAAACGATTTTACGCATAAATAACACAGAGCAATAAAACCAGAGGCTTACCCATCTTTTTATTTCAACCGGACTTTGCTACAAAAAAATATGCTTGCTTATAACTCTCAATGGCTGAATAATAACCAGATACAGGAACAAACCAAAAATTGGTTTAAAAGGAATCTAATTAGTCAAGAACAGTCCCTGCTCATTCAGCAACACTATCCGGCAGGATTCTATACGCCCAATGCATTTATCCGTATAGGCCTGGGGTTCTTTGCTGCCATTTTGTTGGGAGCAGCTCAGTCTTTTTTCTGGGCAGTCGTAGGTTTGGCATCTGGAGGTGATGGAATGTTTGGTGTAATGGGATTTTTGTACCTTCTGCAGAGTGTAGGGTGCTTTTTTATTCTCGAATCATTTATTAAAAGCCGTCATCATTATGCAAGTGGGATTGACGATATATTATTGTACACAACTGTAGGAGAAATGATTGCAGGAATGTGTTTACTAGCTCCAGAGATGGATGATCCTATCCCTTATCTCTGTATAGGCCTGCCTTTTCTTGTAATAGGAGCAGTCCGTTACATAGATCGGATTCTTACAGTGTTAGTCTATGGTTGTCTGCTAACCATTGTACTGCTTATTGTCAATAAAATACCTGGAATGGCATTGTATCTTTTACCATTTACAGGTATAGGATTTTCACTTGCAGCTTACTTTCTGGTAAAAAAATATCAGAAGTTGTATTCTCTGAGATATTGGTTGGGTAACTTTCAAATAATAGAAATATTGAGTCTGATCACATTCTATCTAAGTGGTAACTTTCTGTTTATCCAAGAAAGTGCTGAAGAGCTTTTTGGATTGCCAGTTGTTCCAATGGGCTGGTTCTTCTGGACTTTCACCCTATCAGTGCCACTTGGCTATATGTATCTGGGTTTGAAAAATAAAGATCGTGGTATGCTTTGGATAGGATTAGGTTGTGTTGCCTTTGCCGTATTCACTTTCCGCACTTATTTTCATGTAATGCCTCTTCCTTATGCAGCTAGTCTGGCAGGTGGGTTTCTATTTGTACTTGCCTATGTAGCCATTCAATATCTGAAAAAAGGGATTCCGGGTTTTACCTATGAACCGGAAGATACAAATAAACCTGTTTTTCTGGAAGCGGAGGCGCTGGTTGTTGCCCAAACATTGGGTCATTCACAAACCCCAGAAAAAGACTTTTCTTTTGGTGGCGGTCAGGTTGGTGGTGGTGGTGCAGGAGGTGATTTTTAAGATTTGTCCTACTTCCCTATAGTGTCAAACACATGTATAAACCATACAAATTAAGCTAAATTTGTATGGTTTTGTTTTTCTATATTAAAATCTATGCGAAAGCCCAATAAAAAAACCATTGCTATCATGTGAAGGATTTCTCTCTATCCCCTTTGTATTTCCATTTGAAATATGCAAATGACGGATTCCTAATAAAATCGCAATAGAATGTGTGTAATAAATCTCAGTTCCAATACCATACTTGGTTGTTCCGTTCCAGTTGGTTCCTAATCGATTATCCTGATCCGTTGGTTGTGGAAACTGATCAAACAGATAAATAAATCCACCCCCGGATTCAAAATACATTTTCCATTTCTCTTTTGAAACTGGATAGAATCGTGCAAAAGGTCGGATGGCTAAACCTGTTGTTGTGTTAACCTTATCTCTGGGTAAATAAATATCAAACTCTACTCCTATTGCCAGCCATTTACGGAGCATGAAAACTATTCCGGTATTATTCTGTGGCATAAAGGTATAAGGATACTTATATCCCCAGGAAAATCCAGTCTCATTGTAGACAGATATTCGATGTGTCTGTGTAGTGTCTTTTTTTGTTACTAACAGACATATACCAACAGCTACAGAGGGCAGTATAAACCCCATAGAAGTATGGAGTTTAACAGGTTCAAATCCCAACGGGTTAGTATACCACTTGTCTCCCTCCCAATATTGTGCTTTAGCAGAGTTCAAACAGAAAATAAATACCATCAGTAGATAAATATATAGTCTTTTCATAGTCGTAAATTTTCCTGCCAACTTATGAAAATACCTATACCTATACATCAAGCAAATACCTGAAACAGGCAAAAGACTTTCCCAAACGGGCAATATATCAGGAATACCTAATTCCATTACTATTGCAGCTAAACCGAATACGATTTCAATTATATGCTTATTCCCGACAAAGGTCTGTTTTTGCAAAAAAATATTACCTTGTTACAAGAAATATAGTTAACACACCACAAACATCAACCATTTGACGATATGACTTCTGAAGAGCTTAAAAATCTGCAGGCTCCTTTAAAAGAAAAATACAGAGAACAACCCGATGTGGCGATGATCACGCTCAAAGCCCAAGGTGTAATTGGTGAAGGTATTTCATGTAAAGTAGAGACAGGTAAAGCCCTAGTTGAAGCTGGTCTTCATCCGGCCACAGGTGGAACTGGTTTGCTGGCCTGTTCGGGAGATATGTTGCTAGAGGCATTGGTTGCCTGTGCAGGAGTAACTCTTCGGGCAGTAGCAACAGCCATTGGTGTCGAGATAAAAGGAGGCGCAATTAAAGCAGAAGGAGATCTGGATTTTCGTGGTACACTGGGCGTGTCCAAAGAGGCATCTGTAGGATTTAAGGCTATTCGTCTTTCTTTTGACCTAGATGCTGAACTATCTACAGAGCAGCTGCAAAGTCTTGAGAAATTAACAGAAAGATACTGCGTTGTATATCAGACGCTGGTTAAAGGCGTACCTGTCGCAACTTCCTTTGTAAGATGATCTGAGCTCCTCCACTGTAAGCTGTTATAGATGCTAAAACACCCACTATTGCTACCTGGCCAATAATAGAGTATGCTTTACACAGTTTTACAATACTTCCCATTGTTGTCCTACCATGCCTCTCTGTTAACAGGATATTATAATCATCAGGCATAAATCAGCAAAATACCTGAGGCTGAAAATCAACCTGAAGATGGCGAGCATTTGACAGAAAACAGTCCAATAATTGGATAAAGTATGGCAGGAATGGGCCAATACACATCAGGTATATCCTAAACCAAAAAGTAAATAAGATTTCTAATAAAATACCACAACAAAAAACGACTTTCTCCTCTACTTCTCACCAATGGAAAAATAGAAGAGAAAGTCGTTTAAAACACTGCTCTGGCCTATTTCAATGAAACCTTTACAGTTTCACCTTCACTTTCTATAGTGATAAACTTTTCAAGTCGGTCAGAATGCTCTACATTATAGTATTGTCTTGTATAATAATCCGTCCGTCCATACCCATCATATCCCGATCCCTGATATACATTGGCACTGGTTGTATGATGCCAGTCCAGAATAGCCTGAATAAAATATTTCCCAGGTTTCATCTGCTTAAACGTAAACCGTCCGTATTCATCTGTATTGGTAGCCAAACCATATCTGGCAGCAGCATCCGAAAGGTATACACGGGTTTTCTTTCCTTCTTTCTTGTTGCGTAAGTTATACCACTCCTCAAAATAAGGAGTTACCGGATATAAGACTACCCGAATATTAGCCCCATATATTCTTTTTGCCAAGGGAGCCTTATAACCAAGATTAGTTTTAGGCTTGGTAAAGGCCACTCCCTGAATAGTAGACTTCCCAATGGCTAAAGCGGATTTGGCCTGTAAACTATCAAAGGGACCAGAAGGATAAATAACATTGACTTTATTTTTATTGGCAATCCGGTTGGCTCTATCTACCGGGTTGCACCCCATAATCAGGATGCATCCCCAAATAAACACACAGAAAAACTTCATAGCAGAAACAGATAAGGTTTACTTAATCAGCATATCCGTACCGATCATGCTTATTTTACCTGTGATCTGTAGTGTTTCATTGGTAGTCGTATTTTTTCTAACAGTCACATTATCATTGGCAACATCCAGCGAAATAGTCAGTTTGTTGTTTATGATAACTACCCGTTCGCCTGCAACTTTCTCTGTAGGTTTAGTCTGTTTGCTTAATGTTATGTCATACAGGCCATCCTGATGGGATGTCACCTTTCCGGTATATTCACGTTCAAATCCCGGATCTCCTGTAATTTTCACAGTAGCATCAGATCCGTTGGTCGATACAGATACTTCGGCATTATAAATATATCCTAGCTGAGTTTGGGGATCATCTACGACCTGTATGTTTCCTACAAAAGTACCTAAGCTTGAATTGCCGGGAGCAGGATCATTACTATTCTTTTTGCAGGCAGAGAATGAGATAGCTAAAACAAAAAGAAATAATCTAAAGGTGCTCGTTTTCATATAAATGGTTTGTACTAATGGATTGAAAAAAGAGTATTCTGTATAGTTTGTGTGCTCATTTTGCAACACATAATTTGAGGAGTTTGCAATCGTGATATTTCACGACACATTGATATGTGCAAAATTAGAGAGGGTTCTACAGGGTGTCAATACCATGAAAATGCGTTTTTTTTCTACTGGTTTCCTGGTATTTTTTCTAAAGTTCAACTACATTTTCCGAATCGGTTAGCTACTTTTATGTGTTTAAGTATGCAGCTTACTCAATGACTATGAGTAAGCAATAGACGTCAACCACTTGTTTTGATTATGTTTAAAAAGCTTTTCCTTCTTGTTATATATAGTGTTATATCCTTTCAGGTCTTTTCTCAGATAGTTTATTCATTGGGTGATGAAAAAGCCTATATCTCTCAGTTGGAACAACAAACCCAGCAAGCCCAATCAGATAGTATGCGGGCAGCCGCATACTTTAGACTTTCGCTGTTTTACAGACGAATCAACGATCTTCAGAAAGCTAATGATGCCTATCAGCAGGGAGCTCGTTTGGGTCAGAAGTATCCGTTTCTAAAAGCAGCCTCTTCTTATTATCAGACCATTTCCCAGTTTGCCACTACGGATATCTTCACTCTTGAAAAAAATATACGGAAGGCAGACTCTCTATTGCAACCATTTAAGAATGCAGAAGCGTATAAACTGAGAGGAGTACTATGGCATAGCTATGGTATTATACAACAGATTAAAGGAGATGAAAAAGGGGCTATGGATGCCTTTGTCAACAAAGCTGTCCCTTATAGTCAGCAATCAGGCGATGGGATAGTCCTGGGGAAAGCCTACAAAGGTGTTGGTATTATATTTATGAATCTTGACCAACGCGAAAAGGCAGCCTCTTATTTGCTCCAATCCGTCCAGTCAGAAGAAAAAGCTCCATCGGATAATCCTTTGCGACAAGTAGAACTGGTCGAAACATATATCACCGCAGGTGAAAACTATGTATACCTCAAACAATACAAAGCAGCCAAAGAAGTACTTAACAAAGCTCAGTCAATTTTAAAAAACTATCCTACGTCCAATCTCTATCTAATCTATTATTATGCAGAAGGTATCTATTTTGATCGCCTCAATCAACACCAGCAAGCAATCGATAGTTTTGATAAAGGTATTACTCTGGCAAAGAATCTGTCAGCAGTACATGCACTCAACCGGCTTTTCCATGCAAAATACAAAGCTTTGTCCAATCAGAAGGAATATAAAAAAGCGGTTCTTGTATTGAATGAACTAATAGAAAACCCTGCATTGCTTATTCAGGACAAAAAACTGTATTACAAGGAAATGTATACTACCTATGCCCAACTGAATGACACCCGACAGGCCTATCAGTGGGCAAAACAATACATTACCCTCAGCGACAGCCTCTACGAGACCAAATTTCAAAAAGACATCGTCGAACTGGAGACTAAATACAAAAACGCCGAGAATGAGAAGAAAATAGCTGTACTTCAGGCTGCCAAAGAAAAATCGGCTCTCGAATCAAAGAATCAACGTCTTTTAACAGGATTGCTGGGTGCGTCTAGTCTGGTACTACTTAGTACAGCCTTATTTGCTTTAGTTCTATACCGCAACAGCCGTAAACTATCCCAACAGAAAGAACTAAACTACCAGCAACAATTAAAAGAAACAAAGCAAACACAACAAATCCAGCTAACACAAGCTCTTATGCAGGGTGAGGAAAAAGAACGGAAACGACTAGCTACTGATCTGCATGATGGCCTGGGAGGCATGCTGGCAGGTATAAAGATAAATTTATCCCGCATTGCGAGTAATGATAGTCATTCAGGATCAGAACTAGACAAGATATTAAATCAACTGGATGTGTCTACCAATGAATTACGTCGGATAGCCCGAAATATGATGCCTGAATCATTATTGCAGCTAGGTTTGGAATCTGCTCTTCGGGATATGTGTGACTCAATGAGTACAGATAAAACGCAGATCTCTTTTGAAGCCTTCGACATTGACACGAAATTGCCCAAAGAAACTCAGGTTAATATTTATCGTATTGTACAGGAACTACTCACCAATGCAATTAAGCATGCCAACGCATCTGAAATCATTGTACAATGTAGCCAGAATGAATCCATATTTTTCATTACACTGGAAGATAACGGACAAGGATTTGACCCTGTCGCCAAGGGACAGAAATCCGGAATTGGCCTTACCAATATTCAAAACAGAGTAGAATACCTAAAAGGTAAATTAGACATATCTTCTACACTGTCAGAAGGCACTACCATAAATATTGAATTTGATGTTGCATACTAATTCAACACTTACCATTGCAATCATAGATGATCATCCTATAGTCATTGAAGGGCTACAAAAAATACTGATTCGGGATCTGCCCATACAGGAAATTCAGGAGTATCACCTGGGAGGGGATTTCATCACTTATCTGAAAAATACCGACAAAAAAATTGATCTGGTTTTACTGGATATTACCTTACCGGATATCAGTGGTGTTGAACTTTGTCGGGAAATCAAAAATATATCGACAGAGACCTATGTATTGGGCTTCAGCAACCACAATGACAGAAGTCTGGTGATGCAGATGCTTGCGCATGGTGCCAGTGGCTTTGTAGTAAAAAATGCCTCTGCCTCTGAACTTATAACCTGCATCACAGAAGCTTTGAATGGACAAATTACCTTTAGCGAAGAAATCCAGAAGATCATTGCCAAGCCGTCTGCCAGTCAACTCAAAAGTATCCCACCTCTTACCAAACGTGAAAAACAGATTCTTCAAATGATTTCAGATGGAAAAACAAGCCCTGAGATGGCAGACGAACTTCAGTTGAGTCTCTTTACAATAGAGACCCACCGAAGAAATCTGATGCAGAAATTTGAGGCCAAGAATACCGCTTTGTTAATCAAGGCTGCTATACAATTACATTTAATTTAAGAGCTGTCTTTAACTAATGAACACTCATTCTATAAAAGAAAAACTTAAAGCAGCTATTTTTAAGTTCAGATTTTATTTTCCAATCTATCGTTCCAAACCTTCCTATACTACAGGTATGCAACCTAACACCATTCGCTGGGGTATTCTCGGATGTGGCAAAATCGCCCGCAAGTTTGCCTCTGATCTGCAATTTGTGAACAATGCACAACTTATTGCTGTCGCCTCACGTAGCCAGTCAACAGCAGATGCTTTTGCAAGAGAGTTTCCAGCCAAATACAAACACAATTCCTATGAAGCCCTGGTTCAGAATCCGGAAGTGGATGTGATATACATTGCTACACCTCATGTATATCACTATGAACACACCCTACTCTGCCTCAATCATAGTAAGGCTGTACTTTGTGAAAAACCCTTTGCGATTAATAACCATCAGGTAAAAGAAATGATTGCTCTGGCTCAGGACAAGAAAGTTTTTCTGATGGAAGCTTTATGGACCAAATTTCTCCCCCACTTTCAAAAACTAAATCAGATCATTGCAGAGGGGCAAATCGGTGAAATACGTTCTGTTATTGCCGATTTTGGATTTCTGCCTCCTTACAATCCGGAAGGACGCCTGTTTGATCCCAATCTGGGTGGTGGTTCACTACTGGATATTGGTATTTATCCTGTATTTCTGGCACTCTCTCTGTTAGGCAAACCTCAGTCTATCCAGGCAATTATGACACCTGCTCCTACTGGTGTAGACGAACAATGTGCCATCACCTTCGTGCATGACAATCATACGATCTCTCAACTTTTCTCTACCCTGGCCTCTTTCACAGGTACGGAGGCTGTCATTCATGGTAGTAAAGGCCGCATCCGACTTACTTCCAGATTTTATGCCACAACAGCAACCTTACAGTTTTATCTGGATACTCCGAGCTCTCAGAAAGAGCTATTTAATCAGAAAATAGATGGATTCGGGTATCAGTATGAAGCACAACATGTAGTAGACTGCCTTCAGAAAGGGCTTACAGAAAGTCCAATTATGACTTTTGCAGATTCCATTCTCCTCATTGAGACACTTGACGAAATTCGCCGCATGGCAGGAATAAAGTACCATTGGGATGCATAAAGAGCTAAGAACTCTTTTATTGGTATCTGAACAAACCACTTTCAAAAACATAGGGCAAATAAGGATTGGGACATGATTTGTTTCGCAGAAAAGTAAATTTCAGTTCGTTTTTTCACAAAAATTACTATTTTTGGAGACAAGCCATACCTTTTACCTAACCAAACAACCTTATCCTGATGAAAAACCTTTTACTTGGTCTTTTATTTTTATCCTGTGCTGCCATCGCACAAAAGAAACAGCCAACAGACGAGGAACTTCGGCAAAAAGCAGATCAGATAGCTCACAAATACATTTTGACAGATGGACACGTAGATCTCCCCTACCGCCTGAAAGTAAAGCAGTTCAAACTGGAACGTGAATACATGGGAATCCCCATAGAAACTAAAGAAGGGGATTTCGACTATGTACGTGCAAAAAAAGGAGGTTTGTCTGCCCCTTTTATGTCTATCTACATCCCTTCCAGCTACCAGAAGACAGGTAATGAAAAAGTGCTGGCCGATTCATTAATTGATATGATACAGGCTATCATCAAAGCCCATCCGGATAAATTTGCGGAAGGCCGTACTCCACAACAGGTTGACGAAAACTTTAAGAAAGGTCTCATTTCTCTTCCAATGGGTATGGAAAATGGTGCTCCTATTCTGGAATTGAAAGATGTGAAATATTATTATGACAAAGGAATCCGTTACATTACCCTTACTCACGGTAAAGATAATCATATCTGTGATTCATCGTATGATAGTACCTATACATGGAAAGGACTAAGTCCTTATGGTAAGGATGTGGTAAAGGAAATGAACCGTGTGGGTATCATGGTAGATATTTCACACGTTTCGGATGATTCTTTTTATCAGGCTATTGAATTATCTAAAGTCCCCTGTATCGCTTCACACTCTTCCTGTCGATTCTATACACCTGGTTTCAAACGAAACATGTCAGATGACATGATCAAAGCCCTGGCAAAAAAGGGAGGTGTGATTCAAATCAACTTCGGCACTTCGTTTCTGGATGAAAAAGCCAGATTGGACGTAGACGAGAAACGCAAAAAGCTACAGGCTATTCTGACTGAAAAGAATCTAAAATTCAGTGATGAAGCAGCCAAACCAGTAATAGAAGAATTCCGCAAACAGAACCCAACGCTGTATGCGGATGTTGAGAAGGTAGCCGACCATATCGAACACGTCATCAAGGTAGCCGGTGTGGATTATGTAGGTATTGGTTCTGACTATGATGGTGTCGGTGATTCACTTCCGACAGGGCTGAAAGATGTATCCCAGTATCCTAACCTGATTTATGTGTTGCTCAAACGAGGCTACACAGAAAAAGATATTGCTAAAATTATGTATCAGAATGTATGGCGTGTATGGAAAAAAGTACAGGCTGGTGCTGAAAAATCCTGATTATCTGATAGTATCTCTCACCTCCTGATGTTGTCAATCGCATCAGGAGGTATGTAAAGTATACAAACCAACTACAATTATTACATGAAACAGGAACTCTTTGCCTTTTTTGAAAAATATCATCTCCAAACCAGACGTAAGGTAATGATCTTACTTAGCCTGGCAGTCATTGCCTCCTTACTTGCAACTGGAATCATCCTTGCTAAAGGCCTGGATAATGCATTATCTACCCCCCATCTCTTTATTGCTATAGTACTGGATGTGGTCTTTATAGGTTTTCTGCTCTTTAAGACCAAACAAATATCTGCCAATATCAAACGTATCAAAGAAGTTCTGCACCAAAATACATATGCGGTAAAGACCATTCAGCTTTACAGAAAAGGAAAAAAAGATAGCTATGAGGGAATCTCATACTACATGAAAATCAGCATTATAGATACATTTGGCTCCATGATTGAATACTATCTGGATGAATTTCATCAGAATGAGCACTTGTTTAATGAAGGTATTTCTGTTTTTTCCCAAGCCTATCCGGAAGTAAAGATCATGCACTTTGCAGATTAAATAACATGTTCTGGAACACTAAATCACGTATAGATTATTTCCTTATTCCTTATGAGAGGCATATCATTTATACAAAGTTATCTCCTGAAGAAATGGAGAAGCGATTTTATGACAAGACTACTGCTCCAACGCCATCCATGTTTACCCATATAGCATATACAATACAAGAAGACTATGAAGGTGAGTTTTATACCAATGGTTTCTATATGCAAGCAATAAGTAGGGGAAGAAATCAGCCGCTTTTGGTATTTTCAGGAAAAATACAGGAATATCAAAACCAGACAAAGATTATTCTTACTATTGAATTTCAACCACTTGCCAAAATTATATTTTATCTATTCTTCTTTGGTTTGACTTTTCTTTTTATGGCTGCTACCATATCTGCCATCAAAAATGGTGGAGAAGGCTGGAAAGCAGCTATAGGGATAGGATTTATTAATATAGTTCTAGTCTTAATATTCAAAACGTCAAGTTCTATTGGGCTGTCTGATATCAAAAAATTGTTTGAGGCGGAAAAACTACCTGAAAAACAGAATCCACAATAATACCTTTACAACACTTTGTTTTTGATTTTATACAACTGCCGCCATGTACCCATTCAAAAAATTCTTATCTATTCTCTCAGGTGTACTACTTGCCGGTTCAGCTCTCTCCCAAACAAATTATCCAACCATTGGCAAAGTAGTACGCATAGACCCCAAACTTGACAATCTGCTTGGCAAAGAAGCAAAAATAGAAGTACTGGCTTCCGGATTTGTCTGGACAGAAGGACCTGTCTGGGTAAAAGAAGGAAGTTACCTATTATTTAATGATATTCCACCCAATACACTCTTTAAATGGAAAGAAGAGGAAGGCATTACTTCTTTTCTGAAACCCTCTGGCTATACAGGAATAGGCCGATATAGCAATGAACCTGGCAGCAATGGATTAATCCTCAATCAAAAAGGAGAACTTATTGCTTGTGAACATGGAGACCGACGGGTTTCTCTCATGCCTCTTTCTGGTGGGGGTAAACGGACTCTGGCAGATAACTATCAGGGTAAACGATTTAATAGTCCCAATGACGTAGTTCAGAAGTCGGATGGCAGCTATTACTTTACAGATCCTCCCTATGGATTGCCTCAGCAGGAAAATGACCCATCGCGTGAGACATCTATCTGTGGTGTATACAGAATCTCACCAGATGGGAAGGTAAGTTTATTGATTTCTGATCTGACCCGACCTAACGGCCTTGCTTTTTCACCTGATGAAAAGATATTGTATGTAGCCCAGTCTGATCCACAGAAAGCTATTATTATGGCCTATCCTGTCCTTAAAGACGGCAATCTGGGTAAAGGCAAACTATTCTTTGATGCCACAGCCAATGTTAGTACCATGAAAGGTCTTCCGGATGGCTTAAAAGTAGACAGAAATGGGAATCTATTTGCTACAGGCCCAGGAGGAGTAATGGTACTGAGCCCTGAAGGTACATTGCTGGGACGCATTGATACAGGTGAAGCCACCGCTAACTGTGCCTTTGGTGATGATGGCTCTACACTCTACATCACAGCCGATATGTATTTGTGTCGGATTAAAACAAAAACAAAAGGAGTAGGATTTTAAACCATACTAAAAAATAAAGTTCCTACACAATCACAAAAGTTAGTATAGGGACTTTATTTCAAATATCTTTAACTCCTGAGCTTATCAATCCTACTTAGTGTCTTTCTTCGGGTCAGGGGCAACTACCTCTTTTACATCTTCTACGATTTCTTCTACTTCTTCTTTTACTGCCTCTACAGCTTCTACAATTACAGTTTGTACTTTCAGGTGTTCTTCAGGCACTTCTCCCAACAAGAATCCCCATGCTTCCATACCTGGAATATTGTCAAAAATAACCTTAAACATAGCAGTAAACGGAATAGCCAGGATCATTCCGGGAGCGCCCCATAATAATCCACCCATAATCAGAGCAATTACTGTTGCCAGGGAATTGACACTTACTTTCGAACCCACAATACGGGGAGTAATAAAATTACCTTCCAGAAACTGTACAACAGTAAACACAGCAGATACACCTACTGCGTACCAGAGAGAGTCTTTGGTCAGAATAGCCATTAAAATAGGTAATATCGAACCTATCACAATACCTATATAAGGAATCACATTAAGAAGAGCTGCCAGAATACCGAAAAACAAGGCGTGTTGTATACCTAGAATTAATAATCCCAGGGTATTCAAGGTAGCAATGATAGACATCACAAACACTAACCCTACCAGATAGTTACGCACCACATCGCGCACCTTGATGAGTATATACAGAATATGCGTTTCTGAAGCAGACGAAAAAAGACGATCCAGAAACTTTCTGAGAAAGTTTCTATAGTATAATAGAAAGAAAATATATACAGGCACCAGTCCTAGATTAGTAAAGGCATTGGACACAACAGATAAAAGGTTTCCTACAATTTGTCCGCTGGAATCGGTGAGCATCTGTGCATTTTTCTCGAGCCAGTCGGCCTGCTCTTTTTTTCGAACACCAAATTCTGTACGTACCCAGATTTGCGCATCATTAAAAAGTTTGAGAAACTTCTTTTGCAGATCAGGTAAGATATCCGCAAAATCTGTAAGCTGAACTACTATGCCCATGAGTATTCCAACTACCACAATCACCAGTAAAATCAAACACAGTGTAATTGCCAGTACACGTGGCACCCTCCAGGTTTCCAGCCGGACACACAACGGATGAAGCAGTAAAGCAAATAAAAGTGAGAAGCAAATTGGAATCAGCATTCCTGACATTTGGACCAAAAAAATCCACAATAAGGCAATGCTAATGAGTATAAAAGTAATCTTAGCATAGATTGGAAGCTGCACTGCGCGAGGGTTCTCCATAAAAATTGTTCAGACAGACAATAAAAAGTTAAATGCAAAGTTGTTAATTCGCTTTGATAAATACAGCAGAAACTGTTTGAAATAGGTGTAAAATAAAAAATACCTGATTCTCATTGTCTCTTTTATTGAAAAATTTAATCATTTCTGCAAGTGAGTTTTAAATCCGAAAAAATGCTGAAATATAAAGTTATTTCGCTCTTATTATCTCTTAAAGTTTTACTTTGCAACTGTCACTATGAAAAGCGCGAAAGTGGTTTTGAAACTGGCACCCGTAATTATAAAGTTACAAAAATAGGCCAGCTTCCTGAAATAATCAGCGAAAGTTCCGGACTTGCCACCGATAGTATTCCTACAGTACTCTGGACACATAATGACGGAGGATCTCCAGCCGATATTTTTCAGGTCACCGATAAAGGGAAACTTCTGCAAAAAATCCGACTGAAAGGTATTCATAATCATGACTGGGAAGACATAACAATTGATAAACAAGGCAGCATTTACATCGGAGATTTTGGCAATAATAACAATCGACGGAAAAACCTGGCCATTTTTAAAGTAAACCCACGACATCCGGAAAAAATAGACAGTATTCGCTTCTCGTATGAAGATCAGACAGCTTTCCCTCCTGCTCCAGAAGATCGGAACTTTGACTGTGAAGCGTTTTTCTGGCATGCAGACAGCCTGTATCTGTTCTCCAAAAACCGAGGGAATAGAATTGAGAAAATGTATGTACTACCTGCTACACCCGGAAATCATATTGCCAGGATACGAAGCACTGTCAAAATAAAGAGTATGGTAACTGCAGCTGATATGAATCCTTCTGGTACTCAGATGGCATTATTAACCTATGGAAAGGTATTTGTTTTTAACATTAAAAATCCGAATAACTTCTTTCAGGAGCCGTATGAATGTATTAAACTAGCCAGGAGCCAGGCTGAAGCACTCACCTACATTAATGATACCGATTTTATCATTAGCAACGAACAGGGATCTATGTATCGGGTGGAACGGAAAAAGAAATAGCCTTATAGGATAAAAACTGTCACCTGTCAATTTTTTAACACCAGTCATCCTTTATACATAGCACATATCCCCTTTTATCGATAAGAATTCAATAAAAAGTTCTAACTTTTCCGAAAGCCACCAGAAGGCATTGATTTTGTAGTTATACTGTTTTTACAGCCTATACATGAAAGAAATCCGCAAAATTATAGAGCTTTATCAGCAAATCGATTTTTCACAACGCAAAGTAGCTCTGGCCACTGTAGTTCGGGTAGAAGGGTCTTCTTATCGTCGGCCAGGTGCAAAAATGTTAATTACAGACGACGGACGATGGGTTGGAGCAATTAGTGGAGGCTGTCTGGAAGGAGATGCACTTCGCAAAGCCCGTCAGGTTATGCTCGATGGTAAACCGATGATGGTTACCTATGATACAATGAATGACGATGCAAATAGCCTTGGTGTCGGATTAGGCTGCAATGGTATCATTGATGTTTTTATTGAACCTATTGATCCGGATTATTTCCAAAAACACTCTCTCTATTTTTGGAAACAATGTGCCACTAACCGGACTGCATTTATTGAAATCAAGGTAGTTAAAGCTCAAGAATCCTATACAGGTATTCGACACCTTATTCTGACAGATTCTGATTCTGACCCAGGCTTTATTAACTTTCCGGAAGAGGAACAACTTCGTCAGGCTATGAATCAAACCTGGCAATCCGGAAAATCACAGTTACTTACTTACGCATCTGACACGATAGAGGTATTTATCGAATCCATACAACCTGAAATTCAGCTAATCATCTTTGGGGGTGGTTATGATGTTCCTCCACTGGTGGAAATGGCAAAAGTACTGGGGTGGCATGTCACTGTTACAGAAGACTGTATTGCCCATGTAGCCCCCAAACGTTTTCCGGGTGCTGATGCAGTTTTACTTGTTGACAGAAATAACATTCTGTCCGAATTGTCTTTTACAGAACGGACAGCAGCGGTATTGATGTCACATGGATACAAGTACGATAAAGCTATTCTGGAACAGTTACTTATATCGAATGTAGGTTACATAGGTGTGTTAGGACCACGTAAACGATATGAAAAAATGCTTGGAGAGTGGGAAGAAACAGATAAAACATTTGATGACAACCGACTCACTGAAGTTCATAGTCCGATAGGGCTTGAAATAGGTGCAGA